>NZ_JAODMP010000005.1 GCF_025464835.1 Mycetocola sp. | reverse complement strand
AGTGTCTAGGCAGGCGCCAGATCCGCGAACCGCGAGTAGTGCCCGTGGAAAGCGACCGTGACGGTTCTGGTCGGGCCGTTACGGTGCTTGGCGACGATGAGGTCCGCTTCACCTGCCCGTGGGTTGTCTTTCTCGTACGCGCTCTCGCGGTGCAGCAGGATGACCATGTCGGCGTCCTGCTCGAGCGATCCGGACTCACGGAGGTCGCTGATGGCCGGCATCTTGTCGGCTCGCTGCTCCGGGCCACGGTTGAGCTGCGACAGGGCGATGACCGGCACCTGGAGCTCCTTGGCGAGCAGCTTCAGCGCTCGGGAGAATTCGGACACCTCTTGCTGGCGGCTCTCGACCCGTTTACCGGAGGTCATCAGCTGCAGATAGTCAATGACGACGAGCTTGAGCCCGACCCTCTGCTTGAGCCGGCGGCACTTCGCCCGAATCTCGACGAGCGTCATGTTGGGGCTGTCATCGATGTAGAGCGGTGCGTCGTTGATGCGACCGCGAACCGCGGCGAGCTTGTTCCAGTCGCGCTGATCGACGGTGCCCTTGCGCATGCTCTGCAGGGGTACGGATGCTTCAGCCGCGAGTAGCCGCATCGCGATCTCGCTTCGCCCCATCTCCAGCGAGAAGAAGATGGATGGCTGGTCGTTGCCGATCGACGCCGCGCGAGCGAAGTCGAGTGCGAGGGTCGACTTACCCAGGGCGGGCCGCGCTGCGACGATGATGAGCTGGCCGCCGTGGAAGCCGTTGGTCAGGTCGTCCATCTCGGCGAATCCGGTGGGCACGCCCACCATCTTGCCGTCGGTGCCGTTGGCTGCCTCGATCTCCTCGAAAGCCGTGCCGACTGCCTCGTTGAGGGCGACGTAGTCCTCAGCGGTGGTGGATCCGGTCACCCCGTAGATCTCTGCCTGTGCGGTGTTCACCAGGTCGAGAACTTCACCCTCACCCGCGTACCCCATCTGGACGATGCGGGTTCCGGCCTCCACCAGACGGCGAAGGAGCGCCCGTTCGGCGACGATCGACGCATAGAACCCGGCGTTTGCCGCCGTCGGCACGAGCCGGGTCAGCGTGTGCAGATAGTCGGCGCCACCGGCGCGGGACAGCTCGCCGGTCTTGATGAGTTCGTCGGTGACGGTGATGACGTCGGTCGGTTCACCGTGCGAGTAGAGCGAGAGGATCGCATCGAAGATGATCTCGTGCTTGGGAATGTAGAAGTCGACACCGCGAACCGACTCGACGACGTCGGCGACAGCATCCTTGGAGAGGAGCATCCCGCCGAGGGCCGACTGCTCGGCGAGCATGTCGTGCGGCGGAGTGCGGTCGGCCCGGTACTCACCGCCGTTTTCACCGGCCGGAGTCTGGTCGGAGAGACCGAGATGGGCGATCGACACGCAAAATCCTCCTTCAGCGGCGGGCCGGTTCGACCCGGCGGCGCACGGCCGTCATGCTCACAATGAAGCCAATACCCAACCACCGACACGGTGAGCGGATGAGGCGGCTCACGCCGGTAGGAACCTGCGCTGCCTCACACTATGAGTAAGCCGCCCCTGGCACAAATGGCCCTGTGGATAACTCTGTGGACGAATTGCGCGAAACGCCGCACCTGATGTGCACAACCTGTGGGGAAAGCTGTGGAGAACAAACTATTTTCGACACAGAAAATTTCTCTGACCAGGGAATCCGTGTTCCACAGGCTGTGGGGATGAAACTCTTTCGACTCCCTGTTGAAGCTTGCGTCGCGCGTCGTGTGCCTGTGTACAAAAGACCTGACGGGACGCCGTCGGGGGGTATACGAAACAGCGATCCTGCTGTATTTTTCCTCACGTTTTTCCCGGCAGGGAACGCGCGTTAAACACCTGTGGCGACGAGCCGGAGCCCGTCGCCACAGAATGAAGCGTGCCTACTTGGCAGCGACCACCTGGAGGGTGATGACTGCGCTGAGGTCCTCGCGGAGGCGAACGGTCGCCTCGTGCTGGCCGACCGACTTGATCGGGGTGGAGATCTCGATCTTGCGCTTGTCGATCTGTCCGAGACCGGCTGCCGCGACGGCATCCGCCACGTGCGTGGTCTTGACCGAACCGAACAGGCGGCCTTCTGCGCCAGCCTTGACGGCAAGCTTGACCTTGGTGCTCTCGAGCGCCGTCTTGAGCGCCTGGGCTTCTTCGAGGGTGGCAAGCTCGCGCGCTGCACGCGCGGCCTTGATCTGCTCGACCTGCTTCTCAGCACCGCGGCTCCACGCAATGCCGAAGCCCTGCGGGATCAGGTAGTTACGTGCGTAACCGTTCTTGACCTCGATGATGTCACCAGGAGTACCGAGGCCAGTGACCTCGTGGGTGAGGATGAGTTTTGACATGTCGGTTTCCTTACCTGCCGGAGCCGGCGTATGGAAGCAGTGCCATCTCGCGTGCGTTCTTGACTGCACGTGCGATGAGGCGCTGCTCCTGGACCGAAACGCCGGTGATGCGACGTGCGCGGATCTTTCCGCGTTCGGAGATGAACTTGCGGAGGGTGGGGACATCCTTGTAGTCGATGACCCCGACGCGGATCGCCTTCGCGGGAGCGAGCGGCTTGCCGCCCTTGCCACCGCGGACAGGCTTGCGGCTTGCGCCGCTAGACTTTCCAGCCATATGAGTTTCCTTAGGTGTATTGCCGCGGAGGGAACCGAAGCTCCCTCCCTGGCAGAGAAGTGTTTAGAAGGGGGTGTCGTCGCCGTAGGAACCGGGCGTGTTCCAGCTGTCGCCGGAGCCTGATGCCATTGCGCCGCCGGCTGGAGCAGCCGTCGGAGCGCTGGCCGCCCATGGCTCGTCCTGCTGGACGGCTGCGGGGCCGCGGCCGCCGCCTCCACCGGAGGACTGAGCACGGGTGACCTGTGCGGTGGCGTAACGAAGCGAGGGACCGATCTCGTCTACTTCGAGCTCGATCGACGTGCGCTTCTCGCCTTCCTTCGTTTCATACGAACGCTGCTTCAGACGCCCGGTAGCGATGACACGGCTACCCTTGGTGAGCGATCCGGCGACATGCTCGGCGAATTCACGCCAAACGCTCGCGCGCAGGAACAGTGCTTCGCCATCTTTCCACTCGCTCGACGCACGGTCGTAGTTACGCGGAGTGGATGCGATGGTGAAGTTGGCAACCGCCAGGCCGTTCTGCGTGTAACGCAGCTCGGGGTCTGACGTGAGGTTACCCACCACGGTGATGACGGTCTCGCCAGCCATCGGGACTAAGCGTCCTTTGCTGCGGGCGTTGCGTCGGCGACAGCCTTCGCCTCAGCCGCTGCGGGCTTGGCGTCGACCTTGGCCTTGGTGGCAGCAGCTTTGCGGGCTGCCTTCTCCTCGGCGCGCTTGCCTTCGGACTCGACGAGAGCGATGGCTTCTTCGGCCCGCAGCACCTTGGTGCGCATGACGGCCTCCGACAGCTTCAGCTGGCGGTCGAGTTCGACCGTGGCTTCGCTCGTCGCGGTGAAGTCGACGACGGCGTAGATACCTTCGGTCTTCTTGTTGATTTCGTAAGCCAGTCGACGACGGCCCCAGATGTCAACCTTGTCGATGGTTCCACCATCGTTGCGGATGACATTGAGGAACTTGTCGAGACTGGGAGCAACGGTGCGCTCGTCAATCTCGGGGTCGAGGATAACCATGAGTTCATACTGATGCGTCACTAACCCACCTCCTTCGGACTCGAACGGCCGCAGACGATCTGCGGCAGGAGGGTTCTAGCATCGTTGCGACGCGCGGGAGCAGAATGCGCACACACGGGCAACCTGAGTAGCTTACCGGATCGGCGTGGCAGCTCGCTACCAAGCCGGAGGCATCCGGCGAGCGGCTGTGCATCCCCTCGGATCAGCCACCCCGGCCACCTCTTCACCCACTGCGGACAAAAGCACCCGGCGCACCGGGGGTGAGCTCGTCCGGAGCGGGTGGTCCGGCGGCACGGACCGCCACTCCCCCACACCGGCGCCGCAATCGGGCAGACATCCACATCCTGCATTCGCACAGGAGCGGATGCTGCAGCGCGCGCAAGTCTGGACGACATGAGCATCGATCCCCTGCGCGACCCCGACGCCGTCCAGCTCTCCCGATCGGACAGGCTTGTTGGCGCGGATGGCCGGTCGCTTCGGCGCGCGCGTGCAGCAGGAACGCTGACGAGCATCCGACGCGGCGTGTATGCGGAGGCATCCGTCTGGTCCGAGCTCGCCGGCCGCGAACGCCACCTGCTGAGAATGCGGGCGGTCCTCGATACACGCAAGGGCGACGCCGTCTTCGGCTTCGAATCGGCTGCGGCGATCTGGAATCTGCCCGTCATCGGCGCCTGGCCCGAAGCGGTGCACGTGTTCACCGCCGACGGACGGCGGCGCAGTTCCGGTGGAGGGGTGATCTGGCACAACGCACCCCTCAGCGACGGCGATGTCGCCGAGATCGATGGGGTGCTGGTGACCAGCCGCGTGCGCACACTGCTCGACCTGGCGCGGCGGTCGGGATTTATGTCCGCCATTGCGACGCTCGACAGAGCGTTCGCCGGCGCGGTCAAGGAGGAACACACCACGGATGCCGCCGGCCGGCTCCGAGCAACGCTCCTGGACCGCATCGACGCGCTCGATGGCGCTCCCGGTACCGCCCGCGCCCGCGTGGCTGTGCAGTTCGCCTCGCACCTCTCAGGCTCACCGGGCGAATCAGCCAGCCGTGTGCAGATTCACCTCTGTGGTTTTCCGGCTCCAGTCCTTCAGTACCCCGTCGTCGACCGTTACGGCACGCTGTGGCATGCGGACGTCGGCTGGCCTGAGCACCGGCTGCTCGGCGAATTCGACGGCTTTACGAAGTACACCCGCGCCGAATACACGCAGGGGCAGTCGATCGAGGAGATCGTGTGGGCAGAGAAGAAGCGTGAGGATCTGATGCGAGCGGCAGGCTACGGGATGTCCCGGTGGCTGTGGAGTGACGCCCTACGGGCACCGCTGCTGACGCGGATCCTCCTCGACGCGGGCCTGCCCCGCCGCCGGTCCGGTGCGAATTCACGCAGTTCGGACCGGAACACTCGGCGCACCGCGTGAACGCGTCCACAACGAGTGAATTCATGCGCAACAGCGAACGCTGGCCCCGAGCTCAGCCCGCGATGGCAGCGTTCGCCGCGCCCTCCGCTTGCTTGAGGCCCACTGCGGGCTTCACTGTGCCCGCGAAAATCTCCTGGAAGATCGGATCGAACTCCTCGAATGCCTTGCCGTAGCTCGTCCCCTTGGGAGAGGGGATCTGCTTTTCACCCTGGACGACCTCGAAGAACCGCTGCACGGAGACGCCCTCCTTCTCCCAGAAGTCGAAGTACGATTTCTGGGCCTTCGTCACGGCAGGAACGGCGGCACCTGATTCACCGAGGTACCTGTTCGCTTTCTCGGATCCAAGCCAGGTGAGGAGTTTGCCGATCGCCACCTGTTTCTCGGACTCCGCGTTGCCGGCTACGACGACACCGTTCGTCACCGACACCCGGCCGGCCGGCCCGCTGGGCATCGAAGCAACACCCCACTCGAACTCGGCGCCCTCTGCCACGTTCTTGAGGTTGTAGAGCCCGGACTGGAACATCGCCATTTTGCCGCCGATGAACGCGTCCCGACTGAAATCGCCATTCGCGTTGGTCTCTGACGCCGACGGTGCCACCTTGGCGGTGTTGATCGCATTCACGAGGTATTCGACGGACTGCACCGTCCTGGGGTCTGAGAAGGCGAACTGGTCACCATTCTGGAAGGCCCCTCCGTTGGAGCCGATGAAAGGGAGCAGGATCGCCTGGGTGTCGTAGGCGATGTTCGTGCCGTACTGAACGGGGGTGCCGTCGAAACTCGGTGAGGAGGCGGATGCGCCAGCTGCGTCGAGGGTGAGGGCACGAGCGGCCGGCAGGTAGGTGTCCTGGGCTTCGTCTGGCGACCAGGCGAGGTTTTCGAGATCATCCGGCGATATCCCCGCTTTCTCGAGCAGTGCCGTGTTGTAGTAGACGGCGATCCCGGCGTCGTACAGTTGCGGCACACCCCAAAGGGTGTCGGCTCTGGTGAACTGTTCGACGATGCTGGGCTCCCAGATGCCGGTGGACTTCTCACCGAACAAGGCGCTGATGTCCACGAGCTTGCCGGCGTCGGCGTAGGCGCCGAAGTACGCGTTGTTGAGCCAGAACACGTCGTCCGCCGCCTTCTCGGCGACGTCCGTGCGCAGTTGCGTCCAGTAATCGGCCCATGTGACGACGTTCACCTCGACCGTGATGTCCGGGTTCTTCTTTTCGAAGGCGGCGAAGGACTCCTCGTACGCCTCTGCGACGGTCTCGTCCCACAGCCGGAACGACAGTGTCGTTGGTTCATCTGCCTCGGATGAACCGGTTGCGCATCCGGTTAGAAGCAGGGCGGATGCCGCGACCATCGTCGCCAGTTTGGTGAATCGGTGAGCCATTCGGGTCTTTTCTCTCTGCCGTTGTACCCCTCGGAGGCTAGCAGTAGCGGCGATCCTGGTCCCAGTCGGCGCGTGAACCTCGCTCGGTATGTCCATGTATGGCGGCACGGCGTCGCCGGAACGCGCGGCGTCGTGGCCCGGCGAAGAGGTTGCGCTCAGTTCTCAGGGATAGCCGAGTTGTTCCCGGGCGTCGCGTGCGGGATCTCCTCCTCGGCCTCGTGCTGGGCGGAGGTGATCGGGTTGCCTGGGGTCGTGTAGTCGACACCCACCTCAGCGTCGTCCTCACCGGTCAGCGGGTTACCGGTGGTGGCGTGCAGGCGGCCTTCTTCGGCGAGGTGATCGGGGGAATCGATGGGGTCGCCGGTCGTCGTGTAGTCCGCGTTGTGGTCGTCGTCGCCCCTCGGCAGCACAGCGGGTTCACGTCCGTGGTATTCGTCGGCGGGCACGACTGGCTCGACGTAATCGTCGTTGTTCACGTTGTTCGTCATGGGGCGACGCTACGCCGGTCGCACAGAGGCATCAAGGCCTTGCGCTGATGGGTGTTTCTCAGGCGCGCGATGGCCCGAGCGTCCTGGCCGGCGGATGCCGTGCCCCCGGTATCCGCCGACCACGACTTTTTTCAGGCGCGCTGCGCCAAACGTGGGTCGATGACCTCGATGGGGACCGTGTTGAGAAGATCTCTGATGCTCTGGTCCAGGGTCAGCTTCTGGGAGACCTCGACCGCGCGGGCGAGGTCGGGGCCGCAGAGCGCTACGTAGACCGGTTTGACGTGGTGGACGTATCCGATCTGGCGGCCGTTGACGACCACCCGTTCGACGTCATTCTGAAGATGATC
>NZ_JAODMP010000106.1 GCF_025464835.1 Mycetocola sp. | reverse complement strand
ATTGGTCAACCGGTTTGTCTCTTTTGCTTCTAATATGTCGTAGAGCCCGCCGGCGCTGCCAGCGCGCAGAACTAGGCTGAGCGGCATTGACCGAAGGAGATGGAGCACGTGACGAAACGACTGCAGGGCAAGACAGCGCTCGTAACCGGAGCGGGGTCCGGCATCGGCCGGGCCATCGCCGAACGGTTCGCCCGGGAAGGGGCGTCCGTCGTGGTCTCGGATCGCGATCTGCACGCAGCCACAGCGGTCGCCGCGGCTCTCCCCCAGGCCATCGCCCTTCAACTCGACATCTCTGACGAGTCCAGCGTGGAGGCGGGGTTCGCCGCGCTCGTGGAGTCGGGCAGTGCCCCCGATGTGGTCGTGGCCAACGCTGGCGTCCAGCTGTTCGGCCAGGACGCTCCGATCGCCGACCTTTCTCTCGAGGCCTGGAAGCGCACGATCGACATCAACCTCACCGGGACCTTCCTCACCGTGAAGCACGCGGTTCGCGCGATGCTCGGACGCGGTGGCTCCGTCATCCTCACCGGCAGTCCCACCGGGTTAAATGGCGAAGGCCGCGACTTCACCGCCTATTCCTCGTCCAAGGCCGGCATCCACGGGCTCGGCCGCACCGTCGCTGCCGCCTACGCCGCCGACGGCATCCGTGTAAACACCGTCGTGCCCGGCTACACGGAGACTCCCCTCGTCACCACCATCTCCGGCGACGCCGAGGCACGCGCCGCGATCGTGTCGCGCATCCCCATCGGGCGTGCCGGTCAGGCTGAAGACGTCGAGGGGATCATGGTCTACCTCGCGAGCGACGAATCTTCCTTCGCTACCGGCGCCCTCTTCCGCGTCGATGGTGGCATGACAACGCTGTAGGCCAATCGTGACTATGGAGATTTTGAGCGCAAGTCGTGACTACCCGGGGATGAATCGCCCGCCCGCCGATCTCCTGCTGGAACGGGAAGCGAGCGCGCAGACGCTCGTCATCGGCCCGTGGTCGGTGACGCTCCGCGGTCCTGAGATCGACGATATCGTCTACGACGGTGTGCTCGTCGTTCGGAGCATCCGCCTCGTCGTCCGCGACCAGGACTGGGGCACCCTCCTAATGCACCTGGACAGCAGCGACCCGGCCGCCGGTTTCCATACCGTCGGCGACCGGTCCGAGCTCACGCTGTCCGGGCGTGCAGGCTTGGACGACGGCGTCGGTGTGTGGACCCTCACGATTGGGATCGAGGGTTCGACGCTCCGCGTGCGAGCCCGGGTGGAGGCGACCGCCCGATTCCGCCGCAACCGGCTGGGCCTCATCGTTCTGCATCCGCCGGGGTTGGCCGGGCAGCCGTTCACTGTCGAACACCCCGACGGGTCTGCGGAGCACGCGGTGTTTCCCAAGCGAATTTCGCCGCACCAGCCAGCACGCGATATCCGGGGGTTGTCCTGGCGGTCCGATGTCCAGAACGGTACCGCCGTCGACAGCGTCCTCCGTTTCTCCGGCGATGTCTTCGAAATGGAGGACCAGCGCAACTGGACCGACGCCTCTTTCAAGATCTACTCGACGCCGCTGTCGAAGCCCTTCCCCGTCGAGCTCGCACCGGGAACCGTCGTCGATCAAGCTGTCGAGCTACGCTGCGCGTCAACCGGCTGCAGCGCACCGGACATGACGGATACGCCGACGCGAGTGAAGGGATCGTTCGGCGATGCGGATGCCACCGTGCGAGTGCCGGTCGTGTCGACATCCGTGTCGAGCGGCGCTATCACCGGTCAGCCGATCCCTCCGGCGTTCGGGCCATTAGTCTGTGAGCTCGACCCGGGCACCGCCAATTGGCAGGCCGTGCTCGACCGTGCGGTTACGGAGTCCGGCAGGCGCCCCCTCGACCTGCGACTCATCCTCGACAGCCACGCGCAAGCCGCGTCCGTGTTGGATCGCGTTCGGGACGCGGGAATCGAGCTCGCCCGGATCGGTGCCTTCTCCCGCCTGACCCACCTCTCCGAGCCGGAACTGCTCGCCGACGTGCAGCGCCTTCTGGACGCTCGGGGGATCGGGGCCGAACTGGTCGGCGGTACTCGCGCTCATTTCACCGAGCTGAACCGGAATGCCGACCGGCTGGAGCGGTGGGGCGGATCACTGGCGTTCAGCATGACTCCGTTCATGCATGACCGGGGCGGCCACCAGCTCGTGGAGTCCATCGCCATGCAACGCATCGTCGTGGAGGACGCTTGCGCCATCGCGCATGACCGCTCATTGCACGTCGGTCCGATCACGCTCGCCGCCCGTTTCAACGCGGTGGCGACGTCCGCTCCCCAGGTCCCGACCTCGGACACCCTCGACGACGGGTTTGGGGCGGAGCTTGTCGCCGGCGCGACCGACCGCCGGCAGAGCGCGTCGTCGCTCGGCGCATGGGTGCTCGCCAGTGTCGCCGCCCTTGCCGTTGCCGGAGTGGAGTCGGTGTCCTACTTCGAGACCTCCGGGACGCGAGGGCTCATCGATGGAGTCGGGCGCGTCACCGCTGCTGGCGAGGTGCTCGGCTGGATCGCTGAGCTCTCGGGCGGCACGGTCGTTCCTCTAACCGCAGACCACCCTGCTCTCGTCGGCTTCGCCGTTCTCACGGATGGCGCCAGCGGCGAATCGGTGGGGATAGTCGGTAACCTCGGCGACACCCCACTGGCCGTGGCAATCGACGGGATCGATGACCTTTCGCTCGAACCCGGAGCCGTCAGACGGGTCGCCATCCGAGTAGCGCTTCGTAAGGCCGCCGACGTCGGCGTCTGCCCAGGCTAGTTGACGCGGACCGTTGGTCGCACCCGCTTCCTCCACAGCCGCCGCTGAGGCGTCGGCGCCGGTAAATGACGCCGTCGCTCGTTCCAACGGCGAGCGTTGTTTCGCTCTACAGCCTGAGGCGACGGTTCAACGCCAATGCGGCGCCAAGAAACACGCTGCCCTGAACCGTGCTTATCGATGACGGCGCGTAGTTCTACATTTTCCGAGGTTAGGTGTTGCGCGAGGTCCCGTGCGTCGGCCTTCCCGAGTTCAAAGATGGAGCGGCTGCTCTGTCGGAGGCTTGATGCTGCAGGTCTGCTGTTCGTCGTCGGCGCGGGCTGCCCGGCGGTGTCCAGAGCTCGGGCCTGTGCAGCCCAGCTGTTGCCGTCCCACCACCGCGCAGAACCCGTTGTTTCGGGGTCTGGGTACCAGCCGGGCGTGCGCGCATCGGTCTTGACGAGGAACGTCAGCGGTTTGTCGTCCTCCGTACGCGCGGTGTATATCTCGCCGCCCGGTGCGGGCTCGTTCGAGCGAAGGCACAAAGAGGCCCGAACCCACGGGGTCCTGCGGGCCCGGGCCTCTCAGTAGCCGTTTTACTGGCCGTGCGTGTTGTGAGGCTCTAGAAGTCCGGTCTATGCGGTGACGACAATCGACCCCAGGTTGGTGAACTGGACAGAGATCTCGTCGCCGGCGTTGATGAAGACGGCGTCAGTCAATCCGCCGGTCAGCACGGTGTCCCCGGCCTTGATGTAGTGGCCACGGGCCGCAAGGGAGTTCGCGGCCAATGCAAGCGCCTCGCCGGGGTGACCCTGCACGGCGGCACCCGTGGCGGTGTCGACGACCTCCCCGTTGACGCGTACGACGCACGCCTCGAGGGCCAGGTCCAGCCCGGCGGGATCGCGGGCTATTCCGCCGATGTAGAAGCCGGCAGAGGATGCATTGTCAGCGATCACGTCGGGCAGCGCGAAGCTGAAATTCTGGTAGCGGCTGTCTATTACCTCGAAACCGGCACGCACCTCGCCGACGGCTGCCATCGCGATGTCGGCCGTGATTCCAGGCCCGCGTAAGTCCTCTGCCATCGTGAAGACGATCTCCGGCTCGATCCGAGGGTGAATAAACCGCTCCAGATCGACAGGGACGCCCGTTTCGAGGTGCATGCGGTCGGTGATGACGGCCGTCAGCGGGGAGTCGATGCCCATTCGCTTCTGCTTCGCACGGGACGTTAGGCCCAGCTTGACCCCCACTGCCGTATCCCCATGGGCAACTTTGTCGCGAATGATCGCCTCCTGCACGTGGTACGCGGTAGGAATGTCCAGCTCGGGCCACTCATCGGTGATGCGCGTGATCTCCCGACGCTCGGCTTCCGCGTCGAGCAGGTGACACGCGGCGGTTTCGATGGTCCATTCCGTTCGCCTCGCCTCGGCTGGGCTAGCCGAAGGAGGTTGGGTCGGGACCACGGATTCGCTCTTCAAGGTCGTCCCGACCGCAAAATGATCAGGTTCGATCTCGTTGACCATGACACGAACGCTCGCCAGAGGCGCGTCGAGTGTAGTGGCTATGGTCTGGGCGACATTCTTGATGCACTGCGTGACTTTGTCGCGGTCGCGACCCTTCACAATGCTGATTTGCACGATGGGCATTAGGGTTCCTCGATTTCAGTGGAGTAGGTACCGGCGTCGCCGGATTGTTCGAAGCCGAAGTCTGCCGAGAGCCGGGCGGATGCGGTCAGCAGCGCCTCAATGACCGCCTGTTCGGGCGGATCCGGCAGGTAATGCACCGACCCAATGATGGCAAGCGTGCCGACCAGGGCACCTTTCGAGTCGCGCACGGGGGCGGCGATCGCGTTGACCCCCAGATAGGTCTCCTCGGGGGCAGAAGCCCAGCCCCGTCGGCGCGCCTCCGCGATCTCCTCGTCCAGTCGAGCGCGGTCGATGATGGTCTGAGGGGTTCGCAGCTCAAGCTCCAGTTGTTCCCACGCGCTGAGCAGTTCCTGCGATCCGAATGCGAGAGCGATCTTTCCCTGTGCGGCGGCGTTGAACCCGAAAGTCGTTCCCGGGTGAAAAAGGATGTCCATGGGAGAGTTACCGGGAAGCACATCCATGACCACGACACTTGTCTCGCTGATTTGGGAGAAGACGATGGTCTGGTTGACTTCGTTGCGCAGCTCTTCCATACGCGGCTTAGCGACGATGACGGCGCTGGCCTGCGAAGCGATACGGTTGCCGAGCAATGACAGCCGCCAGCCGAGCTCATACCGCCGTGTCTTCGGATCGTGTTGCACGTAGCCGGCAGCGCGCAACTGCGCGAGGTGACGGTGAACCCGTGCCTTGGGCAGGTTTATGCGTGCGGCGATCTCCGATACGCCGCTCGTTCCAGTCCCGTCAAGCATGGCTTCGATGATGCGCAACGCGGTGATAGACGCTGGATCAGCGGCAAGGGGGTCGAAAGTTGTTCCGGCTGTCATCTCTGTACCCTTCATTACGCAGGTCTCGCTCGCCGAGACGCATTGCTTCAGTAGACCGAGTCAAGCATTCGTTCGCTGAAAACGTGGTAGCTCTGGGTGTTGTATTTGTCGCGGTCCTCGGGTAGTACCAGCCGAAACGACGACGCCCCGCGGTTATGAGCGGGCAGCAGAAAGCAGCGGATGAACGTGGTGCTGTTTTTGGGCGTCGTGGGGGCCAGGACCGGGATGACGCCCATCTCCGACCAGGCTTCGCCCGATCGGTAGGTGGTGCTGACTCCTTCGGTATCGATCGTGATCTCGCCGTTCTGACAGATGCGGATGCCCGGACCTTGGTGTTGATGCGTCCATGCAGTGCCGCCCGGCGGAAAGGTGACCCGGTCGAGGCGCATGAGCAAGCCGAACCGGGGGTCGAGATCGTATTCGGCCTGCATCTTGAGTTCCGAGGTTGTCGCCGGCGCGGAATGCAGCGTGTGCGGGCGGTCCGCGAACTCTGGTTCAACAAGATCCCACCGCCACAGCCTGGCGCCGCTTGCGCCGCCGCGAACGGTGATCTGACCGGTCGTCACCATGCCGTTCGCCTCGGAAAGGTATTGCGACGCCGTGTCACTGTCGAGGTGCACGGAGCCGTCACGCACATAGATTGCTCGGGGCCCACCGTGAAGGTAGACAGGCTGAGTGTCCGGCGGTATCACGTCTTCGTGAAGCATCAGCGTCCGCGTCACCATGGCCATATTATCCTCCATCTCGAGAGACCCGCTCCGGCTTATGTCTCGCTCACCAATATACATCTTTTGCCTATCGAGACAATTTATTGACATCGCGCTCGAAATGATGCACGCTTCTGTACGCAGAGAGCACGATGTGCATGCCCATGACGTGGTGCGTCACGACATCAAAGGAGAGTCACATGTCATCACCGGCCCCAACCCAGACCCCGAGCGGTCCGTGGTATCGCGGAGCGACCAAGAACCAGTGGCGAGCGTTTGCCGCTGCCTACACGGGCTGGATGCTCGACGTGATGGATCTCATGATCTTCTCGTTCGTCATCACATACGTGATCGCGGAATTTAACGCCGATGCCGGCGCTGCCGGCCTGGTGGCATCGGGCACTCTCATCGCCTCAGCGTTCGGCGGCATCGTATTCGGGTTCCTTGCGGACCGTATTGGTCGCACCAAGTCGATGATGCTCAGCATTCTCTGCTACTCGATCGGAACACTTCTTTGTGGTTTCGCCCCGAACCTCCAGATGCTGCTGGTCTTCCGAATCATTGTCGGGCTCGGTGTCGGGGGCGAGTGGGGCGCTGGAGCGGCGCTGGTATCCGAGACGTGGCCCGCCCGCCACCGAGGCAAGGTCATGGCCTGGGTGCAAAGTGCGTTCGCTGCCGGCTATGCGCTCGCCGCGATCGTAGCCGCGATCGTGATCCCGTTGGGCGGCTGGCGCTGGGCCTTCTTCGCGGGGGTCATCCCAGCTCTCTTTGCCTTCTGGGTGCGTTACAACACGGAGGAGCCGGAGATCTGGAAAAAGACAGAGCGCGTCAGCGCGAAGGGCGCCGTGAAGAAACTATTCGCCGAGCACCCGAAGGCCGTTTTCACCTGCCTCGGGTTCACTGCCGCCGCATCGTGCGGTTACTGGGGTCTTTTCACCTGGATCCCGAGCTACCTTGCCAGCCCGGTCGCAGACGGCGGGCAGGGGCTCGACCTGCTGAAGTCAACTACGTGGATCATCCTGATGCAGGTCGGGGCAGCTGCCGGCTTCGTCAGCTTTGGCTACATCTCCGACCGGATCGGTCGCCGCAAGTCCTTCATCTCCTTCTTCATCGCTGCGGCGACCATGGTTCCAGTCTTCATGCTGGTCAAGGGCGATGTGCCAGTCATCATCTTTGGTGCACTCATGGCTTTCGTCGGAACGGGTTTCTACAGCGGCTTCGGCCCGACGTTCGCCGAGCTGTTCCCGACCGAGATTCGAGCCTTTGCGCAAGGCTTCATCTACAACACCGGCCGTGCGATCAGCGCCCTCGCTCCGGCAATGGTCGGGTTCCTGCTGATCGCTTTCGGCCCCGCCGTAGCGCTTGGAAGCACCGCCGTCTTCTACCTGGTCGCGGCGATCCTTGTGTTCTGCTTCCTGCCCGAGACGCGCGGGAAGGCGCTCGAGTCAGACTCCGTGCGTCCAGTCGCAGTGCCGGCATAGGGATCCATCGATATCAGAATCCGTCCGAAGGGCGGGTCGACACAGCCGTGTCGACCCGCCCTTTCCCGCTCCAGGCGTCTGCTGGGCGAGAGCAACGTGTGACATGTGCGGTCCCTGGCATACTGCGCGCGACCCACAGCGTGGCGGTGGGAGACGTACGGCCCGCCCACGGTGAACCCGCACGGGTGCTCCCGCGGTCATTGACCGGCACCGTTTAAATGGCCTAACCGCTCGCGTCGGAGGTGACGGAGCGGCTCGGCGGGTCTATCTGGTGTCGGTCACTCCGTGAAGCTGGCGGTGATACTGCCCAGGGTGCCGAAGTCAGCGGTGATGGTGTCGCCGGGAACGATAGCCACGGCGGCCGTGATCGAGCCCGCCATGATTATCGATCCGGCCTCCAGCGTCTGCCCGAGTGCCCCGAAAGTGTTTGCGAGCCAGACTGCACCCTCTATTGGATGTCCGAGCACCGCTGCGCCAAGACCTGTGGCCATAAGCTCGGCGTTACGCAGCAAAGAGACCTCGATGGCCGCCAGATCAACGTCAACGTGTGCGATCTCATCAGCACCGAGGAGCAGCGCCCCTGAGGACGCGTTATCGGAGATCGTGTCAGCCAGTTTTATCTTCCAGTCAGCAATGCGGGAGTCAATAATCTCAAGCGAGATGACCGCGTGACTGACAGCATCCGTCACATCCGCCGCTGTAAGCCCTGGCCCCCTGAGATCTTTCTTCAGCACGAAAGAGATCTCAGGCTCGATACGCGGCGCGATGTAATCGCGCAGGCTGATTGGCGCCGACGCGTCGAGCACCATGTCATCGAAGAGGTGTCCAAAATCGGGCTGGTCGACGCCAAGCTGCTCCTGCATCGCGAGCGAGGTGAGCCCGACCTTGAAGCCCACGACCGTGCGGCCGGCTGCCCTCCAGGCTGCTACCTGATGTAACTGCACACCATAGGCATCTTCGACGCTCAGGTCGGGATGCGTGGCAGTGAGCGGGGCTAAAGGCACGCGCGATGCGTACACCTCGAGCAACGCATCGCCCAACGCGGCCGAACTGGCGGTGCTCATGCGGCCGCCTCTGCTTCTTTCCTGGCGAGCAGGTCGAGTGCCACATCGACAATCATGTCTTCCTGGCCGCCGATCATTTTACGCGCACCGAGCTCGAGCAGAATCTCCATGGTGGACATGTCGTACTTGGCAGCGGCCGCCTCGGCATGCAACAGGAAGCTCGAGTACACATTTGCATAGCCCAGGCTCAGTGTTTCGCGGTCGACCTGCACCGGCCGTACCTGCAGTGGCCGCACGATGTCGTCGGCGGCATTCATAAGGGCGAAGAGGTCGGTGCCGTGGTTCCAGCCGAGCTTATCGGCGACGGCGATGAAGGCCTCAAGCGGTGCGTTTCCTGCGCCCGCGCCCATGCCGGTCAGGCTGGCGTCCACGCGGTTCGCGCCAGCCTTGACGGCGGCGACCGAGTTTGCGACGCCGAGGGAGAGGTTGTGGTGCGCGTGAATGCCAATCTCGGTGGCGGGGTCAAGTGCGTCGCGCAGAGCGTTGACGCGGTCGATCACATCATCCATTGTTTGCCCACCGCTTGAGTCCACGACGTATACGCACTGTGCGCCGTAGCTCTCCATGAGCTTGGCCTGCTTCCCGAGCTCGGTCGGGGTTGTCAGTGCGCTCATCATAAGGAAGCCAGTGGTGTTCAGTCCCAGCTCGCGAGCGGTCGCGATATGTTGCGCCGAAACATCCGCCTCGGTGCAGTGCGTGGCAACGCGGACATAACTGACCCCGGCCGATGCGGCACGCTTGAGGTCGTGGATGGTGCCGACACCGGGTAGCAGCAGGGTGGCGATCGCAATGTCCTCTGCAACTTCGGCGGCCGCTTCGATGAGCTCCACGTCGGAGTGGGCGGCGAAACCATAGTTGACGCTCGAACCGTTCAGGCCGTCGCCGTGGGCGACTTCGACGCTGTCCACGCCGGCCTTGTCGAGCGCCGTGACAATCTCACGCACGTTGGTCACGCTGTACTGGTGTCGAACCGCGTGGCTGCCGTCGCGCAGGGTGACGTCGGAGATGAAAAGCGTGTCTGTGGTGGGGTCGAACGAGGTCATGCCGCCTCCTCCTGGTTCTGCGCGCGGAGCGCGATGGTTTCGGCGGCTCGCAGGGCGGCCGACGTCATGATGTCGAGGTTTCCGGCGTACGCGGGCAGGTAGTGGGCGGCGCCCTCCACCTCGAGGAAAATGCTTGTCTTCAGGCCGGTGAACTCACCGATACCGGGCACGTTGACGGGTGTGGTGATCTCATCGAATTGAACATTTTGCTTGAGGCGGTAGCCGGGCACATAGCTCTGCACCTTCTGCACCATCTCGGCGACAGCCTTTTGGATGGCGTCTCGGTCGGCATCGGCGGTGAGAGTGAAGACTGTATCGCGCATGAGCAAAGGCGGCTCCGCCGGATTGAGAATGATGAGCGCCTTGCTTGCCTCCGCGCCGCCGACCTTCTGGATGGCGTCGGCGGTGGTCTCTGTGAACTCGTCGATGTTGGCGCGGGTCCCGGGCCCCGCTGACTTGCTGCTGATCGAAGCCACGATTTCGGCGTAGCGTACGGGAACGACGCTCGCGACGGCGGCGACCATGGGGATGGTGGCTTGGCCGCCACAGGTGACCATGTTGAGGTTCAGAGCGTCGATGTGCTCTTCCAGATTTACCGCGGCGATGCAGTACGGGCCGATCGCGGCAGGGGTGAGGTCGATGAGACGAATGCCGGGCTTTGCGGCCTGCAGCTGCGTCGCGTTGTACCTGTGGGCACTCGCGGAGGTGGCGTCGAAGACGATGTCGATGGTTTCGAACTCGGGAGAGGCGATGAGGCCGTCTACTCCCGTCGCGATACCGGCGACGCCCATGCTTTCGGCGCGGCGCAGACCGTCGCTTTGGGGATCGATGCCGACGAGGGCTGTGATCTTCAGAAGGCCCTTCCCCCGCAGCATCTTGATCATCAAGTCGGTACCGATGTTTCCGGATCCGATGATGGCGGCGTGTACTGGCTTGGCCATAGGCCGTCCTTTCCTGTGCGGACTCGCGCCCTGTTCGATACTTCGACGCTTGTCCTTTATATCGAACACGAGCGAAAGGGTGATGTCAACACGTCGCTTCATTTGCACAGCACTCCGATCCCGAGTATTCATGAGGCATGGTCCGTTTGACTCCCGCTGTTGTGCGCACGCTCGACATCCTCGAACTCTTCCTCGAGGACGACACTGCGCTCAGCGCGCCCGACGTCGTGAAACTCACAGGTCTACCTCGCACCACCGCCCACGAATTGCTTTCCACGCTTGTCGCCCGGGACTACCTGCAGAAAGACGAAGCAACGAACAAATTCCGGCTCGGCGTCCGGCTATTGCAACTCGGCAACGCATACTCAGCACGATTCGACATGCTCGCCGCTGCCAATGAGGCCGCTCGCAACCTTTCCAGTCTCAGCGGCGAAACCGTCAGCGTTGCCCTTCGCGAGGGGGCGGACGTCTTCTACCTCGCCAAAGTTGAAACCCGCGACAATTTGCGCCTACCGTCCAGCATCGGTCAGCGCCTCCCCGCCAACGCCACAGGCCTGGGCAAAGTACTGCTCGCCTATCTCTCCCCTCAAACCCTGCGCGCGCTCTTTCCTGATCCCGAACATCTGCCGGTCATGACCAGCAAGAGCATCGCCACGTTGCCTGAACTGGAAAAGGAACTGGACCGCGTGCGCGAGTACGGGGTCGCATTCGAGTACGAAGAGTCGACGCCCGGCATCATGTGTGCCGCTGCCCCGGTTCGTGACTCATCAGGCGCCGTTATCGCTGCTATCAGTGCATCGATACCCGCGGCCCGCTGGCACCAGCGTTCCGAAAAGGAATGGGCAGAGCTCGTCGAAGGCGGCGCCGTTGGGCTGTCGGCCAAGCTCGGCTTCACCTCCCTGGCGCCGTAGGGATCATGTCTGTCGACTGCTCGATTGTGATCCACCGAACGGGCATCGACGCCACCCGGGGCGATCGCCAGTTCTCTTCCGATCCGGTTTGCCCGGGCGACAAGTTAGTCGCGCGCTGATCACGGTGTGAAAGGCCTCGAAAATAAGGAGCACCGGCTCGGGAGAAAACAGCCCCTCGCGAAATGCCTCTCCGCGCCGGAGGAGCTCCCCCGCCGGGGTTACGTCCCCGTGAGTGGTGTGGTTTCCCGCTCTTGAGCTCTGCTTCGTTAATGTGAAGAGCCACCGTGGGATGGTCAGTGAGTACCGACTAGAGCAACTCACGGAGGACACCACACGATGGCTCTCGACCAGTCTGCCCTGCTGAACCTGCGGGGAGAACTCAAACTCACCGATGTCACCGATCGCATTCGCGTCGCGACCGAAACTCTGTATCAGGAACTGATCGATGCGGAAGCGACCGCGTACATCGGCTCCGCCCCGTTCGTACGCTCCGGCGACCGCACCACGCATCGCAATGGCACCCGCCCGAGGACGTTGTCGACCACGGCCGGAGATCTTGATTTGACGATCCCGAAGCTGCGCGCCGGATCGTTCTTCCCCGCGCTGCTCGAGCGGCGCCGCCGGGTTGACCAGGCCTTGTTCGCGGTCGTGATGGAGGCTACCCGAACTCTGG
>NZ_JAODMP010000105.1 GCF_025464835.1 Mycetocola sp. | reverse complement strand
TGTGCCGCGGGGTGGAGCAGTTCGGTAGCTCGCTGGGCTCATAACCCAGAGGTCGTAGGTTCAAATCCTGCCCCCGCAACAAAGAAGGCCCGGAATCGTGAAGATTCCGGGCCTTTTGCTTTGCCCCGTGCCGTGCCGTCCCGTCTCGGTCAGGCCGGAGCTGCGACTCTCGAGTGTTCACGCAGCCCGTCGAGCGTGCTCCAGGCAGTCCACGCGCCGCGCGCCGCGAAGCAGGATATTGAAGCGCCACATGGCGACGCCACGTAACAGGCGTCCCACGACTGCCAGCAGGAGCCCGAGCAGGAAGGTGAAGGTCAGGGTCCGGTTGGGGCGTGAGAGACGACCAGGAGATGAGCAGGCCATAAACCACGACGACGTGCTCGTGGGCACCGCATCAGGAGCAGCACAGATTCTCCCGCTCGACGTTCCGTTTGTGAAGGGAGCACCACATGGCCGGAGAGGATGCCGACACGACAAAGGACCGGGATTCGGATCCCGGTCCTTCGTGTTTGGGGTCGAGCGAGGCGTCAGCCGCTAGGAACGCTGGACCGCCCGTTTCGCTTCAGCCAGGCTGCTGAACAGGCCGAGTGGCTCACTGCGCCCGTTCCTGGCTGCGTAGCCGTGAGTGGAGACCTTCTCGATCAATCCGATGAAGTTGCCTGCCGTGTTGCCGGCCCAGAGGCCCGTCGCGACGGGTACCCAGACTGTGCTTTCAGGCGCTTCGGTGCGCGAAGTTGAGTGGACAGCTTCGATGGTCATTCATGCTCCTGGGTTTGGGATCTTCCACCAGCGCAGTCATCGGTGACCGGTGTTTCAGTGAATGATCACTTACAGCAAACGGGATTTCTCGCGCGCCAACAAGGGCTTGACTTCCCGGGGGAATGTCCTACGGAGCGTGTTGCTCAGGGGGACGGAACTCGGTCGGTGGTTTTTCGTCAGGATTCCCGATTCCGTGTTGCGAATTCGGCTCGCCTCCGCGGCCTGCGGTGGGCTGGTGTGAACCGTCCTCGCCGAAGACGACGAGTCCGTGGGCGCTGTTCGCTGATGCTGTGAGCTCGGCGATCCACTGCCGGTTGATCGTCGGCGGCCGACTTCCCCAGAATTTGAAGTACAGCGGGATCGATGGGTGCAGCCAGACCGAGCTCCGTCCGTTGCCGATGCTGACGGCATCCTTCCAGGAGAGGAGGAAGCTCTCGCCGCACCGGAGCTTCTGCACAATGACGATCTGCAGGTGCGCCAGCAGCCGGTCGTCGAATTCGACGACCACGCCGTCGTAGGTCAGGGTACCCATAGCGACTCTTTCATCGGCTAGATGAACGATCCGGCGTACCGATCGTTTGATCTACCCGTCGGCTCTGACGGGTAGTGCCGATCATTGCCGGTTCAAGTCAGAATCGCAAGCAAAAACGTGTCGCGCGAGACGGCAAGTCCGAAGACACGCCGAAAATCAGACGGTGACCCCGCGTTCGCGCAGGAAGGGTGCGGGGTTGGTGTGTTCCCCGTCGACCGAGACCTTGAGGTCGAGGTGGCAGCCGCTGACGACACCGGTGGCGCCGACCTCGGCGATGATGGTGCCGCCTTCGATCACGTCGCCGACGGAGACGCTGTAAGAGCCGCTGAGGAGGTGGCCGTAGATCGTCTGCAGGCCGTTGCCGTGGTCGATGATGACTCGGTTGCCGAAGGCTCCAGCGTTCCCGGTGAAGCTGACGGTCCCGGCGGCGGTTGCTTTGATCGGCGTCCCGCACGCGCCGCCGAAGTCGATTCCCTCGTGGAAGGCGCTCGAGCAGCCGGCGCTGTTGCAGATGAGGCCGCGGGGGCCGTACTTCGATGTGATCTCGCCAGGCAGCGGACGCCACCAGCCGCTCGTGGACGGCGCGAGGTAACCCGCAAGCGATGCTGCGCTGTCGTAAACGTATCCAGCGGCGGCATAGGTCTGTTCAAGCTCTTCGGCGGAGGTCGCAGAGTAGCCATCGCGCTCGACCTGGGCGAGGGTGACGTTCTCGCTGACGCTCAGAGACTGCGTTGCGAGGGTGTCATGTGTCAGGGCGGCGTTGGCATCGGTGATCGACGCCGCGGAGCCGTCTCCGGGGGAGAAGGCGTAGGCGGGAAGCGCCACGGTGCCGAGCAGTGCGGGGACGGCAAGTGCGATGATCGCGGGGGAGCGAAGCGAGCGCCAGCGGGAGGTCCTGGGTGTACTCGCGTGCGGAACCGCTCGTGGTGCTGGAACTGGTGCAGCGTCGGAGGCGGAAGCGAACTGGGGCCGGTGGAAGGCGCTCGGCGGCGCGATGAACGCCGCAGCGATCGAGGACGAGTCGCAGGCGGAAGGCAACGGTACGAAGGTATCCGCTGGTACGGGTGCATCGTGGGTGCCGGCAGGGGGCTGGGGGAGGACAGGGTTTTCCGACTCCGCGTCGCTTGCGGTCGGGTCCGCCCACACCGGTGCGATCGCCTCTTCGACGATGGGCACGTCCTCCGGGCTCGTGGGGCGCTCGGCCCTCACTGCAGCCCTGGCGTCGCGGCGGCGGCGCGGGGGAGTCGGCTCGACAACGACGGGCGCGGACGCCTCATCAGCGGGCGGGGGCGTGTTCTGCGCCGCTGCATCCGCTGCGGCACGTTCACGCAGGCTCCGCCGGCTGGGCAGGGCGTTCGCCTTGAGGGTGGTCTCCCGGATGCTTCGCTGTCGATCGCGACGGGTCAACGGACCAGTTTCAGACAGGTGATCACCAGCATTCGCCAAGGTTTGTTCTCCGGCGCCCCAAAGCGACATGCCAAATGACGCTGCCTCGTCTGCAGCAGAATCGTGTGTGACCGCGTAAGTAGACGAGAAGGGGCATCTCACGCACGGTCCTTCGGCTCAGTACGAGCCATTGGGACTACTTAGACCCTACGGGAATTGCGGTGATATTTCACCTCGAAAACGACCTAAGTTAACGGATTGGTAACGACGACGGACGCAAAATGCCCGCGTTTAAGCGCATCGCGCGACCATATCGACACCCGAAAAGGGGGTTGGACGCAACATTATGACGAATCCTCGCGTTTGCCCACGGTCGACCGTCAGTCGAGTCCATGCAAACGCACAGGTAACTCCGAGGGGCGGGCGTGCGCCTGATCGCCGTCAGGCCTTGCGCGCAGCAGCCTGCTTCGTGGCCTCTGCCTCGCTGAGCAGATGCAGGCCCCGTGGCCCGAAGGAGGAATCGGCGAGGACCTCAAGCCATTGCCGGTTCAGCTCGGGAGTCTTGCTGCCGACGAAGCGGAACTGGATCGGGATCGAAGGGGAAACCCACACCGAGACCCGGCCGGAGCCTTCTTCCGGGGTGTGTTCCCAACTGACGAAGAACCCCTCCTGTCGCCTCAGCTTCGAGCCGATCACGATTTTGAGGTGCGCGAGGGCCCGGTCGTCAATTTCATATTCAGAGCCATCGCCATAGACCAGGTATCCCATGCACTTATTGTGCACGACTTCTGGCCACACCCGCGCCAGGCCGGGCCGACAATTTTTCCAGCGCGTTGCCTAAGCTGGGGCGATGATCGAACATGCGCCCGTGGGAGTGGCCGTCGCTCAGTTCGCGCCAGGGGCTGATGCGGAGGCGAACCTCTTCGCCATTCGCGTTCTCGCGGAACGCGCTGTGGAGCGTGGAGCGTCCGTCGTGGTGTTCCCCGAATACTCGAGTTATTTCAGCGAACCGATGGGGCAAGATCTCGTCGACCATGCCGAGTCACTCGGGGGCGCCTTCGTCCAGTACCTGGCCGGTGTGGCCCAGGAGCTGGGCATCCACGTGGCAGCGGGACTCGTCGAGCGCACGGAGGCTCCGTCGAAGTTCGCGAACACGATCGTGGTGTTGTCGCCGGAAGCGGAACTTGTGGCCAGGTACCGCAAGCAGCACCTCTACGACGCGTTCGGGCAGAAGGAAAGCGACTGGGTCGTCCCCGGTGAACTCGACGACCCCGAGCTGTTCGAGGTCGGCGGCCTTCGGTTCGGCATCCAGACCTGTTATGACATCAGATTCCCTGAGGTGACCCGGCGCATCGTCGATGCTGGAGCCGACGTGGTTCTCGTTCCGGCGGAATGGGTGCGAGGCCCGCTCAAGGAACACCACTGGCGCACCCTGGTGACCGCGAGGGCCATCGAAAACACCATCTACATGGCGGCAGCAGACCACGCTCCGCCCACCGGCGTCGGGAACAGCATGCTGATCGATCCATCGGGCACACAGCTTGCGGGGATCGGGACGGAGACCGATGTCGCGGTCGGGTTCGCGTCCGCTTCGATGATTGCGGAGGTACGCGCGATCAATCCGGCCCTGCATCTGCGCCGCTACGCTGTCGTGCCGTTGACCGGGTCGACGGACTGAGTCAATCGCGGCCGAGGGCGGCAAGGCGGGTAGCGGCCTCCTGCAGCACTGATTCCTTCTTGCAGAACGCGAACCGCACAAGCGAACGGTAGTCCGGGTGGCGGTCGGCGTGAACGAACGCCGTGATGGGGATGCCGACGACTCCGACGAGCGACGGGAGCCGGCGACAGAATTCTGCCGCATCTTCGACTCCGAGAGCCGAGGCGTCCGCGACGATGAAGTAGGACGCGGACGGGAGTGACAGTGGGAAGCCTGCGGCGCGAAGCCCGTCCGCGAGGATATCCCGTTTAGCCTGCATCTTCGCTGCCGTTTCCCGGAAGAAACTGTCAGGCAGTCGGAGTCCGGTCGCCATGGCGGGCTGGAACGGCGCGCCGTTGACGTAGGTGAGGTACTGCTTGACGGTCGTCACCGCGGTCACGAGCGCAGCGGGACCGGTAGCCCAGCCGACCTTCCAGCCCGTGGTGTTGAACGTCTTCCCTCCAGACGAGAGGGTGACGGTCCGTTCCCACGCTCCAGGCAGCGACGCCACCGGGATGTGCGTTGCGCCGTAAATGAGGTGTTCGTAAACCTCGTCGGTGACGATGATGGCGTCGTGGCGGTGAGCCAGCTCGACGATGAGTTCGAGCGTGGCGCGGTCGAGGACGGCCCCCGTCGGGTTGTGAGGGTTGTTGACGAGAATGATCCGTGTGCTGTCGCTGACGGCACGGCGCAACTCGTCGTGGTCGGGTTGGAAGGTCGGCCAGCGGAGTTGCACGGTTCGGTGTTCAGCCCCGGCGAGGGCGATCAGTCCGCCGTACGCGTCGTAGAACGGTTCGAAGGTGAGCACCTCGTCGCCCGGCTCCACCAGCGCGAGGATCGCAGCGGCCAGGCCTTCCGTGGCGCCCGCGGTGACCAGGACGTCTGTGTCAGGGTCGAGGGTGAGGCCGTAGAAGCGCTTCTGGTGCTCAGCGATGGCGAGCCGCAGGTCCGGGATTCCACGCCCTGGCGGGTACTGGTTTTCCCCGTTGCTGATGGCTTCCCTCGCGGCCTCGAGAACTTCTTCGGGGCCGTCCTCATCGGGGAATCCCTGGCCCAGGTTGAGGGCGCCCGTCCGGGCTGCCAGCGCGCTCATCTCGGCGAAGATGGTCGCCGCGATCGAGCCATCCGGTGCGAGGAGCCCTGCCCCAGCCGCCGTGCGTTGCCAGCCTCCGTGCTCGTCCATTCTCGCTCCCTTCACCTAGGCGTCGCCGAAAGTCAACGTCATTACCAAAGGTAGTCGGCAGGTTCGTGCCCTCGGGTGCAGGTCGTACGCTTGAAACAGGCCGCGTGGGCGCCGCAGCAAGTCACGGCTGAGGCCAAGTTCGCTCACAGAGTGCGCATAGCGAACGCACAGTTGGACCGTGGAAGCTGGCTGTGCTTGGAAGGAGCATCAGATGAACGAACACCCCCAGGACCCGAACGACTCTCGGGATCCACATGACGCCGCCGGCACGACCCCCGATGCTGATACGGCTTCCAACTCCTGGCAGGCTCCTGCCCCCAACGAGAACATTCCGCCGGCGCCGGCGTACTTCCCGGAATATGCACCGCCGCAGCACGGCGACACCGCGCCGACGGACGCCTCCCCGCAAGCATCCGGCTTCGGTGTCGGGCCGCACGACCAGCCGACCGGTTCCGCAAGCCAGCCGACCGAGGCGTACCCGGCGTTCGCCGGAACCCACCAGCAGTTCTCCGGCCAGCGCTACCCTCAGAACGCACAGAACACACACCCGTATCCCGCCCCCTTCGGTGCTCCGACCCATGGCGTGCCAGGCGAGGCCCGCCCGGCGGGGAAGGCAAAACGCCGCTCCACCGTCGGACTGCTGGTCGCCGGCCTCGCCGTCGGTGCACTCGTCGGCGGCGCGACCGGAGCAGGCACCGCCGCACTGCTCATGGAGAACGACGGAACCACTCTGAGCACCGGCGCCACAGGGCCACGGAACATCACCATCAACGACACATCCGATGTCACGAGGGCAACGGCGATTGCGGCCACGGCTTCGCCGAGCGTCGTCACCCTCGCTGTGCAGAGCTCAGACAGCGGCGGAAGTGGCTCTGGCATCGTGCTCAGCAAGGACGGTTATGTCCTGACCAACAACCACGTCGTCACACTCGACGGCAAGCTGTCCGATGCGAAGATCCAGGTCACCGATAACAACGGGAAACTGTATTCAGCCACAGTCGTCGGCACGGACCCGATCTATGACCTCGCCGTGATCAAGCTCGAGGGCGCCAGCGACATGACGCCAATCGAGTTCGCGAACTCCGACAAGCTCAACGTGGGCGACGTGGCCGTGGCCATCGGCGCGCCCCTCGGCCTCGCGGGTACGGTGACAGACGGCATCGTCAGTGCACTGAACCGCAGCATCACGGTCGCGTCGTCTGCAGTGCCCAATGACACCACAGAGGATGACGGATCAGGCGATCCCTTCTTCAACTTCCCCGGGCAGGATCAGGCTCAGGCTCAGTCATCGATCTCCCTCGCGGTGGTCCAGACCGACGCGGCGATCAACCCGGGTAACTCCGGCGGCGCCCTCGTCGACAGCGACGGGAAGCTCATCGGCGTCAACGTTGCGATCGCAAGCGCCGGAGGATCGCAGACCGGAGATCGAAGCGGCAACATCGGAGTGGGCTTCGCCATCACATCGAATATCGCCAAGCGGGTCGCCGACGAGATCATCAAAACCGGTGAAGCATCCCACGGTCTTCTCGGCGCCAGCGTCGGTGACGCCGCCAAAGCGGCCGACAGCTCGGTCGTCGGTGCGCTGATGAGTGACGTCAGCTCAGGCGGGGCCGCCGCAAACGCGGGGCTCGCCGCAGGCGACATCGTCACAAGTTTCGACGGCAAACCGATCACGAACGCAACGGACCTCACTGCCCAGGTCCGGGCGCTCGCGGCCGGTGCGACCGCCGAGGTGATCTACGTCAGGGGCAATGAAACCAAGACGGTCGACGTCACGCTGGGGGAACTCGTCCTCTGACCAGTCGCAGACACCGACTTCGAACGCCCGCGAGCTCTGCTCGCGGGCGTTTCGCGTCGTCGGATCAGGAGCCCGTCGAGACCCCCTGATAGGCTCAACCGACCAATTCATCGAGTGGAGACCATGCCCGAGAGCACATCGACTGGCGCAAGCGCCGAACTCGTCGGAGTCTCATACGTCATGCCGGTTCTCAACGACGTGACCCACGTCCGGGCGGCCGTCGACAGCCTGCTCAACCAGGACTATGCGGGTCCATTCGAGGTCGCCATCGCGGTCGGCCCGTCCATCGACGGCACCAACGAGCTCGTCGATGAGCTCTCGGGGGCCGACGCCCGCATCCGCGTGCTTCCCAACCCGGTGGGTTCGACGCCTGCCGGGCTGAACATCGCCATCGCCGCCACCCGTCATCCGATCGTCATCCGCGTCGACGCGCACTCGGTGCTGCCACGGGACTACGCCCGCATCGCCGTGGAAACGATCCAGCGTACCGGCGCCGACAACGTCGGCGGGATCATGGACGCCCAGGGAAACACCCCTTTCGAGCGCGCGGTGGCGAGAGCCTACGGCAGCCGGGTAGGGCTCGGCGGCACCCCGCACCACGTCGGCGGAGCCCAGGGGCCCGCCGACACCGTCTACCTCGGAGTCTTCCGCCGCGAACCTCTCGAGCGCGTCGGCATGTTCGACGAGCGCATCAAGCGAGGCCAGGACTGGGAGCTCAACCGGCGGATCCGCGCGGCGGGCGGCACCGTCTGGTTCACGCCGGAACTCAAGGTGACCTACAGACCACGGCCGAGCTTCACCGCACTGGCGAGGCAATTCTTCTCCACAGGATTGTGGCGCGGCGAGCTGACTCGCCGGTTCCCGAGCGCGAACACTCTCCGGTACTTCGCACCGCCTGTGATGGTCCTTGGCGTCGGGATCGGTGTGCTTCTGGGGATCGTCGGCCTGGTGCAGGCGGCGACCGGCATGAGAACACCTCTGCTTCTGGGCTGGCTCGTACCCGCGTTGTATCTCGTCCTCGTGGTGCTCGCGACCCTTCTCGTCGCCCGGCGGGACGGCATCCGATCTCAGCTCTGGTTTCTCGTAGTCTTGCCGTGTATCCATTTCTGCTGGGGAGTCGGTTTCGTGCTCGGCTTCCTGTCGCTGGCCAGCAACATCTCAGCGCTGAAAAACGAGAGAACCGGAGGGGCGAGTGTCGGAGGCCTCGACTGAACACCCGCTCAAACCGCGTTCGATCGCGGAACTGAGAGAGATCGCCCAACCGCCGGAGGTGCGGGGGCGCCGCAATGCTGAGCACTGGACGGCGTCACTGTACCTGCGCGACCTCTCGCCGTACCTGACGTGGCTGCTGCTCCGCACGCGCATCTCTGCGAACGGCGTCACCGGCCTGATGATCCTGACCGGCTGGTCTGTCGCTGGTGCGCTCCTCATTCCCGGTATCTGGGGTGCCCTGCTCGGGCTGATCCTCGGCCAGCTGCAGATGCTCGTCGACTGCAGCGACGGTGAAGTTGCCCGGTGGCGCCGCACGTCCTCGCCCGCGGGGGCCTTCTTGGACGCCGTCGGCCATTACTCCACCGAGTCCCTCATCCCGCTCGCACTGGCGATCCGCGCGGCCGGGTACCCGTTCGAGACGCCCACCGACTACGTGTACACGACCCTCGGCGCCCTCCTCGCGCTGGTCATCGTGCTGAACAAGGCTCTGAACGACATGGTGCGGGTGGCCCGCGCCAACTACGGTGCGCCGAAGCTGACGTACACCGAGGGTGAATCCGCGCCCAGCGGAGGGCTGCTCGCCGCTGCACGTCGGGTAGCGAAATTCCTGCCGTTCCATCGGATCTTCCACTCGGTCGAGCTGACGATGGTCATCTTCGTCGCAGCGGTCGTCGGGCTGTTCGTCGGCGAGCTGGTCGCCATGCGCGGCGTGCTCGTTATTCTCCTGGTCCTCGGCACGGTGACCCTGTTCGGGCATTTCGTAGCCATCATGTCGTCGAAACGCGTCCGTGCCTGAGCCGACCCCGCAGGTCGGGGTCGTCGTTCTCACGCAGGGGACACGCCCGGACGACCTGGAGCGCGGCATTCGAAGCGTGCTGGCGCAGACGGGCGTCGTCCTCGACGTCGTCGTCGTCGGCAACGGGTGGCAGCCTGAGGGACTGCCGGCGGGTGTGCGCGGACTTGGGTTGCCCGAGAACGTCGGTATCCCCGCCGGTCGTAACCGCGGCGCTGACGAGGTCTCGGGGGAGTACATCTTCTTCCTCGACGACGATGCGTTCCTTCCGGATGCCGGATTCCTGGAATCCTGCGTCGCTTTGGTCGGCGCGGACCCGGGCGTCGGCCTGGTGCAGCCTCGGCTGACGGACCCGACAGGGGAACCGGCACCACGACGGTGGATACCGCGCATCCGCAAAGGGGACGCGCGAGACTCCGGCGACGTCTTCTCGTGCCTCGAAGCCGCCGTGTTCCTGCCGCGGCATGTCTTCGACGCCACCGGTGGCTGGGCGTCACCGTTCTTCTACGCGCACGAAGGCATCGAGCTGGCGTGGCGTGTGTGGGACCAGGGCAAACGGGCATGGTACGCCGGCAACCTCGAGGCGCACCATCCCGTCGTCATACAGACACGTCACCCGGAGTATTACCGTCTCAACGCCAGGAACCGGGTGTGGTTGGCGCGCCGCAACCTTCCCCTGCCACTGATTCCGCTGTACGTCGGCGCGTGGACCGGCGTCCAGATCCTGCGCTGGCGGCGGCAGCGGGCGGCTCTCGGTGCCTGGTTCGGCGGTTGGCGTGAGGGCTGGCGCACGAACCCGGGCGAACGACGGCCGCTCCGGTGGTCAACCGTGTGGCGGATGGCCCGAGCCGGCCGACCGCCGGTGATCTAGTTGGTTACGCTGGTACTCATGGGTTTATTGAGGGACGCGCGAAAAGCAGTGAAGATCGGGCGAGACCTTCTGGCGAATCGCCGCGCACGCGCCGAACTCTCGCAAAGGCTGGCCCAGCTGCCTGGGCTGGAGGCAAATAAGTACAAGATCGCGGTCTACTTCGCCGACGGCGAAGTGAACATGTACCAGATCCGACAGTGGTACAAGCCGCTTCAGGTGCTCGGCCGCACCTGGCCAGTGGTGGTGCTCAGCCGGGGCGCTACCGCGGCCACCAGGCTCTTCGAGGAGTCACCGTTGCCGGTGGCCTATGTGCGCACCGTCGTCGCGCTCGAACGCACCCTGGAAGAGCAAGACATCCGGATCGTGTTCTACGTCAACCAGAACACCAAGAACTTCCAGATGTTCCGGTACGGCCAGCGCTGGCACGTTTTCATCAACCACGGTGAGAGCGACAAGATGTACATGACGACGAACCAGTTCAAGGCCTACGACTACAGCTTCGTCGCTGGAGACGCTGCAATCGCCCGCCTCCGGAAGGTCCTCTGGGACTACGACTTCGACAAGAGGGCCATCCGGATCGGCCGACCGCAGGCCGACCATTACTCAGGGGCGCTCCCATACACGCCTGACGAGCGCACCGTCGTGCTCTATGCGCCGACCTGGGAAGGCGACCGCCGTGCCGCCGCTTACGGTTCGATCGCCTCGCATGGGGTCGAGCTCGTCCGCGCGCTGCTCGCTACGGGCACGCACCGGGTGATCTATCGCCCTCACCCTCGAAGCGGCGTCGCCGACTACGCCTACGCTGCCGCGAACCGCGAGATCATCGGGATGCTCGCCGCCGCGAACTCCGCCGACCCGGCAGCGCACCATGTGCACGACACCGGCTCCGAGCTGGGTTGGCAGCTGTCGGCGGCTGATGTAGCCGTGGTCGATATCTCCGCGATGGTCTACGACCGTCTCGCGAGCGGAAAACCGCTCCTGGTCACCCGCCCTGCCGACCCTGAGGCTCTCGTGGACACGAACGGGTACCTCTCCGCGTGTGAATGGCTCGACGCGACGGAGGCGTCCTCGATCGTCGCCCTGACCGACCGGGTACTGAACGACCCGGAGACCGTCGGACGGCTCGATTTCTGGGTGCGTCATTACTTCGGGGACCCCACGCCCGGCGCGGCGACCCAACGATTTCACGATGCCGTCGAGCAGCTGATGGGGGAGTGGGACCGGTACGCCGCCATGCACGCCGGCGACGAGGCCACACAGCTCAGGTCCGTTGCGGCTTCGCCGACGGGTTCGGTTCAGACTGCAGAGGCTTCAGCCGACCTGACGCAAGCCCACGGAACCGGCGAAGACGACGACGACCTCCGTTAGGCCTCAGGCAAACCCTCGTCGCGGCGTCGCGGCCTTCTGCCCAGGGGCAGCCGCTCGCGGAGCTGACGGATCGTCGGGCGAGCCGTTCGTTCCCGTGGCTCGAGTTCGAGGGGAAGAAAGAGCGGTGCTGGGCCGAAAGCCGATCGCGCCGCGTGAACGACCTGGCGGCCCGCGAAGTTGTTTCCGGCGCCGCCGATGGCCGCTCCGATTCCGAACGGCATCGCCTTCCCGACGAGCGATGATCCCTGGTTGAGGATGAATCGTTTGAAGAAGCGGCGTTTGAGCCCGTCGACGACAGAGCCCATCATCGCCTGGGGCACTTTCCGCGTGACCATCTCACCCCAGAACACCGGCCGGGTCGGCCCGCCGTGGAGCGCCTGCCCCGCGAACTGGTGAACCAGGTCCGTTCCAGCCTTGCCGAGCATGAGCGTCATCACGAGAGCGCGCGCTCGCACCGGGTCGTCGACCGTGATCCCGTGTACTTCAGCGACCGACTGGGCGAACAGGGCGGTCGTCTCGAGGAATCCGACGGTTTCGGCTCCAGCGAGACCCAGGGTCAGCGCCGTGCCGAAGCCGGGAACCATGGCTGTCGCACCGACCGCGGCGCCTCCACTCGTGACGGCCGTGAGGTAACGGCGTTCGAGGATCCTGACGAGCTGCGCCGGGGTGGCGTTCGGATGCGCGCGCCGCAACGCGCGGATGTGCGCAACGACCACAGGACGCTGGACGGAGAGCGCGCGGTCGACGCCGCGCAACCACAAGGGCGAGGGTTCCGCTTCGGATCCGGGCGTTGTGGCATCCAGAATTCTCATCTGTTCGCCTGATGTGGTCATGGAGTCCCCCTGCGACGTCGTTGGGGTCCCAGTCTAGGTTTCCGCGCTGGGAAGTCGCAGGGCAGGCCCAAGGGTTCCCTTGCGTGCTCAGCGGTGGTATTCGGCGTTGTATCGGTCGAGGACGTCGGCGATCGGACCGTCGAGTTGGAGCTTGCCCTTGTCGAGGTACAGGCCGCGGGTGCAGAAACGTCGCAGGTCCTTCTCGTTGTGTGAGACGAAGAAGAGGGTGCGCCCTCCTGCCAGCAACTCTTCGATGCGGCGGTAGCACTTCTCCTTGAAACCGCGGTCCCCGACGGCGAGCACTTCATCGACGAGGATGATCGGCTCGTCGAGCATGGAAATCACGCTGAAGGCGATCCGCACCTTCATTCCGCTCGAAAGGTGCTTGTAGGGGGTGTCGATGAAATCGCCGATCTCCGCGAAATCGATGATTTCGTCGAAGCGGTCCTCGATCTCAGGCCGGGTCATCCCGTGCAGGCCAGCGGTGAGGTACACGTTGTCTCGCACGGTGAGGTCGTTGACGAATCCGCCCGTTATCTCGATGAGCGGTGCGACGCCGCCGTTGACCTCGACCCGCCCTTCGTCGGTGAGCACGACGCCGGCGACAAGCTTGAGAAGGGTCGACTTGCCCTGGCCGTTGCGGCCAACAACACCGATCGCCTCGCCGGCCTGCACCTCGAACGAGACGTTGCGGAACGCCCAGAATTCGCCTGGGCGAGAACGCCGGTCACGGTTCGAGAACAGGTCCTTGAAGTTGCGGCGGCCACCGCGGTTACGTCGAAAGCGGATGCCGACGTTGTCGACGCGAATGACTGGTTCACCCATCACAGTTCCTTCAGCACGGTGCGCTCGGATCGTTTGAACACCCACAAGCCGATCACGAGGAAGAGCAGGGACATGCCGGCGGACACGACGACGGCATACCAGTCGAGTTGTTCGGGGAAGAAAGCGGACCGATAGAGCGAGAAAATTCCGGCAAGCGGATTGAACACCGCAAAGGGCTGCAGTTCGGTGGGGAGGTCGCTCAGCCCGTACACGATGGGGGAGGCGTAGAAGAGAAACCGGAGAATGAGCTTCACTGCCCGTTCGAGGTCACGGAAGAAGACCACGAGCGGGGCGACGATGAGACCGATCCCTACGGTGAGAACGCACTGGATGAGAATGGCGAGCGGGAAGAAAACCGCCTCCCAGTGCAGGGAAGTGCCGTCGTTCACGACGGCGAATACAGCGAGGACGGGAAGGGCCGCGAGAAACTCGATGCCCTTCGAGAGCACAAGGCGGTTGACCCAGATCGTGCGGGGAATCGACGTCGAGCGCACAAGCTTCGCTTCGCGGAGGAACGCGCGGGTGCTGTCGGAGACCGCGCCGTTGAACCACATCCACGGCAGCAGGCCCACGAGCAGGAAGACGATATACGGCTGTTCCCCGATCCGGCCGCCGCGATCGAACACGACGGCGAAAACGAACCAGTAGATCCCAGCCATGACCAGCGGATCCAGGATCGACCAGACATAGCCGAGCACACTCGTCGAATACCGGACACGCAGGTCACGCTTGGTCAGCAGCCAGAGAGCGTTGCGGTAGCGAGTGAGGTCTGAGCGCTGCGGCGGTCGTACGTCGGCGGTTGAACTCACAGCCACCAACCTAGCGGCAAAAAAAGACCGGCACGGTCAACGGACGCGTGCCGGTCTTTCTTTACAGCGTTCTCAAACGAAAAGGTTCGCTCGCTCAAGGTCTTCGGCGAAGTCGACCTCGACGGCGTACAGGTCCGAGATGTCGACAGGCTCGACGAGCAGGGCGTCCTGTTCGATGGCGAGCTCGATTCCCCGTTCGAAGTAGTCCTGGTCGCCGACCCGTGCCAGCTGGCGGAGGAGGTTCGCCTTGTCGTCGCGCGAGATGTAGTTGATGCCGACGGCCTCGCCGAGGCCGCCTTTGACGGTCTTCGACAGTTCCTTGATGTAACCCTCGGCGCTCGTCGTGTACTTGACCTCTTCGTCAGAGACCTTGGAGGTGTTCACGGTGACGAACGACTGGTCGCGGGCCATCATGGCAGCGGCGCGGTCGAGGACGGCGGGGTCGAAAACGACGTCACCGTTCATCCACAGGACGCCACCCGGCTGCGACGCGTTCAGGGCGCGCATGAGGCTCTTGGACGTGTTCGTCTGGTCGTACTGCTCGTTGTAGACGAAGGATGCCTCAGGGAACGCTTCGATGATGTGCTCGAGCTTGTACCCGACGACGATGGTCACCTTGACGTTCTTGCCGAACGCGTGGTGGATGTTGTCGAACTGCTGCTGCATGATCGTGCGGCCGTCAGCCAGTTCGGTGAGCGGCTTCGGAAGGGAGCGGCCAAGTCGGCTGCCCATACCGGCTGCGAGTATTACTACCTGGGTCGTCACGGAATTCTCCTCAAGATTGTTAAGGCTATCCGGTCGCCGTATCCGGCGATGTTGTGTGGAATTTACCTGTAAGTCGGTTAAATGACACCCCGTTATGCCATCGACCACGTTAGCGTGACACCCCGATTGGGGACATGAGCCGTGGCACTTATGTTGCGGGATCGTAATACAGCACTGGGGGTTTTGACAGGTTCCGCGGTCAGAAGTCCTGCCCCGCCTCGAATCCCCCAGAGTCAGTTGGTAAGTTGTAGCAGTGACTCCCGAGCCCGATTCCCCCCAGGACGTGCCCGACCGGGAAATGCAGGATGCATTCCTCGTCGGGAAGTCGATGGATGCCTCCGTGCTGTCGACCGACGCAGTTCAGGAGAGCCTCTCGGAGCCCCCATCCTCAACGGCGTCTTCCGGGACATCCGCTGCCCCATCCGGGCGCAAACCGGCGGTCCGTAAGGCGGGCGCGAAGCCGAAAACCGACGCGACCCCTGCGAAGCGACCGGCTGC
>NZ_JAODMP010000041.1 GCF_025464835.1 Mycetocola sp. | reverse complement strand
TACATCAACGCCGGGGACTACTTCGGCGGTCATGAGCAGGAGGACATCGACTCCCTTCTGGACGCACTGGATTCCAACTATCTTGGCTGGTCCTCAACGATGGCGCCTCTGATCATAGGCAACCGCGAGACACCGGCGCTCGGCGAAACCCTCACCGAAAGTTTCTGCAGCATTGATCCCACCATCGCCCGGCACTTCGCGCGTGTGACGTTCCTCTCCGACAACCGGAGGGACCTGCGGGATGTCACGACGCCCACTCTGATCCTGCAATGCCAGGACGACATCATCGCGCCGTTGCCCGTCGGCCAATTCGTGCACGAAGAGATCGCCGGCAGCTCACTCGTGGTGATGTCAGCCACCGGCCACTGCCCCAACCTCTCCGCACCTGAAGAACTGCGCGCCGAGATCCGTGCGTACCTCGGCTGACGCGGGCACAGAGCATCCGTTGTCTCAGGTGGACTTCGAAGAGCTCTTCGACAACGCTCCATGCGGGTACGTCGTCACGACGCCGGAGTGGGTGATCATCGTAGCCAATGCCACCTTCGCGACGATGATCGGGCGTCCAGCGACCGAGCTCGCCGGTCGGTCGCTTGTCGAGCTGCTGACCACAGGGAGCCAGCTGTTCCACGAGACACGCCACGTCCCGGTGCTCCTGCTCAAGGGCCGAGCGGATGAGGTCGCCCTGTCCCTTCGGCTTGCCGACGGCACGACACTGCCTACCCTGGTGAACTCCGTATTGATCACGGGCGACGACGGCGAACCGGAAGAGATCCGGATCGCCGTGTTCGACTCGACCGGGCGACGTGACTATGAGCGGGACCTGCTTGCGGCTCGGCGTGCCGCTGAGTCGTCGGAGACCCGAGTACGTGTTCTTCAGCAGGCGTCGAGCGCGTTCACCCTTGCCGACACCGAAGAGCTCCTCACCGCGGCCCTCGCGGGCACTGTCCGGGATGCCTTCACCGCGACACACGCGTCCGTTCTGCTCTTCGACGCGAGGGGAAACCTTCAACTGGTCGCTGGCACGAACCCGCTGCATGAGCGTGTGACGGCCGGAGGGTCGACGCCCGCCACGGAGGCGCTCCGGCTCAGGCGGACGGTCACGATCTCGAACCCTGACGAGGCGGATGAGTACCATCCTGGCCTCGGCGAGGCTCTCCGCTCGGCGCGTCTCGAGGCAGCGACCGCCACGCCCCTTCTCGACAAAGGGGAACCGACGGGTGTCGTCGTGTGTCACTTCGGACGGCAGCGTCAGTTCGACGACGGATCGCTTGAACTCTTCGAGACGCTGGCGAGGCAGTCCTCGCACGTGCTCGCGCGCATCCGTCTTCAGGAACAGCTGGCGGAACTCGCCTTGCACGATCAGCTCACCGGCCTCGCCAACCGTAAACTGCTCGAAGAGCGGCTCGACCAGACCCTCGCCGCCGTGATTCGGAACAAACGTTCCGTCGCGATCCTCTTCCTCGACCTCGACGGGTTCAAGGTTGTCAACGACCGATGCGGGCACGCCGTCGGAGACTCCGTCCTCCAGCAGGTCTCTGAACGCCTGCACGGCGTCGTCCGGGCAGGCGACACAATCGGTCGGTACGGCGGCGACGAGTTCGTGATCATCTGTGAGGACACCGGCCAGGTCGCCGCGACAGTGATCGCCGACCGGATCCGTACCGTCGTCCGCGAGCCGCTGCAGGGCGTCCCGGCGTCGTGCCCGATCTCCGCGAGCGTCGGCATCGCGCTGCTTGGCCCGTCGACGAACCCGGCGATCTCCACGGACAACGTTCTTCAGCTGGCGGATGCCGCGATGTACGCCTCGAAGAACGCAGGCAAAGATCGTGTCACGACAGTCTCGGTCTAGCCGTACTCTCGCAGCTGCCCGGGAAGCATCGGGCACGGCGCCCCACACGCCCGTTCCAGGTCAACGATAGAATTATTGATCCCCGCCCATGTTCTTGTGCGGAATAACCCGAATACGTGGAGGTCTGGCCAGTGGGAACGCTCACTTACGACTCGAAAGTGACCGCAAGCATTGACGATCGCATCCTCGCGCATTTGCAGGTCGTCATCCTGGCGAAGCTCCGCAGGGGTGAACCGTTTGCCTTCACCTGGAAGGAGAACGCAAACGGACTGGGGCGTACAACCATCTGGATCCACAATGCGATTTCGCTGACCTTCCAGTACTACGGCGGCAAGACACCACAGCTCAATTCCCGCTGGATCCAGGCCCTCGTCCGTTCCTCGAATTCGGTGGGCGGACTCGAGATCGTGCCAGAGCCGCCTGCTGCACCGCTGCCGGCAGCAGAACCGGCTCTTTGACACCCGCGACGCAAGCGGTTTCCGGTTGCGTCACGAGACCGGCCGTTTGTCCAGTCGGTTCAGTCCGGTTTCCGCCTCTGTGGCGTGCCAGCTAGGCCCGTGCGCGCTGTTGCCCGGGCGAGCTAGGCCCGTGCGGGCTGTTGCCCGGGCGAGCTAGGCCTGTGCGGGCTGTTACTCCCGCACCACCCGGGGCAGCTCGGTCACAGGGATCAGCACGATGTCCTCGACCTTCCAGTCGAGTGCGATGCAGCCCTCGCGCGCCTTCTCGAGATCGGCGAGGCTCACCGTTCGTCGCGAGAGCGGTACAACGAAGGATTCAATGTGGAAGACGTGACCCTGGTCGCGGGCGCGGGAACCGGCATCCGCTACCCAGTCAAGGGATCTCAGGTACTCGTCGACCTTGTTGACGATCGGGTGGGGCTTGGAATCATCGAAAGTCATGGCGCGAGTGTCCATGAGGTCTTCGACGGCGGCGCGCATGTTCTTCAGGCCGTCCCACAAAATGATGCCGGCGATGAACAGTGCGGCGCCCGAGTCCGCCCACCACAGGCCGAGGCCGATCCCGCCGACGCCGACGATGGA
>NZ_JAODMP010000079.1 GCF_025464835.1 Mycetocola sp. | reverse complement strand
TAGAGCAGTCCCCGACCCCACGGGAGGGTTATCCACAGTTGATGGCTGCGGAGCCTGTGCTGCGCGGGCAACGCCAGCCCGGGAAGCGCGGACGTCACCCACGCACCCCAGTCGGGCACCCACTGCCCTTCGGTTCGACCACTGCCGTGGCACAACTCCGCCAATGCGCGGCCGAGCCAGCCGATCCGTCGCCACATATGGCTTCTGTCCGCGCACGTTCCAGCGCATTCGGCGGAGTTACGCACAACGGAGCAGCCGCAGCACCAGCACCAGCACCAGCACCAGCACCAGCACCAGCTCCAGCACCGAATACCCGCCAGGACCGGGTCATCGTGCAGAACCGGATTCCCGCCGCCCGCTGCCAGTGCCCCGCCCCGCACACAACTCCGCCAATCTGCGGCCCGTACCGTCCATCCGCACCGTATTTGCCATCATTCCGGGGCTTGCTCGCCTACCGACGACCGACCTGGCGGAGTTATGAGACATCAGGCTTGCCGATCCACCCACAACCGGCCCCGTCGCGTCGCCATCGCCCGAGTCTTGTGGCACTCGCCGCCCACCGCGTGCGACCCTGCCCACCCGCACAACCGGCCCCGTCGCGTCGCCATCGCGCGAGTCCCGTGGCACGCCGCCCGTGGCCCGCCGCCCGCTGCCAGTCCCCGCCCCGCACACAACTCCGCCAATCTGCGGCCCGTACCGTCCATCCGCACCGTATTTGCCATCATTCCGGGGCTTGCTTGCCTACCGACGACCGACCTGGCGGAGTTATGAGTACATCAGGCGTGCCGATCCACCCACAACCGGCCCCGTCGCGTCGCCATCGTTCGCCGCCCGTGGGACGCCGCCCATCGTCCGCCGCCCGTCGCCCGTCGCCCGCCGCCCGTCGCCCGTCGCCCGCCGCCCGCTGCCAGCACCCCGCCCCGCACACAACTCCGCCAACCTGCGGCCCGTACCGTCCGAACCGTATTTGCCATCATTCCGGGGCTTGCTTGCCTACCGACGACCGACCTGGCGGAGTTATGAGTAGCGGCGCACCCGTGCCCAGCTACCGAGCGCGCGGGTGGGCCGTGGTGTACATGTCACGGAGGGTGTCCGCTGTCACCATCGTGTAGATCTGCGTCGTCGCCACCGAGGAGTGCCCAAGCAGCTCCTGGACAACACGCACATCGGCTCCGCCCTGGAGCAGATGCGTCGCAAAAGAGTGCCGCAGCGTGTGCGGCGACACCTGGGCGACCAGGTCCGCCTTCTCGGCTGCGGCCCGGATGATCAGCCAGGCGTTCTGCCTCGACACCCGCTGCCCACGGATGCCGACGAACAGCGCAGGAGTGGCGACTCCCCTAACCGAGAACACGGGTCGGGCACGCACCAGGTACGCGTCAAGAGCATCGCGGGCGAACCGGCCGAGCGGCACGATTCTTTCCTTGTTGCCCTTGCCTCGGAGCCGCACGATGTCCTCATCGAACACGTCGTCGACGTTGAGCGACACCGCCTCGCTCACCCTCGCACCGGTGGCGTAGAGCAACTCGAGGAGCGCCCGATCGCGCAACGCCTGCACGTCGTCGCCGGAGACGGCATCGAGCAACGCCGTCACCTGGTCGACGCTCAGCGCCTTCGGCAACCGGCTCGCCAGCTTGGGAGGTTTCACCTCACGGGCCACGTCGGTCTCGAGCCGCCCTTCCTCGAGCAGGAACCGGTGCCAACCGCGCACCGAAGACAACACCCGGGCAAGGGATGACGCCGTCAACGGGGTTTCCTCGCGCGTGCCCAGCTCACGCACGTACTCAGACACCTGCTGCTGCGACACATCGACGACTTCGCCCATCCCCCGCGCGCCGAGCCACTCGACGTAGCCGCCGAGATCGCGCCGGTATGCGGCCACAGTGTTCGGCGCCAGGCCACGCTCGATCGACACGTGCCGCAGGTACAGGTCGAGGTCGCGCGCGAGCGGCATGTCAGTCGCCCAAGGACCTGAGTTTCGGATGCCGGGGCCACGGAGAGTCCGCCGCCGCAAGCGTCGCCCAGTCCCGCTGACGACCGGCGTAGGCGGCAAGGGTGCCGATGACGAGTGACGGGTTCTGCAGCTTACGAACCAGCACCGCGTCGACCAGATCGTCGAGCGGAACCCAACGCAGCTCCATGTCGGCCTCTTCATGCGTGCGGTCGAAGACCGCGTCCGCCGCGGAGAGCCCGCGGGCCAGGTAGATCCTGATCGCCTCGTCGCTGCCCCCTGGGCTGGTGAAGAACTCAGAGAGCACAGCCCACTCGGTCGCCTGAATGTCGGCTTCCTCGGCGAGTTCGCGTTTAGCCGCCGCCAGCGGATCCTCATCGACGATGTCGAGAAGCCCGGCAGGGATCTCCCACTCCCGCATGCGAACCGGGTGCCGGTACTGCTTGATCAGCAGCACCCGGTCTTCCTCGTCGAGCGCGAACACCGCGACAGCCCCCGGGTGGTCGAGGTACTCGCGGTTGATGTCCTCACCGTTGTAGTCGAAAACGTCACGGCGAACGCCCCAGACCATGCCGTCGAAGGCCAGTTCGCTCGAACGGACCTCGACGTCGGCGAGGGTGTCCTCCAGCGCAGACTCAGTCATTGCTCACGTCGAACAGCAGGCTGGCCTGTTTGCGCTCGAGCGCAGCACCGATGAGACCGCGGAACAGCGGGTGCGCGTTGTTCGGACGTGACCGCAGTTCAGGGTGCGCCTGGGTGCCGACGTAGAACGGGTGCTCGGCGCGGTCCAGCTCGACGAACTCGACGAGTTGGCCGTCAGGGCTGGTGCCCGAGAAGACCATGCCAGCGTCGGCGATCTGGTCGCGGTACCGGTTGTTGACCTCGTAGCGGTGGCGGTGGCGTTCGGAGATCTCGGTCGAACCGTAGAGTTCCGCCGTGATCGAACCCTCGGTGAGCTTGGCCGGGTACAGCCCGAGGCGCATGGTGCCACCGAGGTCTCCCCCGGCGATGATCTCAACCTGCTCGGCCATCGTCGCGATGACCGGGAACTGCGTGTCAGGGTCGAATTCGCTCGAGCTGGCGCTGGCCAGTCCGGCCTCGTTCCTGGCGTACTCGATCACCATGCACTGCAGGCCGAGGCACAGGCCGAGCGTCGGAATCTTGTTGTCGCGGGCGAACTTCAGCGCACCGAGCTTGCCTTCGATACCCCGGATGCCGAAACCGCCTGGGATGCAGATTCCGTCCAGGCCGCTGAGCGCCTTTGCCGCGCCCTCCGGTGTGTCGCATTCATCCGACGCGATCCACTCAAGCTTGACCTTGGACTCGTGGGCGAATCCGCCCGCCCGCAGCGCCTCGGTGACCGAGAGGTAGGCATCCGGAAGGTCGATGTACTTGCCCACCAACCCGATGGTGAGTTCGTGCTTGGGTTCATGAACCGCCTTGAGCACCGGCGACCAGGCCGCCCAGTCGACGTCGCCGGCTTCGAGGCCGAGCAGGTCGATGATGTACGCGTCGAGACCCTGGTCGTGGAGCACCGAGGGGATGTCGTAGATGCTTGGCACGTCCACGCAGTTGACGACTGCCGCCTCGTCGACGTCGCACATGAGCGCGATTTTGCGCTTGTTCGATTCGGAGACGGGCCGGTCGCTGCGCAGCACGAGGGCATCCGGCTGGATACCGATCGCGCGCAGGGCGGCGACGGAGTGCTGCGTCGGCTTGGTTTTCTGCTCACCCGACGCGTTCATGAACGGTACGAGTGAAACGTGCACGAAGAATACGTTCTTGCGGCCGAGTTCGTGGCGCACCTGGCGCGCCGCTTCGAGGAACGGCTGCGACTCGATGTCGCCGACGGTTCCGCCGACCTCGGTGATGATCACGTCGGGCTTCGGGTCGTTCGTGGCCTGCAACCGCATGCGCCGCTTGATCTCGTCGGTGATGTGCGGGATGACCTGCACGGTGTCACCAAGGTATTCGCCGCGACGTTCCTTCGCGATGACCGTCGAGTAGATCTGGCCGGTGGTGACGTTGGCCGCCTGGCTCAGGTTGATGTCGAGGAAACGCTCGTAGTGGCCGATGTCGAGGTCGGTCTCGGTGCCATCGTCGGTGACGAAGACTTCGCCGTGCTGGAACGGGTTCATCGTTCCAGGGTCGACGTTCAGGTAGGGGTCCAGTTTCTGCATGACAACACGCAGTCCCCGAGCCGTGAGGAGGTTACCCAGGCTTGCCGCCGTGAGTCCCTTGCCCAAAGAAGAAACGACACCACCGGTCACAAAGATGTGCTTGGTCGTGTCGTTTGGAATGTCCGCGTTCGTAATGTTCACCACGGGCTTTTATCCTATCACCTGAGACGAGCGGTTCGACCGTGCGAGCGAAAGCAGCTCCTCGGCATGGGCCAAGCCTGAGTCGCTGTCAGCGAGCCCGGAGAGTAGTCTGGCCATCTCGGCGACCCGCTCCGGTCCGGTCAGTTGTCGCACACTGGATGCCGTCACCGTGCCGTCACTGGACTTCACGACAGCGAGATGGTTGGTCGCGAACGCGGCGACCTGGGCCAGGTGGGTGACGACGATGACCTGCGCGGTCTCGGCGAGCCTGGCCAGGCGCCTGCCGATCTCGATGGCTGCTGACCCGCCGACGCCGGCGTCGACTTCGTCGAAGACGAAGGTCGGCACAGGGTCACGACCGGCGATGACCACCTCGATGGCGAGCATCACCCGTGACAATTCGCCGCCTGACGCACCTTTCGAGATGGCACGTGGTTCAGCGCCCGGGTGCGGTCGGAGGAGGAACACGACGGAGTCGCGGCCGTGCTGGCTCAGCTCGGGCTGGTCGGTGACCTCGATCACGACGATGGCGTCCGGCATGGCCAGTGCGGTGAGTTCGGCGGAGACGGCTTCGCCCAGCCGGGTGGCTGCGGCACGGCGGATTTCAGAGATCCGCCCCGCGAGATCGTCGACCAGAACGGCGTCCTCGTCGACGATGCGCGTGAGGTCCTCGATCCGGTCGGAGTCACCGTCGAGTTCGAGCAGGCGGGCGTTGCCCGTTTCGTGGGTGGCGAGCACCTCATCGATGCCGGGGCCGTACTTGCGCAGGAGTACGCCGAGCTCGGCGCGGCGTTCCTGGATGATCTCAAGTTCACGGGCCCCATCGGTGTCGAGGCCGGCGAGGTAGCTGGAGAGTTCGAGCGCGATTTCGGAGATCGCGTAGCTCGTGGTCGCGACCTGCTCCCCCAGCGTGCCCAGTTCGGCGTCGTGCGCCGCGACCCTCTCGAGTTGCCGGCGGGCGGCCTCCAGCAGGGTGACGACATCCGGGGCGTCGGATCCCTCTGCCGACAGCGCCTCGCGCGCGAAGCTCGCAGCGATGCGAAGATCCTCAATGTTGGTCAGGCGTTCTGCGCGGGCGGCGAGTTCGTCGTCTTCACCGAGTTGAGGGGCGACAGCGTCGATCTCCGCAATAGTGAGCCGGAGGTCATCTGCTTCGGCGGCACGGCGGTCACGCTCCTCGATGAGGATGTCGCGTTCGGCGACGTTCGCGAGATAGCGGGTGAAGGCCGACCGGTAGTCGGCGAGCCGTGCCGTTAGCTCCTCGCCCGCGAACCTGTCGAGCGCGTCCCGCTGGGCTGCCTGGGACCGGAGGCGAACCTGGTCTGACTGGCCGTGCACGACGACGAGTTGCTCACCCAGTTCGGCAAGCACACCGACCGGGGCGCTACGCCCGCCGACCTGCGCGCGGCTTCGGCCTGAGGCAAGCACCGAGCGACCCAACGTCAGTTCGGCGTCGACGCCGAACGGGTCGACGTCTCCCCCGGCCTCACGCACGCGCTCGGCGACGTCGCCGTTGGCCGGGACGATCCAGCGACCGTCCACGCTCGTGGACTCGTTGCCCTGCCGGATGACACCTGAGTCGGCACGGCCGCCGAGCAGCAGGCCGAGGGCGGTGACGACCATGGTTTTCCCCGCACCGGTTTCGCCGGTGATGGCGGTGAATCCGGGGCCGAGCGGAAGCGTTGCCTCAGCGATGACCCCGAGGTCACGGATGCCGATTTCCTCAATCACGGGGCGCAGGTCCCCTCCACCCGGAAACAGGCAGGTGGAACTTCTTCACGAGTCGGTCGGTGAATGCACTTTCGTGCAGTCGAGCAAGTCGCACAGGTACAGACGAACGCCGAACGACGACACGGGCACCGGGTTCTAGATCGTGCGTGCGGCGACCGTCGCACCAGAGGACGCCGGTCGCATCGGTGCGTTTGAGCACCTCGATGGCCAGCGACGAGTCCGGACCGACGACGATCGGGCGGGCGAAAAGGGCGTGAGCGCTGAGCGGCACCATCGTTATCGCCTCGACGCTCGGCCAGATCACCGGACCGCCAGCCGAGAAGGCATACGCGGTGGACCCTGTCGGTGTCGAAACAACGACTCCGTCACAGCCGAAGCTGGAGAGCGGGCGGGCGTCGACTTCGATCACGACCTCGAGCATCCGTTCACGGCTTGCCTTTTCGACCGTGGCTTCGTTGAGCGCCCAGGTCTCGAAGATGACTTCGCTGTCGCGCTTCACCCGCACGGACAGCGTCATGCGCTCTTCGACGAGGTAGTCCCGGCCGATCACACGGTGGACGGCGTCGGCGAGGTCATCGCGCTCACTCTCGGCGAGGAACCCGACGTGGCCGAGGTTGACGCCGAGGATCGGCGCGGAGAACCCGCGCACGATCTCTGCGGCCCGAAGAATCGTGCCATCACCGCCGAGCACGATCACCAGCTCGAGGTCGGCCGGGCGTACGTCCTCGTACAGGATCGCGAGGTCCTCGGGCGCAAGGCCCGTCGCGCATATCTCCTCACGCTCGTCGCGCTGGAGCACCGGAACGGCACCGGCGTCGAGAAGCTGGGCGATCACCTGCACCGCGGCGTCGAGCGAATCGGATCGGCCGGTGTGCGACACCACAAGGATGTTCCGAGCTTCTGAGCTCATTCCGGTCACGCTCCAGCCATCTCGGTCATTCGATCTAGCCATTCTGTCGGATTGGCGGCGACACCGCCCGGCACGCCGCCCGCTTCGCGCAACCACACAACGTATTCATGGTTTCCGTGACCGCCGACAATCGGTGACGGGATCAACCCGGCCGTGCCGAGCCCGAGGTCCCACGCATACCAGAGCACGGTGGCGATGGCGTCAGCGCGAAGGGCGGCGTTCCGCACGATCCCTTCGCGAATCCCCCCACGACCCACCTCGAACTGCGGCTTGATCAGCAGCACGAAGTCGCTGCCGGGCTGCGCGGAGCGTTGAAGCGCGTCGAGCACCTGGGTCAGCGAGATGAATGAGAGGTCGCCGACGACGAGATCGGGGCGGTCCGGAACACCGGATGCTCCAGCGAGGCTCTCAGGAGTGAGGTCGCGAACGTTGAACCCTTCGACGACGGCAACGCGGGCGTCGCCGGAGATCTCGGGCGAAAGCTGGCCGTGACCCACGTCAAGCGCGATGACCGTCCTGGCGCCGCGTTCGAGCAGCACCTGGCTGAATCCTCCGGTCGACGCACCGGCGTCGAGGGCCACCCGCCCGGCAGGGTCGACCGGGAATGCGTCGAGCGCCGCGATGAGCTTGTGGGCGCCCCGGCTGACGTAGTGGTCAGCGCCGGCGACGACGAGGACCTGATTGTCGCGGACCTTCGTGGCAGGCTTGACGACCGCCCGACCGTCGACAGTGACCAGACCGTCAGCGATCACCCTCGCAGCGAGGGTTCTCGATCGGGCCAGGCCGCGGGACACCAGCGCAGCGTCGAGGCGCTGGTCAGCGTCTGGCACCTGCTGACCGCTCACGACCGCGACGATGCCGCGTCGCCACCTTCGAGTTTGGCGCGGAGCTCTTCGTGCAGTTGAACGTATGCACGGGCGCGCTCGTCGAGCGGCTGGTCCTCGACCAGGCGCAGCTGCGAAACCAGGGCATCGCCCGCTTCGTGCATCTCTTCGCTCACGTTCCTAGGTTACCCGGGCGATCAGGAATACAGCCGTTCGGGAACGTTGAAGCCGTAAATCGCCCGCCCTGACGCCCAGATCGCCGCACACGCGGCGCGCAGCAGGTCGATCGGGGTGTCCCCGTCCCGCACGATGACGACGTCGTTTCCGTCGATCCGCACCACGGACCTGCCGACGGTCGCCTCGCTGCCGTTGCGTGACATCCGGGTTGCCGGGTACGCCTCGTGGAGCTGGCGAAGGTCTTCGAGAATGTACGTCGGACGCGAGAATTTGTCTGCGGCGAGCACATGCTTGGCCTTGTCGACACCGGTGAGCACGAGCACCGAGTCCATGCCGGCGCGGTTGGCGCCGACGATGTCGGTGTCGAGCCGGTCACCGATGAAGAGCGGATTCTTCGCACTGAACCGGGCGGTGGCCTCGTGAAAAATGGGAGTCTCCGGCTTGCCGGCGACCGTTGCGAGGCGACCGACGGCGGTGTGCACGGCTGAGACCAACGTGCCGTTTCCTGGCGCGATGCCGCGGGCCTGAGGGATCGTCCAGTCCGTGTTCGTCGCAATCCAGGGGATCTCGACGCCGTCTTCCCGCGGGTGCAGCGCGTAGGCTGCCTCGGCAAGCTCGGTCCAGCTCACGTCGGGCGCGAAGCCCTGCAGCACAGCGGCCGGGCTGTCCTCAGCCGATCGCGTGACGGTGTATCCGCCTTTGACGAGTTCGTCGACGAGGCCGTCGCCGCCGACGACGAGCACCGTCGACCCGCTCCGCACAGAGTCGGCGAGCAGACGGACGGCAGCCTGCGGGCTTGTCACGACGTCGTTCGGCGCAACGGTAAGGCCCAGTTCGGTCAGGTGGGCGGCGACGGATGCGTCGGTGCGCGACGCATTATTGGTGATGTACCCGACACGGATGCTTTCCGCGGCCCGATTGAGACTCTCGATCGCGTGCGGGATCGCTCCGGGTCCCGCGTAGACGACACCGTCCAGGTCGGCGAGCAGGACGTCGACGCCGTCGAGCGGCGCCGCTGTGTTACTTTTCCTGCCCAGCAGCGGCATCATCAAGCGTCTCCTCGTCGTGATTGGTGTCTTCTCCTACGGTCATGTCGTTCTCTGCCGCGTCGTCGATCTCGCCCGCGTCGTCGATGTCGGATGCTTCGTCGATCTTGGATGCTTCGTCGATCT
>NZ_JAODMP010000035.1 GCF_025464835.1 Mycetocola sp. | reverse complement strand
AGCACGATTGCGAGGATCACTAAACCGAAGAGAGCGTTCCAGCCGATCTCCGCCAGCATGAACTCGTAACGGAAGACAACGGCGAGCACGAGTGCTCCGGCCCAGGCAACGGCGTCGAGCACGAACTGCGCCCCGAAACGCACAAGGGGCACCTCACCGTTTCGCTTTTCGGGATCAGGTTCTATATCAGGCTTCAGTTCCACGTCTCTCCCCCATCAGTCGAACGTAAAAAGTGCTCGCCCGCCCAGAGCCACAGTGTGTCGTCATCCGCCACGGCCAGCGACGTTTGACCGTCTGGCGATCCGTCCCCCGAGCACCCCACGGCCGCGCTGGGGAGCCCGTCGGCCAGCGCGACGACGGAGACTCCGGCACAATCGGCTTGCGCAGCAACGGCCACGACATAGCCGCCGTTCGACGCGTCAATAGCAACCGCGCCGGATACGGAGATCACCGTCGACCACTTCGCACCGGCATCGCTGGTCTCAAACAGTGCTTGGTCGGCACAAAGCACGAGAGCCTCCGACGATGACCGGGGCGCCACTGCGACGACTGATCCGCATGGCCCGGGTATGGTGCCGTAGGGCGAGTGAACGTTGGCACGGTCAGCAGGGCCCACGTACCAATACGAACCGAGGTTGGAGGTATAGTCCTCCCACGCTTCTCCGGCCACAAATGTGCGAAGGAGTTGCGGCGAACACTCATCGTCGAGCGTCACAACGTGTGCTTCAGTCGAAGAAGCGGGAACGAGCCGAACGAGAGTATTGGCGTCGGTAGTGCCCGCAGGGTCTACAACTTCCCAGCTCTCGCCACCGTCGACCGTGTACTCGAGTTCTGACTGGCCGTCGGGACAAGAACCCACGACACCGCGCCAGGCCACGTCGGCATTGATTGCGGCGAGCAGGCGTTGCGGCACCGCGGCGGTGGGGGCGACGGTGGGCGCAGGAGCGCCGGATTCACTGGGGACCGCAGATAACCCCGGGGACTCTAGAGCCAGTTCGCCCGCTGCGGTAGGCGAGCGATTGCCGTTGAGAGCAAGCGCGACAAGTGCGATGTCGAGCACGAGGAAAAGGCCAATCGCCACGATCCACCCACGACGAGGCAGTCCGTGGCCCTGCGGGCGACGGACCAACGCTCGATTGGACGCCACAGCTTTCTAAGCCGCTGTCGCAGCGCGGTTGAACAAGGTGAGCGCACCCTGTACGGCCGGAAGCAGTTGCTGCCCAGAAAGCGTGTACACGTCGTCAGAGCGTCGGTACGGATCGACAACGTCGTCATCGTCCGCATTTTGCAACGGTGTGACCATCCCCCGCAGTGAAGCCGTCGCTTCGACGGCCGCTGCGAAGCGACCCACAACATCCTCGCGCGGCAGCAACGCCGCATCCGTCAGATCCGCGTCAGTGATCTCGGCTGCGATTCTCGCGAACTCCCGGATTGTGAAGGTGTAGCGGGAGGCGCGTGGGTGAAGCTGCACGATGGCACGGCGGTGCTCGCGAGACATCGCAAACACCACGTCCGCTTCGCGGATCTGCTGCTCGTTGAGTTCTCGAGCGACGTGATCAGCGGCATCCGTGACACCGAAACTGACGGCAAGGTTGACGGCGCGCTGGTCCATCGGTTCGCCGACCAGGCCCACGGTGCCCGCACTGGTCACGGTGATGCCGGGATAGGCACTCAGGCCTGCTCGCAAGAGCTGCTCGGCCATCGGTGACCGGCAGATGTTGCCGGAGCAGACGGTGAGAATCCGGAAGTCGGCCACTGCTACTCCATCCTCGCTTCGCGGAGCGCCCGTCGCCCTCTCACGACAGCTTTCTTGCCGGCTTTTTTGCCGACGACATGATCCGCGGTGGGCTCTACCTCGTCGAACTTGCCGTAGCTGTATTGCCCGTAGGCGTAGGAATCGGGCCCCTTAGTGGGCAGCATGGTGACCACGACGCCGGCCAGGTTGCTGCCGATGCTCTCGAGAGTCCGAACCGCTGCCGCGAGTTCGTTCTTCTTCGTGCGTCCAGAAGCCGCGACCATGATCACGCCACCGGTGAGTTTGGAAATGACTGCAGCATCAGTGACCAGCAGCAGCGGCGGCGCGTCTATGAGAACGAAATCGAACTGATCGGTCAATGACGTGAGCACCCGCTTCATCGCGGCGGAGCCCAGCAGCTCGCTCGGGTTCGGCGGTACGCGACCGCTCGGCAAGGCGTATAGCTTGCCGCGGCCCCACTTCTGAAGTACATCGGCCAGTTCAGCGCGCCCGATCAGGACGTCGGTCAGGCCGACGCCACCTTCGATGCCCATGTAATCTGCGACTCTCGGCAGACGAAGATCACCGTCGACGAGTGCGACGGACGCTCCCGTTTCGGCAAGCGCGATGGCAAGGTTCGCGGTCGTGGTGCTCTTGCCTTCACCAGGGATTGAACTGGTGATGACGAAGCTGCGTGGGCCCTTCTCCAGGTTGACGAACTGGAGGTTGGTGCGGAGGCTTCGAAAGGATTCGGCTCGCGGGCTGCGAGGGTCGACGTGGACGACGAGAGGACGCTTCTTCGCGTCAGGGTCTAGCGCGATGCCACCGAGGATCGAGGCATCCGTCACCTGCTCGATGTCGTGCGAGCTATGGATACGGGTGTCGAGGACGCTGCGAAGCACAGCGACGCCCAGCCCGACCGCGAGGCCGAGGAGGAAACCAAGGATGATGTTGAGCTGGACGTTGGGGCTCGACGGACTCGTCGGAGTCACAGCAGGCTGGATCGTCTCAATCTTCACCGGGCTGGCGGTTTCACCTTCCGGCTTCTCAAGCTGGTTGGTGACGACGTCTGCGAACGTGACGCCGACCGAATTGGCGATGGCCGCAGCCTGCACTGGGTCGGTGTTCGTGACGGTGACGTCGATGAGAACGGTGTTCAAAGGCGAGCTCGCAGCGATGGTGGGCGCGAGCTGCTGAGCGGTCATGTCGAGGCCGAGTTCGTCGATGACCCTGTCGAGCACGAGGGCGCTGTTCACGACGTCGACATAGGACGTGACGGCCTGGCGCGCGAAGCTTGTTCCCTGCACGAGGTCGCCGGTCGCAGCGCCTTCAGACGCACGCACAGACACATACAGCTGCGTCGTCGACTGGTACTTCGGAGCGAGGGTCAGTGAGTATGCGGCAGCCGCGCCAACACCGAGCAAGGTGCAGGCGACGATAAGAATCCAGCTTTTGTGCAGAATTCTTACGTAGTCCTTGAGCTCCACGAGTCCCCCCAATAGCAATGTCAATACGTAGACACGTTTGCCTAGCTTTGCATATGCTTGTGGATCCGTTCGACGGACCCACGCGTGTTGAGCGCATTGTTCAGCCTTCAGGGCTGCGAGAACCGCCAAACTGCGTATCGGAGCGATTGACGCCGTGACCCTTTATGGGTGAGTTGCAGAACCTTCTCGTGCGCCTGGAGCGCTCG
>NZ_JAODMP010000051.1 GCF_025464835.1 Mycetocola sp. | reverse complement strand
TGAGGTCTTGGAGGCCGCCGATCAACCGGATTGGCTGTCCCCTCGGATCCCGCTCGGCTCGGCCCCTGCCGCGGACCTCCCGGATCTCGCCGTCTCGCCGGACGATCCGGTGGTCGACCTCGAAGTTGGCGCCGGTTGTGACCGTCTCCCGGATCACTGACGACACCCGTTCCCGGTCATCGGAATGAACCATGGATAGGTATCCGTCGTACGTCGTCGGTTGCCCCGCCGGGTCGGTCCCGAAAATCTGGTGCACCTGTTCAGACCAGCTCACCAGGTCTGACCCGATCTCCCACATCCAGCTGCCCTGCTGAGCTAGTTCCTCCGCGGCCTGCAATGCCCGCTCCCGCTCCTCCACCGCGGCCACCGCGTCGCGCGCCCAGTGGACGCGCCCCTTTGGCAGTTGCATCGTTCGCCTCCCTGACGTTAACGTCCCTCGCTGACTCTGTTCGCCGACTACCTAGTATCCCTGAGTAGCACTGCGAGCAGGGCTGCGAGCCATTGCGGTCACGTCGGAAGCCGGCTTGGGGACACTCCGCGGCGTTGCACTTCATATACGGTGGACCGGCGTGTGTCAGGCGCCAGTCTTCTAGCGTCCGCTCGGGGAGTTGAAGGCGTTCGGCCAGCTCATGCCGTGTGAGGAAGGTCTGCACGATCTGCGCCGTCTCGTTCATACCCGTTAGGTGTGCGAGCGAAGACGGGGACGCACGCGCAATGCAGCGACGATTCCGTACAGGCCGGACAGCTGGGCCGTCCGACGACTTGTGTCGGGGTTTCTGGTCTCGTTTATGGTCAAGAGACCGAAAAACGACCTCATCGAGAGGATGGGCGATGTCTAGTTTCGCCGCAGAATCTTGCGCCTGTTACTGCTGGGGTACCTGGACCCGAACCAAGAACAAATGAAAGTTTTCTTTGTCCTTTGGTCCACCCACAGCGGGGTCAGAATGCCGCGGATTTCCGCGGTTCTCTGAGCACAGTCTACGCGTTGGTACGGGCGAGTACGGGCTGATTCTGGTCACGCGGAGGGGTTCTCGGTGCGTTTCTGGTCACGTTTCGAAGACACCACAGGCGTAGTGAGAATTTCCAGCGTGAGTCCCGTCGACTATCCCCGAACAACGAGAGCCTCGCGACGCATCACTAGCCTTCAGCCAGCGGGCAATCTCGCATAGGCGTGCAGAATCTCGTCCAGACACTAGGAGGGATACAGATGCTGGCTCCCAACGCGACGGGACTAAGCAACGGGTTCGCCCACGATGTTCGATCGTGATTACATCGGAGGATAACCGACATCGATCTCAGCCTGTCGCGCGAAGGGCAGAATCTTGCGCCGGCGTTTGGTTACTTATCGAAGCTTTGGAAGTCAGTTCGCCCAGGGGTGGCCAGATTCGTCATGCCGCCAAACGTTGCGAACTAGCTAGACCTCCAGAGCGCCCGTTGACCAATGGCGTGTGGTTCTCGCGGAGGACGGGCGGGGCGCTATTCTGTATACGGGCGTGCACACGGTGTCGCGGATGCGCCCTGCGAGGAGGAAGATCGTGGCGATGGGCCGGAGTCAGGCCGAGGTTGCATTCGACCTCATCAAGGAGTCGGTCATCGTCGGGCGTTTCAGTCCCGGTGAGACTCTTTCAGAGAACCAGCTCGCGGACTTCTGCGGAGTGAGCCGTACCCCCATTCGCGAGGCCCTGCGAAAACTTGAGACCGAAGGCCTACTAAAAAACGGCGGACGCTCCTGGCGTGTGAGTGACCCGGCCCCGGACGAGATCTACGAGATGTACGAGACGAAGGGGATACTTGAAAGCGCGTCCGTCGCACTCGCCGCCGAGCGTCGCACCGACCTCGACCTCGTCCAAATGCGACGGATCACGGCTGCTGCAAGGTCACTCCCTGTCGACCACCCGCTCCCCGAGCGGATCGCCTTGAATCATGAATTCAACGTCGCCATCTGGCGCGCCGCCCACAATAAGTCGCTCTTTGAACTCCTTGAGCGCATCGGAACCCCGCATGTGCGCTTTGGGGGTCTTTCAACGATCTCAAAGCCGGGGCAATGGGAGAAAGCCGTCTCCTACAACGAGCACCTCACCGAGGCGCTGTCCGTCCGTGACTCGGGCCGGGCCGTCGAACTGATGAAGGCGCAGATCTCGTCTGTGCGCGACCTACGAATCCAGATGTGGCAGGAACGCCAGCTCGACTCGACGATCACGGCCTGATACGGGACTCGATCAGCTCGTCGTCCCTCGCGGCGACTGCTGAGAGCGGCCTTCGCGCTGCCGTGGGCGCTGAACCTCGGATCGGCACCGCGGCATGCGGCTCGAGATGCGGACGGTGTCGCCGCCCCGGTCGAGCATGTACGGCGTAGCCGCCTGACAGATGGCGAACGCCGACCCGGGTCGCCGGTGGGTTTCGCCGGAACGGGCGGTCAGGCGAGTTCAAGGATCAGTGCAACCGGGAACGCGCTGATCGCGTTCCTGATAAGAATGGCGACCGCTGGCGAAAGCTTCGAGCGCGGTCAGCTTCGAACGCGGTGCCGATAAGCCCGTGGCAGTCTGAGAATCCCGCACGTCGGCACGCACTGCGACAGCCTTCGACCCCGAAGGGACGATCGTCAATCCGTCACGGTGAAGCATTAGCAACCTCGACGCCGACGGCCCAGCCGTGCAGGACCTGGTCCGACTCACCCTTAACCTCGAGGTGTCGGGCGCAACGGGTCTCCCACAGCAGCGCCCGACCAGCCCCGGAAGAGGCTGGGTTCGGGGTGTAGTGATCGCGAGATACGACTGCAACATTGTTCCTTTCACGCGCCACAGGTGCGGGGCGGCCGTGCTGTGCCGCCCCGCACGCTTGTGCTAGAAGCCGATGGACGGGTCGATGAACTCGTTGGTGAAGAGGTCATCGGACGTTAGTCCGTCGGCTGGGCTCGAGCCCATCTCGGTGTACACGGGGGTGGCGATGTCGATGAGCTTCGAGACGCGCTCCCCGTCGTAGTCGCCTACAGCGTCGTTCGAGCCGTTGCCGACGAGACCCTCCGAGAGCATGATCTCGTTCGCGTAGTCGATGACGTCCTGGTCGTAAATCGAGCCTGTCTGGTACTGCTCGACCAGAGCGATCAAGAGTGCGCTCGCCGGAGCTGACTCAGCGAAGTAGTCGATCGTCGATTGCTGGAAGATCGGCACGAGTTCTGCGAGGCATTCACTCATCGCGGCGAGGTCGGAGGTGCGGATCGCGTAGCCGGAGGCGGCATCCCACCCGGTGTCAGACAGGAGCTCGTACGAGAGCGGCTTTCCCCAGTCGGTCACGATGTTCTCGTACACGTACGGCTCGTTGGTTGCATAACCCTGCTGCGAGTCCATGCCGCCCGACGCGACGAAGTTGCCGGGGGTACCGTCGTAGCTGCCATCCACGACTGACTCGGGGAGTTGTCCGCTCTGGATGAGGTATTGGAGGTAGGCGCTCGAGGACTGGTTGTAGCGGAACACGCCGCCGCTCGCGGCGAGAGCTTCGCCGAGTTCCTTCGTGCTCTTCACATCGGGGTAGTAGTCGGTCGACCACATCACCGAAAGTGGGCTGACGTCGAGTGCGGCAAAGACCGAGATCGTCGGCAGATCCGCGGAGTTCTGGATTGCTGAGTCGGTGTCCATGCGGGCGAGGGTGATCGTCGCGTCCTGATACATCTGGCTCACGGGCGGGGTAAAGCCGATCGCCGGGCCGCCTGCTCGCAGCTCGAGGTCAACGCCGGCATATCCGTCGGAGGCGATGAGTGGTCCGGAGACCGACTTATTCGCCGCGTCGACGGTGTAATCGGTCGCGATGAGGTTGAGCATGCCGCCGAGCTCAGCCTGCGGGTACCAGGAGTCCTGGATGACGATGGTCGCCGGGCAGACATCAGAAAGGTCGGTCGAGCCGATTGAAAGGTCGGCGCTTGCCTCCTCGGCATCGGCCCCGGAAGATGGGGAGCAGGCGGCGAGTGTTATAGCCGTCGCGGTAAAGACGCCGATGGCGACGATTCGCTTGGTCGTGATGGAGCGCATGGTCTCTCTCTCTCTCTCTCTTTTGCTGTAATGAGTGTGTACGGAAAAGGATCAGCGGTCCGAAGACTCGTACCAGGTGCCGACCACGGCACGACTGAGCCAGCCGAAGGCGGCAAAGATGACGATTCCCAAGAGCGAAGCGGCAATGATCGCGGCGAAGAGTTCCTCCGACTGGATCTGCGCCTGGTAGTTGCTGATGAGGGCGCCGAGGCCAGGTTCGCCGCGACGGAAAAAGAAGTCACCGACGATCGCGCCGACAACAGCCAGCCCTGCCGAAATCCGCATCCCGGCGAAGATCGCGGGCAACGCGTTCGGGAACTCGAGTTTGCGCAGCACAGTCCATCGGGCGGCGCCGTGCAGCCGGAACAGCTCGCGCTGCCCGGGGTCGACTGACTGGATGCCGAAGAGGGTGTTCGACACCATCGGGAACAGCGCGATCATGACGCAGACGATAACCCGGGCCGGGTACTCGAATCCGAACCAGAAGCCGATGAGCGGTACCAGCGCGAGAATCGGAATGCACTGCAAGATGACAGCGTAGGGGAAGAGCGATGTCTCCAACCATCTCGCCTGGCTCATCGCCACCGCCCACGCGACACCGAGCACTATTGCGATCAGAAGGCCGATCAGCGCCACGATCGTTGTCCGGAGGCTGGCGAGCCCGATATCGGCGAGGATATCGGGCACGAAGATTGCGCCGGTGAAGATCTCATGCGGTGGCGGCAGCAAGAACCGTCGTGTCTGGTCGAGGAACACGTAGCTGACCAGATACCAGACGGCGAGCACAGCGGTGGCGACGATGAGCGGCGGCACGAAAGACGGCACGCGGCTCTTGCGCCTGGCCGCCGGTTTCACGATCGATTTGGTCTCGACTTCGGTCTTTGGTGCCCAGACAGTCGTAGTCATGCGCTGTACCCCTTCCTGAGTGCATGGTGGACTTCGCCGGTGAGTGCCGCAAACTCGGCCGAGTAGCGGATCTCCGGGTCCCTCGGCATCGGGAACGGCACCTCGAACTCGGCGACAATTCCGCCGGGACGCCCCGACATGACCACGACCCGCGTGGAGAGGTAGACGGCCTCGCTCACGGAGTGCGTGATGAAGAGTCCGGCGAAGCGCCGCTCGGCAAACAGTCGGATGAGTTCGTCATTGAGGCGCTCGCGCGTGATCTCGTCGAGTGCGCCGAACGGCTCATCGAAGAGAAACAGCTCCGGGTCGAGGGTGAGCGCGCGGGCGAGCGACGTGCGCATCTTCATGCCGCCCGAGAGCTGCTTCGGCAGGTGCTTCTCGAACCCAGTCAGGTCGGTGAGCCCGATTGCCGCTTTCGCTTTCGCCTTGCGCTCAGCTGACGGAACGCCGTGGAGCTCGGCGAGCAGCTCGACGTTGCGCTCGACAGACCGCCATGGCAACAGAGTCGCGTCTTGGAACACGTAGCCGATCCGATCGGTCGCCACATCGACCTCACCACTCGAGGCGTGCTCGAGGCCTGAGGCGAGGCGCAGGAGTGTCGACTTGCCGCAACCGGAGGGCCCGACCACGCTCACGAACTCACCAGGAGCGATGTCGAGGTCTACGCCGGAGAGCGCAATGGTGCCGTCGGGATACTTCATCTCGACTGACGAGAAGCCGACGATAGTCGGGGCGGTGGTGGCAGCGATCAACGGCTCTGCCGTCTGGACTGGCATCTCAGGCGGTTGCGGTCGGAGCCGCGGGGGTCGAGAGGAAGTGGTTGGCAATGTCTTCGCTCGTGGTGACCCACACGTCGGGGTGCGAGGTAATCGCTCGAATGATGTTCCTGAAGTGCTTGAACCGAGACGGCTGGCCGACCACGAAGGGGTGCACGGGCAGAGCGAACACGCCACCCCCTTCTTCAAGCAAGATCTCGAGTTGGGCCAACGCCAATTCTTCGTAGACGGACGGTGCGGTCGGATGACCCACGAAGACCGAAATGTCATTCACATCCATGCTGTATGGCACCTCGATGAGCCCCCCGACATTCAGCGGGAACGGCCGGTCGTCGGCGTTCCAGTCGAGGAGATACCTGACCCCGCGCTCGGCGAGCAGCTTCGGAGTGCTGTAGGTCTCGGTGAGCGCCGGCCCGAGCCAGCCCCGGGGCTGCAGGCCAACCTTGTGCCACATCGCGAAGAGTTCGTCGAGGAACACAGTCTCGTCTTGTTCGGAGAAGCCGGTGTGCAGGATCGAATTCGTCTTGCCGTGGGCGAGCCAGGCCCAGTCGCGCTCGATGCCGGCCTCGATGATCTGGGGGTACTCCTCGATCACCTCGGAGTTCGTGATCGCGCTCGCGCGCAGACCCACCTCGTCGAAGAGCTCCATCATGCGCCAGATACCGACACGAGTGCCGTAGTCACGCCAGCCGTGATTCATAGGGTCTGGGCTCATGCCGGCAGTGAGGGGGCTCGCGCTGGTCGCAGGCATCCCCATGCGGAAGTGCTCAATGTTCAGGCCGCAGTAGAAGGCGACGCGCTTGCCTTCGGGCCATTCGACCTTCGGCCGCTCGGTGATCGGCGAGTAGTCGTAGAGAAGATTGCCAGACATAGGTTCTGTTCGCTTTCAGACGGTAACGGGTTGGGCAACGGTTGAGTGCAAGTACTCGATGGTCTCTGCGAGAGACACGACGTCCGCGTACTTCATATGCATGTCGAAGAGGTTGACCTTGTGCGAAATCTGGCTGCGGTCGGCCGAGCACTCGTGCGGGATGACAACGTAGAAGTTGTTCATGAACGCGTCGAGGGTCGTCGCTCGCACGCATCCGCTTGTTGTCATGCCGGTGACGATGACGGTGTCGACGCTTTGGTGGGTGAGCAGCGATGCAAGCGGCGTACCGAAGAAACCGCTCGGCTTGCTGCCCTTGTAGATGATGATTTCGTCATCGGTCGGCGTGAGGGTGTCGACGATGACATCACCCGGCGCCAGTCCTTCGGGCTGGCGGGGTGCTCCCTGTGTTTTCCAGCGCCCGCGCTCTTGAGGCAGCTTCACGTGCGAGGGGTCGGGGTGGTCTTTGGTGAAGTACACGGGGACGCCGAGAGCCCGCGCGGCCGCGAGCAGCTCCGCGTTCGCTTCGACGCAGGGCCAGCCCGTCTCGCTGTGCCCGGTCGGGTATGCAGAGTCGACGAAGGCGAGCGTCATGTCGACCACGATGATCGCGGCTTTGGTGCCGGCGCTCATCGGACGGTCGGCGGCGTTGAATCCGCTCGCAAAGCTCTTGACGTCGTCCGAAGGGATGAGGTCAGACCAGGGTTTGGGATCGGTCATCGAAGTTCCTTTCATCGAGTGATGAAAAGAACTGTATACAGCAGAATACTCTGGTGCATGACGAAGGTGTTACAGCTCTGTTTCAGGACCTTCGAAGCGGCGCTTCCCAGCGGCGGCCAGCGCTCGGTTGATTGCGGTCACGATCCCAGGCGCCCCGGCGATGCCCGCGACGATGAGCATGGCCCCACCGATTGGCATGACGAGCGTGGCGACGGACACGAGGATGGGTGTGCCCAACAGAGCGCTCGACCGGTACACACCTGTGGTCACGACGGCCTGCGCTTTCTCCTCGGGGTGCACCGATTGCGCTGCGAGCGTCGGGTAGAGAGTCATCAGCATGCCGGCCCCGACTCCGGAGGTGACAAGTCCGGCCATGGTGACCAGTGGCAGTATGCCGGCCAGGCACAGGAGGGCGACACCGAGCGAACTCGTGATCGTGCCGATGATGATGATGGACTCGTACCATACAGGCTTGGCCACGCCGGCGCCGATCACGCCGATCAGCATCGAAGCGTTCGTCGCCGCCATGATGAGTCCGATGCTCAGGGTGGACCACGGCGCGGCACCGAGCACGACGGGAACGAACGTGTTGATGGCGACATACCACACGCCGCTCGCGAGGCTTCCCATCGAGGAGATGGCCACGCCGGGGCGCTTCCATACGCCGCCTTCTTTGGGCTTCTTCGGCGGGTCGAAGACCGGCAGTCGACCAAGCAGCATGCTCCCAACAACTCCGAGCAGGCTGATGCTCAGCACTACCCAAGCCGCCAGGCGAGGATCTTGCCCCGCGAAGGCGCCAGCGATGACTGGTCCGAGCACACCGATGGCACTCGAAACGAACTGATTGCGGGCCATCCCGTTCGCGGGTACCTTCGCCAGCCGCAGCACATGGATCTGACTGCCCGTCCAGAACCCCGCGCGGGATGCGCCCTGCAAGACTTGGGCGATGGTGAGTCCGACTATCCCGGGCAACGCGAGCACGGCCCCCATGGAGAGTCCAAGCACGAGCAGGGCGAGCGCCATGACGACGCGGTCGGCGACGTGACGGAACGCGACGCCGAGCACCAGCCTGCTGATCATCTGCGAGGCCGCAGATGCCGCGCTCAAAAGAGCTATGACGCCTATTGGCAGCCCGTCGGAGATTGCGACGAAGGTCAGCATGACCCCTGAGATACCGAGTCCCAGCGAGTAGAGCCCGCTCAGGGCGTTGATCTTGATCAACGACATGGTGCCGCCGGGATGCCGTTGTATACAAGGGTACGCATAAAGACATGCTATGACATTCTTCAGCTGCCGGGTGCGATCACGCGGAGATTCTCGTTCCTCATCAACTCCTGCCATGCCATTAGACAAGGGAGGCATCGCCGGGCCGTTCGGCTCAGGGATACTCCGACTCGATTGAAATATCGCTTGTGCCGTTCGACCGTGTTCAGTGGGGTGAATCTCGACGGTGATGAGAACTTCAATAAGGTGATTATCTACGTCTCGTTCCCGGGACCGTTCCCTATGCCGCAGGCCTACAGCTACCCCGCCGACAGACAGCTGTACAAGATCCGCGATGGCGGACGGGACTACTACCGGCGGATCGACGGCGCAAGGCTTGCCCGATCTACCCGCCTCCGCGCTTGGTCGTCGGCTCCAGCTCGGTGGTGGAGAGCCACGCGAATCGACGGACGCGATCGTCGGGCAGCACGAGAGTTCGCCCGTTCTTAAGTCTTGATGCCCGTCTCGTGTGAAATGGCGACTCGCCCCCATCGCCACAGGCCGGGACAGCTGGGGCGTCCGACGACTTGTGTCGGGGTTTCTGGTCTTGTTTATGGTCAAAAGACCGAAAAACAACCTGAACGAGAGGATGGGCGATGTCTGATTTCGCCGCAGAATCCTGCGCCTGTTACTGCTGGGGTACCTGGACTCGAACCAAGAACAAATGAACCAGAATCATCCGTGTTGCCAATTACACCATACCCCAATGGCCAAAAGCATTGCCCCGGCCGAGTGTCAACTGTAGCCTACCGGCGGCCCATCCTCAAATTGAGAGGGTGCGCGCGGTTACGGTGTCACGCACCATCGTTGCCGATACCCGCGCCCCTGCGCCAGCAGCGACGATGAGCTGCTCAGGGCCCGGCGGGGTTATGTCGCCCGCGGCATATAGGCCGGGCACGGAGGTCCGCCCGTCCCGGTCGACGACGAGCAGTCCGTGCTCGTCGGTCTCGGCACCCAGCCCTTCGAGGTACCCGAGCGCTGTCTCCCACCGTGGGCGCACGAATCCCGCCGTCCGGGCGATCACGTCACCGTCGGCGAGCTTCACGCCGGTGAGCTGGGCACGTTCGCCGACGAGCTCGCTGACGACACGACGTTCGACCCGGATGCCGTGAGCTGCCAGCATCCGTTCGTCGTCGTCGGAGACTTTCCCGACACCATTGGTGAAGACGATGATGTCATCACTCCACATCGAGGCGTGCAGCGCCCGTTCAGCCAGATCGTCAGACTCCCCGACAACGGCCAGTGCTTCACCGGCCTTCTCGAAGCCATCGCATTCGTAGCAACTGTGCAGGGCGGTGCCGTAGAACGCCCTCAGGTTGGCGATCGAGGGCAGGACCTCCCGCAAACCGGCCGCAACCAGCACTCGCCGGCTCGTGACGTCGCGATCCGGGGCGCCACGGACGCCGGAGGCTGTGACCCGGAACCCCCCGTTCACGGCCGACACCTTCTCGACCAGGGCGAACTGCACCTCGGCGCCGTCATACGCGGCGACCTCGTCACGGCCTAACCGACGCAGCTCGAGCGGGGAGATGCCGTCGCGGGTCAGGAAACCGTGCGAGTACAACGTCGCCGCGTTCCTCGGCCGGTTGCCGTCGAGCACCAGAACCCGCTGCCGTGCCCGAACGAGGTTCAGTGCGGCGGAGAGACCGGCCGGTCCCCCGCCGACCACGACGACGTCGACATCGGCCCGGCTGGTCATACGGACAGGTGAGCCGAGAGCCGGGACAGCCGAGCGAGGGTGTCGGTCTTCCCGAGGATGACCATCGACTCGAACAGGGGCGGCGAGACACGGCGGCCGGAGACAGCAACGCGAAGCGGCCCGTAGGCGATCCGCGGCTTCAGACCGAGTCCCTCGATCAGGGTCGCTGCGAGAGCGGCCTGGAGGCCTTGAGCGTTCCACTCCGACTCCGGCAGCACCCCGAGCGCGTCACTCGACGCGGAGAGCACCTCAGCGGCGTTCTGCGGGAGGCTTTTCAGCGCGTCGTCCTGGTAGTCGATGCCGGCGGCATCCGTGAAAAGGAACCCGAGCATGCCCGGCGCCTCACCGAGCAGACCAATGCGCTCCTGGACGAGCGGCGCGGCCTCGGTCAAAATGGCACGCTGCTCGTCGGTGAGCCGTTCGCTCAGGATGCCCTCGCGCACAAGATACGGGATGGTGCGTTCGGCGAAGTCCCCGACCTCGAGGAGGCGGATGTGGTCGCCGTTGATCGATTCGGCCTTCTTCAGGTCGAATCGCGCCGGGCTCGGGTTGACGTTGACGACGTCGAACGCGGCGACCATCTCATCGAGGGAGAAGACGTCACGGTCGGCCGAAAGACCCCAACCGAGCAGCGCCAGGTAGTTGACGAGACCCTCGGGAATGAACCCGCGGTCCCGGTGGTGGAACAGGTTCGACTCCGGGTCACGCTTCGACAGCTTCTTGTTGCCGTCACCCATGACGTATGGGAGGTGGCCGAAACGGGGAATGAACGTCGTCAGTCCGATGTCGACGAGCGCGTGGTAGAGCGCGATCTGCCGCGGGGTCGACGGCAGGAGGTCTTCTCCGCGGAGAACATGCGTGATGCCCATCAGGGCGTCGTCCACCGGGTTCACGAACGGGTAGAGCGGCTGCCCGTTCGGGCGCACGACGACGAAGTCGGTGAACGAGCCGGCCGGGAAGGTGATCTCGCCACGGACGAGGTCGTCGAAGCTCAGGTCGGTGTCCGGCACCTTGAGCCGGAGGGCCGGCAGCCGGCCCTCGGCCCGGAACGCGGCCTTCTGCTCCTGGGTGAGATCCCGATCGAAGTTGTCGTAGCCGAACTGCTTGGGGCGGCCGGCTGCTTCGTTTCGTGCGTCGATCTCCTCCGCGTTGGAGTAGCTCTCGTAGACGTGACCGGCCGCGGTGAGCTTCTCGATGACATCACGGTAGATGTCGGTGCGCTGGGACTGCCGGTACGGGCCGTGATCTCCCCCGACACCCTCACCCTCGTCCCAGTCGAGCTTCAGCCAGCGCAGCGCTTCGAGGATCAGACCGTAGCTTTCCTCGCTGTCGCGCGCGGCATCCGTGTCTTCGATCCTGAAAACGAGCCGCCCGCCGGTGTGCCTCGCATACGCCCAGTTGAACAGGGCCGTGCGGATGAGCCCGACGTGGGGCGTGCCGGTCGGCGACGGGCAGAATCGGACGCGAACGTCACTGCCGGAAGCCGTTGAGAAGAGGGGGGAATTTTCGCTTGACATCACCCTCGATCCTAGCCGCTGACGGCAAGCGGAGCGGCGGGCCTGCGGCTCACCACGACGGCCCCGGCGACGACGCCGAGCACGAGGCCGGTAGCGGTGACGGCGAGGCCGTCGAAGCCGACGAGCGCGAGGATCGGCCCCGCCAGTGCCCCGCCTGCCGCTCCGGACAGGCTCATCAGCGTGTCGGTGATGCCCTGCACCCGCGGGCGGCGCAGCTGTGCCGTCGATTCGGTGACGAGGGCCGATCCGGCGACGGTTGACGCACTCCAGCCGAGACCGAGCAGGATGAGCCCGACGCTCACCGCCGAAGCGGATTGCGCCCCGAGCGCGATGGTGGTGAGCGCGGCGGCGAACAAGCCCTGGCCGAGGAGGATCACCGGAAGCCGGCCCAACCGGTCCGCGAGGAGGCCGAACACCGGTGACAGCGCAAACATGCCGGCCACGTGCAGGCTGATGGTCAGGCCGATAATGGTGAGGCTGGCGCCATGGTGGAGCAGGTGCACGGGTGTCATCGACATCACCGAGACCATCGTCGCGTGGCTGAGGGCAACGGCGAGGATCGCGAAGCGTTCCCTCGCGCGAGAGTCGTGCACCGGCGGTGCAGCCCGCGAACCGGCATCCGAGGTGGCGCCGAGCGCCCGGGCGGTCAAGAGCGGGTCAGGCCGGAGGGCGAGCAGATAGACGGCAGCGGCCAGCACTTGCGCGGTGATGCCGAAGAGGAACGGTCCGGTGAGCGGCACCAGCCCGAGAACCCGGCCGACGGCGTCTCCCGGTTCGAGCAGGTTCGGCCCGATCACCGCGCCGAGGGTGGTTGCCCAGACCACGATGGACAGGTCACGGCCTCGGGTTTGATCGCCTGCGAGGTCGGTGGCGGCGAACCGGGCCTGCAGACCGACTGCCGTACCGGTCCCGATCAGCGCGAGAGCGATCAACAACAGCGGGAAGCTGCGGGCGGATGCTGCGACGATCGTGAGCAGGGCACCGAGCGCCGAGACCAGCGCGCCGCTGCTGAGGGCGATCCGGCGGCCCCGGCGCACGGCGAGCCGGGCGAGCGGGATCGCGGCGATCGCGGCGCCCAGGGTGGACATCGTCGCGGCCATCCCGGACCAGGCATCGGAGCCCGAGATGTCGGCGGCAAGGAGCGCCCCGAGTGAGAGCGTTGCACCGACCGCGAAACCGCCGAGCACCTGCCCCGCCGACAGGAGCCAGACCGTCCGCCGCTGGAGTGCGGCGACCCCGGGCTCCCCGATCGCGCCGCTGCTCATGTAAGAACTCAGGCGGCAGTGTTGCGCAGGATGCCCAGCCCCGAGACGGCGACTTCGACGGTGTCACCTGAGACGATGGGCCCGACACCGGCGGGGGTACCGGTGAGGATGACGTCGCCGGGCAGCAGCGTGAACACCGCTGACGCATAGGCGATGATGTCGGCGACCGAGTGGATCATGTCAGAGAGCGGAGCCTGCTGGCGGATGTCGCCGTTGACCCGGGTTTCGATGGTGGCACCCTCGAAGGAGAACTCGGTCTCGATCACGGGGCCGAGCGGGCAGAACGTGTCGAAACCCTTCGCCCGTGTCCACTGGCCGTCCTTCTTCTGAAGGTCGCGAGCGGTAACGTCGTTGCCGATGGTGTAGCCGAAGATGACGCTCTCGGCATCCTCGGGACGCACGTTTCTGGCGACGGAGCCGATCACGACGGCCAGTTCACCCTCGTGCTCGATCCGCTCCGACAGTGCGGGGAGGACGATCCGGTCGTTGGGGCCGATCACCGAGGTGTTCGGCTTGAGGAACAGCAAAGGCTCGGCTGGCGGCTCGTCCCCGCCCATTTCCTTCACGTGGTCGGCGTAGTTCTTGCCGACGCACACCACCTTGGAGCGTGGGATGACCGGGGCCAGGAGCACAGCGTCCGCCAGAGGCACCCGCTCACCCGTCGTTTCGAAACCACCGAACATCGGGTCGGCTGCGAGAACCACCAGATCGGTCTCGTCGAGGATCCCGAAGTTGATGGCACCGTCATGGCTGAATCGCGCAATTTTCACGAGTCGAGCCTAGCCGCTTCGGAGCATCCGTCGTCAGCCGTCCGGTTCCGTCAGGAATCCAGGCGGTGGAGCCAGCCGTGGGTGTCTTCGCGGCGCCCGTACTGGATGTCGGTGAGCTCTTCGCGAATGGACATCGTCAGCTCCCCCGGTTCGGCGTCCGGGTTGCCGATGGAGAACTCCGACGTCTTGAGTTCAGCGATGGGCGTGATGACCGCTGCGGTGCCGCACGCGAACACCTCAGTGATCTCACCGGAGTCGACTCCGCTGCGCCACTCATCGATCGACACAGCGCGTTCCTCGACGGTGTAGCCGCGGTCGGTCGCGAGTTGGATGATGCTGTCGCGTGTGACCCCCTCGAGGATCGATCCGGTGAGCTCAGGGGTGACGATCCGCTTGTCCTTGTGGACGAAGAAGATGTTCATCCCGCCGAGTTCCTCGATGTGCGTGCCGGTTTCGGCATCGAGGAAGAGCACCTGGGCGCAGCCGTTCTCGGCGGCCTCCTGCTGGGGCAGCAAGGATGCCGCATAGTTGCCGCCGCACTTCGCCGCTCCGGTGCCGCCTCGACCGGCACGGGTGTACTCGGTGGAGAGCCAGATCGACACGGGCTTCACGCCGCCCGAGAAATAAGCGCCAGCGGGACTGGCGATCACGTAATAACCCACCTTCTGGGCCGCCCGCACGCCGAGGAACGATTCGTTGGCGATCATGAACGGCCGAAGGTACAGGCTGGTGTCTTCGCCTGACGGCACCCAATCCTTGTCTGCGGCCACGAGCTGGCGGAGGGACTCCAGGAAGTCCTCCACACTCAGTTCGGGAAGAGCGAGCCTGCGGGCGGACCGCTGGAACCGTTCCGCGTTCTTCTCGGGCCGGAACGTCCAGATCGAGCCGTCCGCGTGCCGGTACGCCTTCAGGCCTTCGAAGATCTCCTGGCCGTAGTGCAGAACGGATGACGCCGGGTCGAGTTGGAGCGGCCCGTATGGCTGTACGCGAGCGTTGTGCCAGCCGTCCTCGAGAGTCCAGTCGATGGCGACCATGTGGTCGGTGAAGTGTTTGCCGAACCCGGGGTTGGCGAGGATCTCCTCGCGGTGGGCGACCTCGACGGCCGTCGCCGACGGCCGGTGCTCGAAGGCCAGACCGAACGAGTCGGTGTCGGTTCCTGTTGCGAGAGTCATGTACGTTCCTTTTGCGTGCTGAGATCTAGTGTGCGCCGAGTGAAGCAACGATCGCATCTCCGACGGCGGACGTGGAGCGCGATTTTCCTGTGCGGGCGGCGATGTCTGCTGTCACGGCGGCGGTGACCGCTGCGGATTCCGCGGCGAGGCCGACGTGTTCGAGCAGGAGGGCGACGGAGAGGATGGCCGCGGTGGGGTCCGCCTTCTGCTGCCCTGCGATGTCGGGGGCAGAGCCGTGGACCGGCTCGAACATGCTCGGGAAGGCGCCCTCCGGGTTGATGTTTCCGGAGGCTGCGAGCCCGATGCCGCCGCTGATTGCGCCGGCCAGATCGGTGAGGATGTCGCCGAAGAGATTGTCTGTGACGAGAACGTCAAATCTAGCAGGGTCTGTGACGAGGAAGATCGTCGCGGCGTCGACGTGGAGGTAGTCGACCTGAACCTGCGGGTACTCCTCGGCGACCGCGTGCACCATGCGCTGCCAGAGGCTTCCCGAGAAGGTGAGCACGTTGGTCTTGTGCACGAGTGTCAGTTTGTTGCGACGTTCGGCCGCCTTGGCGAAGGCGAACCGGACGACGCGCTCGACGCCGTACGCGGTGTTCACCGACACTTCGTTGGCGATCTCGTGGGCCGTGCCCTGCCGGATGAAACCGCCGTTGCCGACGTACGGCCCTTCGGTGCCCTCACGGACGACGAGGAAATCGACCTCGCCGGGGTTCGCGAGCGGGCTCGGCACCCCGGGGTAGACCCGGGTCGGCCGGAGGTTGGCGTAGTGGTCAAGCGAGAAACGGAGCTTGAGCAGCAGTCCTCGCTCGATGTTGGCGGTTGCGAGCCGCGGATCCCCCGGCACTCCCCCGACGGCGCCAAGCAGGATGGCGTCGTGCGCGCGGATCGCGTCGAGGTCTTCGTCGGTGAGGACGTCGCCGGTCTTCAGGTAGCGGTCGGCACCGAGGGAGAATTCGGTCTTCTCGAAGCGGACGTCACTGTTCCTGGTCGCGGCATCGAGAACCTTCACGGCCTCGGCGATGACTTCGGGGCCGATCCCATCCCCTGGGATTACCGCAAGCTTGACCTGACGCGACATAAACGCTCCATCCTGGAACCGAGGGGAAATTACCGACCGCTCCAGCCTATCGCCGCGGTGTGCGGCTCATCGCACGTGTCGCAGGGAGACCAGCGCGACAATCGCGGCGGTTATGATGAGCCCGCAGCCGAGCCAGGCCGACAGCCCCACTCCACTGTCGAACGCGTGCCGGGCTGACTCGAGCAGCGCTGCCGCAGCATCCGCCGGGAGTTCCCCGGCGACATGGACCGCTCCCCCGAGCGTCTCGGCCGCGGCACTGTGCTGTTCCCCGGTGAGCCCATCGGGCAGAGCGACGGCGTTCCGGTACGACGCGCTGAGGATGCTGCCGAGGGTGGCGGTGCCGAGGACGGCGCCGAGTTCGTATGCCGTCTCGGAGACGGCGGACGCCGCACCGGCCTTGTCGACGGGGGCGTTCGCGAGGATGAGCTCGTTGGACACCGTTTCGGCCGCGCCGATTCCCAGGCCGAGGAGAACGAAACAGATCGCGATCCCGACCGCGGATACGCCGCCACCGGTGAACCCGATCGCACCATAGCCCACGGCTGAGATGAGGAGACCGGCGGGGACCACAATCGATGGACGCACGCGGGCGGCCACAGGCACGACCAGGAGACCGGCGAGGATCATGGTGACCAGACCGGGCACGAGCACAAGACCGGCGGTGAGCGGGGAGAGGCCGAGCACCAGCTGCAGGTGCTGCGAGACGAAGAAGAGCCCGCCGACGAAGGCGATGACGCTGAGCAGGTTGATCAGGACCGCACCGCTGAATGCAGGCTTGCTGAACAACGCCATGTCGAGCATCGGCGTCGTGAGCCGCCCCTGCCTGCGCACGAACAGAGCACCCGCGGCCAGCCCGACAGCGATCGACGCGACACCGACGACATCCACACCTTCCGTCGCCAGGTGCTTGATCCCGTAGACGATCGGCAGCATGGTGCCGAGCGAGAGGGCGATGCTGGCCAGGTCGAGCCTGCCGGGGTTCGGGTCCCGCGACTCGGGCACGAGGAAGGGGGCGAGTGCGAACAGGGGAAGCAGCACGGGGACGGCGATCAGGAACACGGATCCCCACCACAGGTGCTCGAGCAGGATGCCGCCGACGATCGGACCGAGCGCACTGCCCGCGGCGAATCCGCTGGCCCAGATCGCGATGGCGAGGCGCCTCTGTGCCCGGTCCCGGAAGATGCTGCGGATGAGGGAGAGCGTGGACGGCATCAGCATGGCACCGAAGAATCCCAGCGCGGCACGCGCGGCGATGAGCAGCTCGATCGACGGCGCGAACGCGGCGAGAACCGACACCATGCCGAATCCTGCTGAGCCGATGAGAAGGAGCTTCCTGCGGCCGAGCCGGTCGCCCAGGCTGCCCATCGAGACGAGCAGCCCGGCGAGCACCAGCGGGTAGATGTCGATCATCCACAGCAAAGCCGTGCCGCTCGGGGTGAGCGACGCCGAGATCGCCGGGAGGGCGATGTTGAGCACCGTGTTGTCGACGGAGACCAGCAGCACGGGCAGCATGAGCACGACGAGGGCGGCCCAGCCTCTCCGACCGACGCGGAGCGAAGGCTGGGTGGGCAGAAGGATGGGTGCGGTCATGGCTGTCCTTGCGGGCGAAAAACGAACGGAAGCACTTACTATACCGGCTGGACGGTATAGTAGTCGACATGACCTCTTCCCCTGCCGGATCAGACAGCCGGATGCCGCATCCCGAGTCCGCGCGAGACCGCGTCCTCGTCGCATACGAGGACCTGCTCATCGAGACCGGGGAACGCGGCGCGACACTGGATGCCGTCGCGGCCCGAGCCGGAGTCTCCAAAGGCGGGCTGCTCTACCACTTCGGCTCGAAGGACGCCCTCACCGAAGGACTCCTCGAGCGGCTTCGGATTCTCACCGAGGAAGACGTGACGCTGATGCTGGGGGCACCGGCGGGTGTCGTGGACTACCTCATCCGCACCTCGGTGCATGCCGACACGGAGCTCGACCGCGCGCTCATCGCCGTCGCTCGCCTGGCCCAGACGTCTGATCCTCGCGCCGGAGAAGCACTCGCCGGCATCCGCCGACGGTGGCTCGATGTCGTCACCGACGCGGTCGGCGACCCGGTCGTCGCACGGGCAATCGTTCTGATCAGCGACGGGCTGTATAGCAACTCGGCGCTGATGGGCATGGGCACGCCCGATCCGGCGGACACCTCCGAGGAGGGGCTCGACCAGCTCCTCGCCTTGATCGCGCGACTGGTGGCATAGCACAGACCGGTTCCCCCGCGTGCGGAATGGCGGTCCCTAGCAGCGAAAGCCGAAAAGGCCCTAGGGTGATCCCACCAGCACCAGAAAGGGAGCAACCACCATGAGTATTGGTTTGGGAATTTTTCTGATCGCCATCGGGGCGATCCTGACCTTTGCGCTCAATGTGAGCGTGGACGTCGTCGACCTCGACCTGATCGGCTGGATCCTCATGGGTGCCGGTCTTGTCGTTGTCATCATCGGCGTCGCCCTTCTCACCCGGAAACGCCGTACGGTCGCGACCTCGCGGGTCGACGTAGACCCGGCAACGGGATCTCGCGTGAACACGACCGAGCGCGACGACACTCTCTAAGCACCACCGCACAGAAAAGGGCCACCGCTTCCGCGGTGGCCCTTTTGCATGGTGTCTGGAACGCGGGTTACTGCTCGGTGATCTCGATGGCGCGCAGAACGCTCGCGTCGATGTCCGATCGGACGGCGTCGAGGATCGCATCGGGCACCGGTGAGTCGACGGTCAGCACGCTGAGCGCCTGGCCGCCGGCCGCACGCCTGGCAACCTGCATGCCGGCGATGTTGATGGATGCTTCGCCGAAGCGACGACCGTAAACGGCGACGATTCCGGGGCGGTCGGTGTACAGCATCACGATGTGGTGCTGGGCGATCGGAACCTCGACGTCGTAGCCGTTGATCTCGACGAGCTTCTCGATCTGTTTCGTCCCTGTCAGCGTCCCGGAGACCGAGATCTGTGAGCCGTCGCTGAGCGCACCGCGAAGGGTGATGATGTTGCGGTATTCCTCGCTCTCGGCATCCGTCAGGAGTCGCACGACGATGCCGCGCTGCTCCGCGAGGAGAGGCGCGTTGACGTACGACACGGTCTCGCTGACGATGTTCGAGAAAATGCCCTTGAGAGCGGCAAGCTTCAGCACGCTGACGTCGTATTCGCTGAGTTCGCCGTGCACCTCGACGTCGACGCTCGTCAACGGAGACGATGCCAGGGCGGAGAAGACCTGCCCGAGCTTCTCGACAAGCGGGATGCCAGGGCGCACGTACGGGTCGATGACGCCGCCGGCGACGTTGACCGCGTCAGGCACCAGTTCGCCGCCAAGAGCGAGCCGCACGGAACGGGCGACCGAGACGCCCGCCTTCTCCTGTGCTTCATCGGTCGACGCACCGAGGTGCGGGGTCACGATGATGTTCGGCAGGCTCAGCAGAGCGTCGTTGGTCGGGGGCTCTGAGACGAAGACATCCAGCCCGGCACCGGCGATGGTTCCCGTGACCAGCGCTTCGTGCAGGGCGTCTTCATCGATGAGACCACCACGCGCGACGTTGACGATGTAGGCGGTCGGCTTCATGAGCGCGAGCTGGTCGGTGCTGATCATGCCGGTGGTCTCCGGCGTCTTCGGCATGTGGATGCTGATGAAGTCGGACCGCTCGAGGAGCTCGTCGAGGGTGACGAGCTGCACACCGAGCTGCTGGGCGCGGGCGCTTGTGACGTAGGGGTCGTAGGCGACGATGGTGGTGCCGAAGGCCTGCAGCCGGGCGGTGATCAGCGCACCGATGCGGCCGAGCCCGATGATGCCGATCGTCTTCTCGTACAGCTCGGTGCCGGTGTACTTCGAGCGTTTCCACTGGCCCTGGGCGAGGGCGTTGTGCGCCTGCGGGATGTGACGGGCGAGGCTGAGGATGTGACCGACGGTCAGCTCGGCAGCCGAGATGATGTTCGATGTAGGCGCGTTGACAACCATCACACCGGCGGCGGTCGCCGCCTTGATGTCGACGTTGTCGAGTCCGACACCGGCGCGGGCGATGACCTTCAACTGCGGGGCTGAGGCCAGGGCTTCAGCATCCACCTGAGTTGCCGAGCGGACGAGGATGGCGTGAGCGTCGGCGAGCGACCTGAGAAGCGCCGGCCGATCGGTGCCGTCCACCTGGCGGATGTCGAAATCGGGCCCGAGGGCGTCGACTGTTGCTGGTGAAAGTTCTTCGGCGATCAATACGACCGGTTTTGACACAGGGACATCCTTTGCTAGCAACGGGGAGGCCGGGCGTCGCAGCCGTCGGGACGCACGTGCTTCACACTTTATCGGATGCGCTCGCGGTATTACGTCAGCACCGATCCGATACCGAACAGTGCGAGCAGGCTCAGTGAGACCGCGGCGACGGTGCCGAGCCCCGCGAGGTACAAGAGCACCTGCGCGAGCAGGTTCCTGCGCCGGCCCAGCCAGAAAGCGAGCGCGAACGCAGCCATCGGCAGCAGGATGCCGAGGATGAGGACCACCCAGCCGAGTGCGTTGATCGTCGTTTCCAGCCCGGATGCGACGACGCTCACACCGACGAGGTTGCCGACCGCTTCCCAAACATCGAAAGCGAACAGGAGCCCGAAGAGCGCGGCGAGGGCTGAAGTCAGCCAAACCGGAGCGGCTGGGCGGGTTTCCGGTACCGATGAGGCCGTCATGGTCAATTCGCTCCGACGATGAAGGGCCAGGGGGCGAGAACGAGAACACCGACGGCAAGGGTGAGCAGGCGGGCGCGCACAGTCGAGGAACCACGGGTAACCCACAATGTGGCGGCAATCCAGAGTGCGGGCGCGAGCACGGCGAACCAGAGCCCGACCGTGAACATCACTCCCCCGACGATGTCGGCCGGAGCACCCGTCGTGCGCTGGGCAGCGATGAGCCACCCGATCGTGTACAGGAGGTAGGTTCCGGCGAGGACGCCGTATGTGACGAGTGCGACGGAGCTCAGCTGACCCTGGCGGTTGTCTTCAGGTGCCGTCGCTATTCGCCCGGGTTTGCCCACCACTTTCCAGCCGCCGGCGACGGCTGGTTCAGCCGGGGCCGCCTGGTGGTTCTTCGACCCAGGCGCTTCAACCGGATCGGGGTCACCGGCCCAGGTCAGCGCCTCGTCGTCCTGCGGATCGGAACTCATAGGCTCAAGCGTACCGGCGTTCACGGAGGCGCTGTCTTCAGGGACAGCGCGGTAACCCGCCGACCCATGCCGGGGTGCAGAATCGACAGGGCGATCTGGCGCCTGCGCACACCGAACAGGACGAACCCGCCTGCTCCAGCCTTCCTGCCCTGTTGAGCGTGGCTACAACGACGAACGGCTCCCGCCGAGGCGGGAGCCGTTCGTTCTTCGCGATCAGAGACTAGCGCGCGACGGAACCGTCGGTGTAGTCGTCATCGTTCGAGGCGTTCCAGGCGAAGAGCTTGCGCAGTTCGCGGCCGGTCTCCTCGATCGGGTGAGCCTCGCCCTTGGCGCGGAGCTCGAGGAACTCGGGTGCCCCGGCGTCCTGGTCGTCGATGAACCGCTTGGCGAACGCACCGGACTGGATGTCAGCGAGAACGGCCTTCATGTTCTCCTTGACGTTCGGGTCGATGACCCGAGGTCCTGAAACGTAGTCACCGTACTCGGCGGTGTCTGAGACGCTCCAGCGCTGCTTGGCGATGCCGCCCTCCCACATGAGGTCGACGATGAGCTTGAGCTCGTGGAGCACCTCGAAGTAGGCGACCTGCGGCTGGTATCCAGCCTCGGTGAGGACCTCGAAACCGTACTGGACGAGCTGCGAAGCCCCACCGCAGAGGACGGCCTGCTCGCCGAACAGGTCGGTCTCGGTCTCTTCGGTGAAGGTGGTCTTGATTCCGCCGGCACGCAGGCCGCCGATTGCCTTCGCGTAGCTGAGGGTCAGCGCCCAGGCGTTACCCGTCGCGTCCTTCTCGACAGCGACGATCACGGGAACTCCGCGGCCGGCTTCGTACTCGCGGCGAACGGTGTGGCCAGGGCCCTTCGGGGCGACCATGAGAACGTCGACACCCTCAGGCGCTTCGATGTAGCCGAAGCGGATGTTGAAGCCGTGGCCGAAGACGAGCGCCTTGCCCTCGGAGAGCTGGTCCTTGATCGACTCGGCGTAGATCGTACGCTGGAACTGGTCAGGCGCGAGGATGACGATGACGTCTGCCCAGGCCGCGGCGTCGGCGACGCTCTTGACGGTGAAGCCAGCCTCTTCGGCCTTGGCGATCGACTTCGAGCCTTCCTTGAGGCCGATGACGACATCGACACCGGAGTCCCGAAGGTTCAGTGCGTGGGCGTGTCCCTGTGAGCCATAACCGACAACGGCGACTTTCTTCCCCTGGATGATCGAGAGGTCGGCATCTGCGTCGTAGAAAATCTCAGACAATTGTTGTTTCTCCTTGTGAGGTTGGTGGGCGGATGCCGGACGGTTCCGGCCGGGTGCCCGTTAGTTCTTGAATACGCGGTCGGTGATGGATTTGGAGCCTCGGCCGATGGCCAGCAGGCCTGACTGGGCCATCTCTTTGATGCCATATGGCTCGAGGACCTTCAGCATTGCGGCGGTCTTGCCCGAATCGCCGGTGACCTCGATCACCACGGCATCGGTCGAGACGTCGACGACGCGCGCACGGAACAGGGTGACCGCTTCGAGCACCTGCGACCTGGTGGTGTTGTCGACACGCACCTTGATGAGCAGGTGCTCACGCTGCACCGACTGGTCGAATTCGAGTTCGACGATCTTGATCACGTTGACGAGCTTGTTCAGCTGCTTGGTGATCTGCTCGAGCGGAAGGCCCTCCACCGTCACGACGACGGTGATCCGGCTCAGGCCGGGCACCTCGCTCGTGCCGACGGCGAGGGACTCGATATTGAACCCACGCCGGGCGAAAAGGCCGGCGACGCGGGTGAGAAGTCCTGGCTTGTTCTCGACAAGCAGGCTCAAAACGTGTCTGCTCATGGCTTAGGCCTCCTCATCGAACGACGGGCTGTGGTCTTTCGCGTACTGGACGTAGCTGTTGCTGACTCCCTGCGGAACCATCGGCCACACCATGGCATCCGCGCTGACGACGAAGTCGATGACGACCGGACGGTCGTTGGTCTCCAGCGCCAGCTGAATGGCGGCGTCGACTTCCTCCTCCTTCGTCACCCGGATGCCGAGGCATCCGTACGCGTCGGCGAGCTTGAGGAAGTCGGGGATCCGAACGCTGTCGTGCCCGGTGTTCAGGTCGGTGTTGGAGTACCGGCCGTCGTAGAACAGGGTCTGCCACTGGCGGACCATGCCAAGTGAGGAGTTGTTGATGACGGCGACCTTGATCGGGATCTTGTTGATCGCACAGGTGGCGAGTTCCTGGTTCGTCATCTGGAAGCATCCGTCACCGTCGATCGACCAGACGACGCGGTCCGGTTCGGCGACCTTCGCGCCCATCGCTGCCGGCACCGAGTAACCCATCGTTCCGGCACCACCGGAGTTGAGCCAGGAGTTCGGTCGCTCGTACTTGATGAACTGCGCCGCCCACATCTGGTGCTGGCCTACGCCTGCGGCGTAGATTCCCTCGGGTCCCGTGAGTTCCCCGATCCGCTGGATGACGTACTGGGGAGCAAGGAGACCATCGGTCGGCATGGTGTATCCGAGCGGGAACTCCTCGCGGAGACCGTTCAAATACGTCCACCACGCTTCGGTGTCCGGCGTGGTTTCGGCGAGGACCGGGCGCAACGCAGCTGTGAGGTCGGCGATGACATCTTTGGCATCGCCGACGATGGGCACGTCTGCCATGCGGATCTTGGAAATCTCAGCGGGATCGACGTCGACGTGCACGATTTTCGCATTCGGGGCGAACAGGGCGGTCTTGCCGGTGACCCGGTCATCGAACCGGGCACCGAGCGAAACGATGAGGTCGGACTCCTGCAACGCGAGCACGGCAGGAACAGTGCCGTGCATCCCTGGCATGCCAAGGTGCTGCTGGTGTGAGTCGGGAAACGCTCCGCGGGCCATCAGCGTGGTCACAACAGGCGCACCGACGAGCTCGGCGAGTTCGAGAAGTTCGGCTGACGCTTTGGCGCGGATCACTCCGCCACCGACGTAGAGCACCGGCTTCTTCGCTTCGACGAGCAGCTGCGCTGCCGCCTGGATCTGCTTGCCGTGTGCTTTGGTGATCGGGCGGTAGCCGGGCAAGTCGATCTTCGGCGGCCACACGAACGGCGCCTCCTGCTGCTGGGCGTCCTTCGTGATGTCGACGAGGACTGGACCGGGTCGCCCGGTCGACGCGATGTGGTACGCCGCGGCGATGGTGGCCGGGATCTCGTTGGCGTCGGTGACGAGGAAGGAGTGCTTCGTGATCGGCATGGTGATGCCGACGATGTCCGCCTCCTGGAAGGCGTCAGTTCCCATCAGGTTCGAGAACACCTGCCCGGTGATCGCGAGCAGAGGGACGGAGTCCATGTGCGCGTCCATGATGGCGGTGACGAGGTTGGTCGCTCCTGGACCTGAGGTGGCGATCGCGACACCCACCTTGCCGGTGGATGCGGCGTACCCCTCGGCCGCGTGCCCCGCTCCCTGTTCGTGCCGAACGAGGATGTGGCGGATCTTGGAGGTGTCCATCAGCGGGTCGTAGACGGGCAGGATGGCGCCGCCAGGCAGGCCGAAGACATCGGTGATACCGAGCAGTTCGAGCGTTCGAACGACGGCTGATGCGCCGCTCATCGTTTCAGGGCCAGCGTGGGCGGCCTTGAGGTCAGCGGGCGATATGGCGGTGCGAGGTTCCGCAGGCATCGTATGGATTCCCTTGTCGATGGTTGATCTGAACGTGAGTCGCGCAACTATCCCGTGATCGCGCCTTCCGCGGCGGAGTGCACGAGCTTGGCGTACTTTGCGAGGACGCCACGGGTGTAGCGCGGAGGAAGCGGTGCCCAGCCGTTGCGGCGGGCGGCCAGCTCTTGTTCGTCGACAAGTAGGTCGAGCGACCGAGCTGCGATATCGACCCGTATCAGATCACCATCGCGCACGAAGGCAATGGGACCGGCATCCACTGCTTCGGGTGCTATGTGGCCGATGCAGAGGCCGGTTGTGCCGCCTGAGAATCGACCGTCCGTCAATAGTAGTACATCTTTTCCGAGCCCAGCACCCTTGATGGCCGCGGTGATGGCGAGCATCTCCCGCATACCGGGGCCGCCCTTCGGGCCTTCGTAACGGATGACGATGACGTCGCCGGCGGCGATCTTCCCGTCGGTGAGAGCGTCCATGGCGGCGCGCTCGCGTTCGAAGACGCGTGCAGGGCCCTCGAAGATGTCGGCGTCGAAGCCTGCGGTCTTCACGACGGCTCCTTCGGGAGCGAAGGTTCCGTGGAGCACGGTGATGCCGCCGGTCGCGTGGATCGGGTTGTCGAGGGTGCGGATGACCTCGCCGTCGAGCGGCATCGGGTTGAGGTCGGCGAGGTTCTCGGCCACCGTCTTGCCGGTCACGGTGAGCACGTCGCCGTGCAGCAGTCCGGCGTCGAGGAGAGCCTTCATCACGACGGGAACTCCGCCGTGGCGGTCGACGTCGTTCATGACGTACTTGCCGAAGGGCTTGAGGTCGCCGATGTGCGGGACCTTGCTGCCGATCCGGTTGAAGTCGTCGAGCGTGAGGTCGACGCCGGCCTCGTTCGCGATGGCGAGCAGGTGCAGGACCACGTTCGTGGAGCCGCCGAAGGCCATGGCGACCGCGATCGCGTTCTCGAAGGCCTCTTTGGTGAGGATCTGGCGGGCGGTGATGCCGTGCTTCAGCATGTTCACGACGGCCTCACCCGAGCGGTGGGCGAAGTAGTCGCGGCGACGGTCGGCCGAGGGCGGCGAGGCCGAACCGGGCAGGCTCATGCCGAGCGCCTCGGCGACGGAGGCCATCGTGTTCGCGGTGTACATGCCGCCGCAGGCGCCCTCGCCCGGGACGATGGCGCACTC
>NZ_JAODMP010000093.1 GCF_025464835.1 Mycetocola sp. | reverse complement strand
GCGCTGTCTTCGGGACGGCGGCAGCGCGTGGAGGCCATCCTCGCCGGATGAGCTACCTGCAGATCTTCGAACGAACCGGAACACTTATCGCGAGCCGTGACGAGCTCCTCGCCGCCGGCGCACACGGCCGAATCTTGACCAGGGATGTACGCGATGAGCGCCTGATCCGGATCTATCGCGATCACTACGCGCTCCCCGGCACCCCGGAGCACGTCCTCCGCGCGGTCAGGGTCGGCGGCAAACTCGCTTGCGTCTCAGCACTCGCCCTTCGACAAGTCTTCGTTTTCAAGCCCCATCCAGGACACATCCACCTTCGACGCGGTGCGTCGCGACTGCGCAGCCCCGATGACCGGTATCTGCGGCTGGCGACGGTGAACCGCGGCGGCATGGAGTTGCACTGGCAACCTCTTCTCTGCCCAGCAGATGCGTCCGCCCACGCCGTCGGAGCTATCGATTCCGTGGCCCAGGCGATGCGCTGCCAGCTACCGCGAATGGCCGTCGCTACCCTAGACAGCGCACTCAACAAGCGACTGATCGGCCCGGAAGACGTGGAACTGATCTTCGCTTCCCTCCCCAAACGATTTCAGGCGATTCAGTCGCTCAGCGATGGGAGGGCAGAAGCCGGCTCCGAGACAATTCTGCGTCTTCTCGTGCGCACGATCGGTCTGCATTATGACATCCAGGTCGTTATCGACGGTGTGGGGAGAGTCGACATGCTGATCGAAGGTCGCCTCGTGGTCGAAGTGGACAGCCGGGCCCATCACTCGGCGTTGGATCGGTATGTCGCAGACCGCACCCGAGACACCACGCTCGCAGCTCTGGGCTACATGTCGCTCCGGCTGCTCTACGAGGACATCATGTACCGACCCGAAAGAGTTCTCGCCGCGATCCTTGGGCTCCTGCGGTCCCAGAACCACTTCTGCACCGTTCTCGGGTGAGGTGACTGACGCGGTGCGCTGGAGCGCACAGCTCCGCCTACTGGATGCTCGGGCCTTCCGGCGCCCGGATCGGCGGCGGCAGTACGGTGTGGCATCAGCGGATTGGCGGAGTTGTGCGCGCCCGGCACGCCAACCCCACCGGCGCAGCAGGGGGAGGCGGTCCGGCCTTGTGCGCACAGCTCCGCCTCTCGGGGTGCCCGGGGCATCGGACGCCCGGATCGGCGGCGGCGGTACGGTGTGGCATCAGCGGATTGGCGGAGTTGTGCGCACCCGGCACGCCAACGCCACCGGCGCAGCAGGGGGAGGCGGCCCGGCGTTGTGCGCACCGCGCTAACGGCGCAGAAGACCGACCCGTTCATAGGCGACAGCCAGGGTTTCCTCGGCCGCTTCATTCGCCCTCGCGGCGTTGATCGCGAGCAGGCGGTCAAGTTCTGCCGGGTCGTCGAGCAACTCGAGGGTGCGGGCCCTGACCGGCTCGAACACACCGTTCACAGCCTCGACGACACCCTTCTTGAGGTCGCCGTATCCGCGGCCGGAATACTCGTCGACGATCGAGTCGATGGAGCGTCCAGACATGGCTGAGAAGATTGTCAGCAGGTTGGAGATCCCGGGCTTCGCCTCACGGTCGAAACGGATGCTCGCTTCGTCGTCGGTCACAGCACGCATGATCTTCTTCGCGTTGACCTTCGGGTCATCGAGAACCTTGATCAGCCCCGCCTCGCTCTCAGCCGACTTCGACATCTTCGCCTCAGGATGCTGAAGGTCGAAGATCTTCGCCGTCTCCTTGAGGATGACCGGCTCAGGTACGACGAAGGTGTCGCCGAACCGGCTGTTGAACCGGCCGGCCAGGTCACGCGTCAGCTCCAGGTGCTGGCGCTGGTCTTCTCCGACAGGAACGACGTCGGTCTGGTACAGCAGGATGTCGGCAGCCATGAGCACCGGGTATGTGAACAGCCCGACGGTGGTCGAGTCGGCGCCGAATCGCGCCGATTTGTCCTTGAACTGCGTCATCCGGCCGGCTTCACCGAACCCGGTGATGTTGTTGAGCACCCACGACAGCTGGGCGTGCGCCGGGACATGGGATTGCACATACAACGTGCTCTTCGACGGGTCGATCCCTGCAGCGATGTACTGCGCTGCGGTTGCCCGCGTGCGGGCACGCAGCTCGTCCGGGTTCGGTGAACTGGTCAGGGCGTGCAGGTCGACGACGCAGTAATACGCGTCGTACTCCTCCTGCAGCGCGACCCACTGCTGGAGCGCGCCCACGACGTTCCCCAGGTGGAGGGAATCATTCGATGGCTGCATTCCGGAGAACAGGACGGGCTTGGTCATGGGGAGATCCTTCTATGGTTGCCGCGCTCGGGCGACGGAGTGAAGCGGATGTTCGGGGGAGTGCCGGCGGGACGGCCGGCAGAGGACCGGGTTCAGATCGCGTAGTCGACGACGACAGGAGCGTGGTCCGACCATCGCTCGGCATGGCTGGCCGCCCGGTCGACGCGGTAGTCGACGACGGTGCCAGCGAGGGCCGGGGTCGCGACGTGGTAGTCGAGGCGCCAGCCTGTGTCGTTGTCGAAGGCCCGCCCGCGCTGGGACCACCAGGTGTACGGACCGTCGACCTCTCCTGCCCAGGCACGGCCGACGTCGACCCAGCCGAGGCCCTTTCCGACCGACCCGTCGACACCGGTGACCTGCTCGCCCTTCGCGCCGAAGAAACGGTCGAAGTACGCCCGCTCCTGCGGCAGGAATCCGGCGTTCTTGACGTTGCCCTTCCAGTTTTTGATGTCGAACTCGCGGTGCCCGACGTTGAGGTCTCCGAGCACGACGGCGTACTCGGAGTGCTCGGCGAGTTGTGGCATCCGCTCGCTCATGGCCTCGAGGAAGGTGTATTTCTCCACCTGCTTCGGTGTGTCGACAGCACCCGAGTGCACATATGTGGAGACGACGGTGATGATCGAGCCGTTGACGTCATAGTCGGCCTCGAGCCAGCGCCCGGCACTGTCGAATTCTGCCGCGCCGAGCTCAACCCGGTGGATCGACGCTTTCGCCCTGCTGAGCAGGGCGACACCGGCTCGGCCCTTTGCGGTTGCCGGGTCGTGGAGGATATCCCAATCGGGGCCGAAGAGCTCCTCGAGGTCGCTCGTGGCGGCCCGTACCTCCTGCAGAGCCAGGATGTCGATTCCGGCTCCATCCAGCCAGTCGCCCATCCCCTTGCGGAAGGCAGCGCGAACTCCGTTCGTGTTGACGGAGGCGATGCGGACGGTGGCGGGTGACGACATGAATCCAGCTTAGATCAGGGCGCTGACGGTGCTCGAGGGGCACAAACCTGAAGCGGGTCGCTCAAACGCAGGCCAGGGGGCAGAATAGGTCATAGGCTCATGCGCCCGCTCACCGGGGGGTGGCCTGCACCGTTGTCTCGAGGGGGACCGTGAACACAGCAGAACGGGAACAATCGTCGTATCGCTACGCGATGACGAATACAGGGACGCCCTGGATCTACATCGTCGGAGAGAAACTCCTGGTGGCGCTCCGGACCCCGTCCGAACCGGCGATCGTTGAGCGGCTGTGGTCCCTCGTGACAACCTCAACGACGACCTTCGACGATGCACTCCGGGTCATCCCGAACACGTCAGCGGGCCAGCCGGCGTCCTTCGTCGCCCTGGAACGACCCGGTGGGGACCGAAACACCCTCAAGCTTCTCGTGCACGGGGAGGCGGTCGTCGACGCCAACGCCGGCGGGACCTGGACCCGCATCACGAGCGGCGACAAGCCGTGGCATCGTGACGAGCTGAGCGGCGTGGAAGCCGTCGCGGCGGGAGGGCTGACCGGCGAGCCGGGGGCCGCCGTCTCCGGGGTGTCCTTCCCGCTCGGCTCAGGCGTCATCGTCGCCAACCGCATCGACTGGGTTGCCGATCCGCAATCGACGGCGATTTCAGCGACCCCGGCGGAGGCTGTCGTGCAGAGTGCCCATGCTGTGGCGTCTGCGGATCCACCACCGAGAACTCGGGGCACCTCAGCAGGTTTCCCAGCGCAATCGCATTTCCGCCCATCCCCCGCCGAAACCAACACGATCATCCGGCCCCCAGCGCAGCGGGTCCGGCCCGAGGACGACCCCGCCATGCGCCATGACGGCGAAACGGTGCTGCGTCGCGACATCGCCCCACCGATCCAGGACGAGACGGTCCTTCGCGAGGCTCCCCTCGTCCCCGACGACCCCAAAACCCTCCTCTATGGGTTCCGCATCAACGGCGGCCACGCCTACCCCCTGGATGCCGTCCACTATTTCGGCCGGAACCCGCGCCAGCCCCGCATTCCGCTTCCGGACCCTTCCCGGCTCGTCCCGGTGGTCTCCGGATCGAAGTCGGTCTCCGCCACCCACCTGGAAATCAAGCAGATCGGGAACTCGATCGTCGCCACGGACCTCAAATCGACGAACGGCACGTCGATCATCCCGCCGAACGGCCACTGGCGCCGGCTGCGCCAGGGTGAGTCCGTCGTCGTCGCACCAGGCACGTTCATCGACATCGGCGACGGCAACGTGATCGAAATCTTGCCCCCCTGGCCGGGGGTATAGCCCCATCGGGGCTTTGCTTACACTGGGGAGGTAGGGGACGGAGATCGTCCCGCTTGCGCCTTCCCGTCCACGTCGTTTGAAGGAAGGGAGAAGTCGTGCCTCGCCGCCTGCCATCGCAACCGCCGCAGTTGCCCGGTTTCTCCTTCGTGCGAATTCTCGGTTCCGGTGGGTTCGCCGACGTCTTCCTGTACGAGCAGGACAACCCGAGACGCCAGGTTGCCGTCAAAGTGATGCTCAGCGAATACGTCACCGCGGACGTGCGGCGCATGTTCCAGGCCGAAGCGGACCTGATGGCCCAGTTGAGCGCTCACCCAGCCATTCTCACGGTGTACCAGTCCGGCGTCGCAGCCGACGGCAGGCCTTACCTCGTCATGGAGCTCTGCTCGTCGTCGATCGGTTCCCGGTACCGTGACGAACCACTCGCGGTGTCGGAGGCTCTGCGGATCGGGATCAAGATCGCGAGCGCGACCGAGACGGCCCACCGGGCCGGAGTGCTCCACCGCGACATCAAACCGTCGAACATTCTGATGACCGCGTACGGCAACCCGGTGCTCAGCGACTTCGGAATCGCCGGAACGGTCGGAGAGTTCAACCCGGACGAAACGGTCGGGATGTCCATCCCCTGGTCGGCGCCCGAAGTGCTCCACAGTGAAACCAACGGAACCATCGCGAGTGAAGTCTTCTCGCTCGCCGCCACCATCTATTCGCTCCTTGCCGGCCGCGCGCCGTTCGAGATCCCCAGGCAGAGCAACACGTCCGCTGACCTGATCGCCAGGTCGGCCAGGGGTAAGCCCCAACCGATCGGTCGCGAAGATGTGCCAGACCGGTTGGAGCACGTGCTCGCTCGCTCGATGTCGCGCCGTCCAGAAGCACGTGCGCACTCAGCCATGGAGCTGATCCGCGAATTGCAGGCCATCGAGACGGACCTCGGCCTTCCTCCCACCCAGCCCGATGTCGCGGTCGACGACTGGGCGTTCAACCCGGTTCACGACGCGGACGATCGGACCCGCGTCAACTCCATCCGCACGGTCGAACCGGGTCGTAAGCGCAGGCGTACCCCTGGAGACGCCGCACGGCAGCCCGGATCCACGCGGCTCGTCACCGCCGAGGCCACCCCGCTCAGCGACCGCAGCCCCCTGAACCCCGTTACTCCGTTGGGGCGCCGATTCCTGCTTGCGGTCGTCGCATGCTCAGCCCTCGTTGTGCTGCTCGCCCTGACGACGGTGTTCGTCGTCGTCCGGCTCGCGCCGGGGAACGGCATCCCCACGGTTGCAAACATCACCGCGGAGGTGGGGGCCTCAAGCGTCGAGTTCAGCTGGGCGGACCCCGGCCTGGACCAGGCGGATTCCTACGAAATCCGCCCTCAGGGCGGAACGCCGAGCATTCAGCGCGCTGCCCAGTTCACGATCGACGCCGAGGGCGGGGACCGGGTCTGCATCACCGTGCTCGTGAACCGCGAAGGGAAACTCGGTCCGCCGAGCGCTGAGAAATGCGTCGATATCCCTGAGCGCAGCGGATGACGATCCAGCAGTGGTTCCGCTCCCGGCGTTCCTTTGTTGCCACTCTCACGAGTGGCACAGTGATCTGTGCGCTCATCGCAACGATCGCCATCGTTTCCAGCGGATACCGCGCGCAGCAGTTCGACCTCGGTGACGGCGCTGTCTGGGTGGCCAATCTGGACCGGCAGGCCATCGGCCGAGCCAACACACAGGTCTTCGAACTGAACGCCGGCGTCGAGGCGGACTCCGAAGAGATCGACGTCCTCCAGGAGGGTGAAACCATCCTGCTGCTCGACGCAGGCCTGAGTTCGATCGGCATCATCGATCCGGCGACCACGAGCATCATCGAGAGTGTGCCGCTTCCCCCCGGCGCGAGTGACGTCTGGCTGGCAGGCGGCCGAGTGACGGTTCTCGCGGGGGGTGACATCTGGTTGATCCCGGTCGATGACCTGGACACCTTCGACGCGGAGGCGGAGCCGACACTGTCGTTCGGGCCAGGGGCGATCGGCTCCGTCGCACCGACGGGAGAGCTCTTCGTCTTCTCGCCAGAGGCGTCCGCTCTCTACCGGGTTGCCGCAGACGAGGACACGGCACGTGGAAGCGTGCAGGTCGATCTTGCCGAGGCGGCAGGGGAGTTCCAGTTGAGTTCCATCGGTTCAGACCCGGTGCTGCTCGACGGAGCCAGCCGCCGGCTGATCATCCGTGGCACGTCGATCGAACTGGGCAACGCCGCCGCTCCGGTGCTCTCCCAGCCGTCGGCGGGCGGTTCCGCGGTTCTCGTCGGGGTAGAGGGTGGACTCCTATCCGTTCCGTTGACGGGCGGCAGGCCCAGCCAGGTGCTCAGCGGCGCCGAGGGTGAACCGGTTCGTCCTGTCACGATCGCCGGTTGCGATTATGCGGCCTGGAGCGGAGGGGAGGTGTTCGAAAGGTGCGGGAACGCAACCAGCGAAACCCGGATCGAAGCACCGAGCGGCACAGCTCTGCAATTCCGCGCCAACGGCGACCACGTCGTGCTCAACGACGCTGTGTCCGGAGCCTCGTGGGCCGTGCAGTCCCAGAACCAGCTCATCGACAACTGGGA
>NZ_JAODMP010000085.1 GCF_025464835.1 Mycetocola sp. | reverse complement strand
ATCCGGGTGACCGCCGGCTCCCCCTACCTTTCCGGCCCGGCGAATCGCCAGTTCGTGCGGGTCACCGTTGGGATGCTGCGCGACGATTTCCGTGAGGTCTGCTCCGCCATCGCCGCTGTGGCCCCTGAAGGCAGTGGATCCGCCGGGGCAGGGCAGGGCACGGCTCACCGAACGAGGATCGGGGCGTGCAGCACGTCAGCGACGAAGTTCCCCCAGGCGATTCCGGCGATCCCATCCGACGGATCGACGGGCGGATCGGACGGACCACCCTCAACCACCCGAACGCCCTGAACGCGATCACCCTCGTGCACGCCCGGGTCCGTGTGCGCGGCTTCGCCGTCGAGGACCCCAGTCTCGAGGACCGGTTCGTGGCGCTCACCGGTGAGGGTCATCGCAGGGGCGATCGTCGGCGCGCTGCTGTTACCGATCGGACCGGTCACACTGCTCCCCCGGGGAGGTGATGAGCGTGTCAGGGTCCGCATGGCGATCGGTGCTCGTTGCCGGTTAGGTGAGCGTCTCGCTCCTCGGGCTGGGCGCCATCGGCCTGTTCGTCTCGACGCTGACCTCCGTGCCGGTGGGGGCGGTGGGGGCGGTGGCCGCATCGGTGGTCGTGTCGGTGATCTCCCAGACCCTCGGAATGCTCCCGCAGTTGTCGCTGCCGCATCCCTGCCTGTTCACGCATCACCGGCTAGGGTTCGCCGGGTTGCTGAGCCAGCCGCTACATGAGTACGGTCGTCGACAACGTGCTGCTGCAAGGCGGTTACATCCTCGCCTTCGGTGCGCTCGCCAACGGACGTTTCGCGACCAAGGACATCCTGTCCCGAGAATGACAGAAAACTTCGCCGAGAAGGTTACCTCCCCGAAACAGGACGGGCGTATCGTTGACGCAGACCACCGGTTGGCTTTGACCGGTTGAGCTGGCCCGGATTTGGGCGGCAGGTCGTGACGCACATCGTGCCGCACCCTGCCCGCTTCTCAGCTATCCGAGGTCTCATGGCAACCGTCTTCCGATTCTCCGCACATGCTCGCCGTGCCACTCCTCTGCTCGGCGCCGTCGCCCTGCTGATGCTCACCGGCTGCGCCTCCGCTGCGCCGGCAGCGGAGCCGTCAAAACCCGCCGCGCCGGCGGCATCCGCTTACCCGTTGACGGTCGAGAACTGCGGAACCGAGGTGACCTTCGAGAAAGCACCCGAGCGGGTGCTGACGATCAAATCGACGTCGACCGAGATGCTCCTCGCACTCGGCCTCGAGGACCGCCTGATCGGCCAGGCCTTCCCAGACGGCCCGATCCCCGACGCGCTCGGCGGGGAGGATGTGCCGGTCATCAGCGACAAGGTGCCAGGCCAGGAGGCCGTGCTGACCCTGGAGCCCGACCTCGTCTACGCGGGCTGGGAGTCGAACTTCTCGGCCGACGGCGCCGGAGACCGGGAAACCCTCGCCAGCCTCGGCGTGAACACCTACGTATCGCCTGCGGCGTGCAAGGAAGCGGGCAAGCCCGACACGCTTCGGTTCGACGACGTCTTCGACCAGATCGAGGAGATCGGCGCCCTCTTCGACGTGCCCGGTGCCGCGACGGAACTCATCGACGAGCAGCGGGCAGCGCTCGATGACCTCACCCCCGTCTCCGACGTCAGCGCCCTGTGGTACTCCAGCGGCTCCGACATCCCGTACGTCGGCGCCGGCAGCGGCGCGCCACAGATGATCATGGATGCCGTCGGTGTCACGAACATCGCGGCGGGGGTCGATGACTCGTGGACCCCGTTCAACTGGGAATCGGTCGTCGATGCCAACCCCGACGTGATCATCCTCGTCGTCTCCGACTGGGGCAGCGCGGAGAAAAAGATCGGTGTGCTGCAGTCGAACCCGGCGACGGCGAAGCTGGATGCCGTCGTGAACGAACGGTTCATCACGGTTCCGTTCGCGGCAACCGAGGCTGGGGTGCGCAACGTTGAAGCGGCGGCCACCATCGCCGGGCAACTGGAGAAGCTGGGCTTGTGACAGCCACGATCGAGACTCCCAGCCGACCGGCACCGTTCGCCGGCCGGGAGCTTCGACGTGTCCCGCCGACCGCCTGGGTCGTGCTCCTCTCCGGAATCCTGCTGCTGTCGATTGTGTTCTCCGTGACTCTCGGCCCCGCCGACATCCGCCCGGCCGAGGTGTGGGGCTCGATTCTTGGCCACCTCGGGCTTGACCCGACGGCCCTCGGCGGGCAGGTGCTTTCGCCCCTCCGCGACGGGATCGTGTGGGAGCTTCGAGTGCCGCGGATCCTCACCGCAGCAGCGGTCGGCGCCGGCCTGGCCCTCTCCGGCACGGTGATGCAGGCGATCACTCGAAACCCACTCGCAGACCCTTACCTCCTCGGTTTGTCGTCTGGAGCATCCCTCGGCGCCGTCGCAGTGATCCTGCTCGGTTTCGGGCTTCTGCTCCCGGTCGCTGCCTTCGCCGGCGCCCTCGCCGCCTTGCTCGCCACCCTCCTCCTTGCTGGGGCGGCCGGCGCCCTGACGCCCACCCGAACGGTCCTCGCCGGTCTTGCCGTTTCGTCGTTCTTCGGAGCGGTCACCAGCCTGGTGATCTTCTGGTCGGCGACCGGGGACACCTACCGGGAGATCCTCAGCTGGCTGCTCGGGTCGCTCAGCGGAGCCGGCTGGCCCGCCGTGGCGATCGGGGCAGGCGCCCTGCTGATCGTCGGGTTGCCGCTCATGCTGACCGGGCGCACCCTCGACGCGTTCGCGTTCGGCGACACTGCGGCGTCCGCTCTCGGCATCGGCGTGAACCCCACCCGTTGGCTGCTGCTCACCGCAACCGCCCTGCTCACAGGGGCGATGGTCGCAGTCTCCGGTTCAATCGGTTTCGTCGGGCTGATCCTGCCCCATGCGGTCCGCCTCGTCGCCGGTCAACGCAACCGTGTGGTGCTTCCGCTCTCGGCGCTCGCCGGGGCCGTCTTCCTGATCTGGATCGATACCGGAGCGAGAACCCTGTTCGATCCGCGGGAGCTGCCCGTCGGCATCCTCACCGCCGTCGTCGGCGCACCGGTCTTCGCGCTGCTGCTGCTCCGGGCGAGGCGAATCCGATGACGAGAACCGAATCTGCGCACGGTCTCGGCGACGCGATCTCCGCCGCTCCGCCTGCCGCCCTGGCTGCCAGCAGGTTGACGTTCTCCCGAGACGGCCGGCTGGTGATCGACGGTGTTGACGTGGACCTGCCGGTGGGATCGTTCGGTGCGGTGATCGGCCCGAACGGCGCAGGCAAGTCGACACTGCTCCAGCTGCTCGTCGGGGCATTGCCCGTCGACTCCGGCACCGTGTTGTTCGACGGCGCCGACCTCCTTGCCCTCCGCCGGCGGGACAGGGCGCGCCTGGTGGCGCTCAGCGAGCAGCACGGCGACGGCGACACCGGCCTGCGGGTCAACGACGTCGTCCTGCTTGGCAGGACCCCGCACATCGGTCGCTGGGCGAGCGAAGGCCCAGCTGACCGCCAGGTCGTCGCCGACGCCCTCTCCGCCGTCGGAATGTCCGCTTTCGCCGACCGCCCCTTCGACACCCTGTCCGGCGGGGAGCGCCAGCGGGTGCACCTGGCTCGGGCGCTCGCCCAGCAGCCACGGCTGCTCCTCCTCGACGAGCCCACCAACCACCTCGACGTGCGCGCCCAGTTGAGCCTGCTGTCGCTCGTCCGGGCGCAGACCGCCGCAGGCATCACCGCGGTCGCAGCCCTCCATGACCTCAACATCGCCGCCGCGTACGCGGACACCGTGATCGTGCTGGGTGAAGGGAGAGTCGTCGCGGCCGGGCCGACGGCATCCGTGCTCACCGGAAAGCTGATCGGCGACGTCTACGGGGTGCGCGCCGACGTGCTGCGGCACCCGCGGACCGGTCGGCCTCTCATCGCGTTCGACACCACCTGACCTCATACCCGCCGCGCATAACTCCGCCAGCTCGCAGCCGCAGACACCCGACGCCCGCTGCGCACAACTCCGCCAGAACTCACCCGAGGCCACAGCGCCGCCGCCTGATCCCGGCACGGCGCCCCGGGCCACAACCCCTCCAGGCGGAGCTACGAACCGATGCCGTCCTTGCCCGCACGCCGACCGGCGGCGCCGATCGGCACGGAGCCACCGGTCGGTTGCGCACAACTCCGCCAGAACCCACCCGAGGCCACAGCGCCGCCGCCTGATCCCAGCACGGCGCCCCGGCCGCAACCCCTCCAGGCGGAGCTACGAACCGATGCCGTCCTTGCCCGCACGCCGACCGGCGGCGAAGCCCTGCGCGTACGCCTCGTCGCTGCCGAGCCGGAACATGTCCTTCTCGGCGCCGCGCACGAGCACCCGAGCGCCTGGTCCGTCCTCTCCGGTGAGAAGGTGCGCGAGTCCGCGGACGACTGCGACCGGACGGCCGGACGACTTGCCCTTCACGAGGTCGGCTGCCCCGGCGAGTTCATCGGCGACGGCAGTGATCGTGACGGTGAGCGGGCGCCCGGAAGCATCCGTCTGCCCGCGCAGGTCGTCGACGACACGGATGCCTGCGGCTCCGATCGCGATGTCGGTCTGGCCTTCGCGCCACGGCCGCCCAACGGTGTCAGTGATGACCACACCGACGGCGATCCCGAGACGGGCGTGGAGCCCCGCCCGGATCTCACGCGCGGAGGCGTCAGGGTCGACGGGCAGCAGAAGCACGGTCCCGTCTGGCGTGTTGCTTGAGTCGACACCGGCGGCAGCCATCACAAGGCCGAGCCGGTTCTCGACGATCCGTGTCACCCCGTTCGGATGCTCCCGGCTGGCCACCACACGGACGGTCTCGTCGGTGATCGCCTGTTCCCGGTCGGCGGCGAGGATCCGCCGGCCCTCCGCTTTCGAGACGATCTTGGAGGTGATGAGGAGAATGTCGCCGTCCTCGAGGTCGCGGCCGACGACCTCAGCCACGATTCTCGTCAGGTCGTCGCCTGACTCGATCTCACCGATGCCGTCGGGCGCCCAGATGCTCAGCATTCTTCAGCGCACCAGCTTCGGCAGGACGTCACGGCCGAAGGTTTCGATCCACTCGCGCTGGTTGCGGCCGACGTTGTGGAGGTAGATCCGGTCAAAGCCCAGGTCCGCGAACCGCTGGATGTGAGCCCGGTGCACGTCGGGGTCAGACGAAATCACCATGCGGCCGTCGAAGTCCTCCGCCCGGACCATCTTGGCCATCTGCTCGAACTCGAACGGGGAGCGGATGTCGGCCTTCGGGAATCTCATCGCCCCATTGGGCCATTCGGTCAACGCGTTCTGCATCGCTTCCTCATCCGTCGGCGCCCACGACAGGTGCAACTGGAGCACCTTCGGCATCGTCGAGGCGTCGCGGCCGGACTCCCGCGCGCCCTCCGCGAACCTTCCGAACAGCATCGAGATCTTCTCGAGCGGCGCACCGACGGTGATGAGGCCATCGACATGCTTGCCGGCCCGCCTGGCGGTCACCGGCCCGGCTGTCGCGACGAGGATCTCGGGGGCGACCTCGGGCATCGTCCACAACCGAGTGGACTCGAGCTTGAAGTACTGGCCGCTGTGTTTGGTGTCGCGGCCCACGAGCGAGGCGGCGAAGAGCCTTTTGATGATGTCAGCCGCTTCGAACATCCGTGAAATGCGCTCGGCGGGTTCGGGCCAGTACTGCCCGACGACATGCTCGTTGAGTGCTTCACCTGAGCCGAGGCCGAGCCAGTGCCTGCCCGGGTACATCGACGCCAGTGTGGCTGAGGCCTGCGCGACGAGAGCCGGGTGCAGGCGGAACGTCGGCGCCGTGACGCCGGTTCCGAAGTCGCCGGCCGTTCGTTCGCCGAGTGCCCCGAGGACGCTCCAGACGAACGAGGACTGTCCCTGCTGGGGAATCCACGGTTGGAAGTGGTCGGTCGCCATCACGCCGGTGAACCCGTGCTGCTCGGCGAAGGCGCTCAGCGCCACCGCCTCCTGTGGCGCGAACTGCTCCAGCATGGCGGCGTAGCCGACGGAAAGAGATCCCATGTGCCTATCTTGGCCCACGCCTGCGCCTGCTCCCCCGCCAGTTGCCCGATCTGGCGGGTCCTTCGCCGCCCAGACCCCGGATAGCGGGCAACTCGCGTCACCGGGGTCGGATAGCGTGGAGTTCATGCGCATCGCCACCTGGAACGTCAACTCGATTCGAGCCCGCGTCGGGCGCACCGTCGACTGGATGGTGCGTGAGGACATCGACGTACTCGCCATGCAGGAGATCAAGTGCAGGCCCGACCAGTTCCCGACCGAACTCTTTGAAGAGGCCGGCTACGAACTGGCCATCCATGGCCTCAACCAGTGGAACGGTGTTGCGTTCGCCAGCCGCCTCCCCATGACGGATGTCGTCACCGCGTTCACCGACATGCCTGGTTTCCTCAAGGGCCAGGAGGGCGTCGGCCTGCCACTCGAGGCACGGGCGATGGGCGCGACCGTGAACGGTGTCCGGTTGTGGAGCCTGTACGTTCCCAACGGCCGGTCTCTCGATGACCCGCACTACATCTACAAGCTGGACTGGCTCGCCCGGCTGAAAGCGGATGCCGCCGCGTGGCTGGCCGCGAACCCCGGCGTTCCGTTCGCGCTGATGGGCGACTTCAACGTCGCACCATTCGACGCGGACATGGGCGACCCCAGCGTTGTGCCCGGTCTGTCCACGCACATCTCGCAGCCTGAGCGCGACGCACTCGCGGCGTTCGGCGAGATCGGGCTGACCGACGTGGTCCGGCCGATCGTGCCGGAAGGGTTCACCTACTGGGACTACAAGCAGCTCCGCTTCCCCCGGAACGAGGGGATGCGGATCGACTTCATCCTCGGCTCCCCCGCCTTCGCGAACCTCGTGACGGATGCCTCCATCCACCGCAACGAACGCAAGGGTGAGGCCCCGAGCGACCACGTCCCCGTCGTCGTCAACCTCGACCTGCCGACCGAAGATGACGACGATCGGCCCATGATCTTCTGAATCGGACTCCCACTGTAGACCGTGATCCGACGTACTTTCGGGGGCAGTTAGGCGCCCTCCCGCCAGGATTCTGTGTTTTTCTGTGTTTGCTTTTGCGTTCCCACTCAATCGGGCATAAACTCACTGAAACAAAGATTCGTCTCGTGCGGATCGACGGTTCAGAGACGTCCGAAGGGTCAGCGCCGACATGTATGCCATTGAACGCCACGAGCGAATCGCAGAACTTCTGCAAGCCAGCGGCCGCGTCACCGTCACCGAACTCGCCGACAGCCTCGCCGTCACCGCAGAGACAGTCCGCCGCGACCTCGATGTGCTCGAGCGACAGGGCGCTCTCCGCCGGGTGCACGGCGGCGCCGTTGCCTCGGGTAAGACCAGCCTCGTCGAGTCCACCGTCGCAGACCGCGCCGGCCAGGCTCGCGAGACGAAGCTCGCGATCGCTCGAGCCGCGTTCGCTCTGCTCGGCGATGAATTTCGCGGATCGATTCTCCTCGACGCAGGCACAACGACCGGAGCCCTCGCCGAGCTCCTCGCCGACTGGCGCGGAGACGGTTCGTCGAGCATCACGGTGATCACCAACTCCGTTCCGATCGCAGCGCTGCTCCACCACAACCCCGCTCTGGATCTGCACCTCCTCGGTGGCAGCGTCCGCGGCGTCACGAGTGCCGCCGTCGGCGGCAGCACGATCGAACAACTCGCGCACCTCCGCCCCGACATCGCTTTCCTCGGCGCGAACGGGATCTCCGCCGGTTTCGGTCTGAGCACCCCAGAGGAGCGCGAGGCGTCGGTCAAGTCCGCCATGGTGCGGGCGGCCCGCCGCACGGTCGCACTCGTCGACTCCTCCAAGCTCGGCGACGAAGCGCTCTACCGGTTCGCCGAACTGCGCGAACTCGACACGCTCATCTCCGATACGGATCCGATCGGGGATCTCTCGACGGCGCTCGACGCCGACGAGGTGGAGGTGATCGTCGCGTGATCGTCACCGTCACCCTCAACCCCTCGTTCGACCGGACAATCGACCTCGACGCCCCGCTCGAGCGCGGCCAGGTCCAGCGAGCCGCCCGCGCCGTCCAGGAGCCGGGCGGCAAGGGCGTCAACGTCTCCCGTGCCCTGCACGCGGCCGGCGTCGCCACGATCGCCATCCTCCCCGGCGCCTCGACGGACCCCATGGTTCTCGCACTCCTCGCTGACGGGATCGACGCTCGGACCGTGCCGGTGACCGCAGCCATCCGCTCCAACACGACGATCACCGAGCCGGGTGGAACGACGACCAAGCTCAACGAACCAGGCACCGCCCTGCCGGCAGAAACCGCGACGGCGCTGCGTGACCTCATCGTCTCGCGGTCGACGGATGCCACCTGGCTGGTTCTCGCCGGATCGATGCCCCCCGGCCTGCCAGCCGACTTCTACGTTCGCGTCGTGCGCGACGTGCGAAGCGCAGCGGCCCGGAACGGGGTTGCCGCACCGCGCATCGCCGTCGACAGCTCGGGCGAGCCGCTCGCCGTGCTGCTCGCGTCTGCCGAGACCGTTGACCTGATCAAGCCGAACGCCGAGGAGCTGTTCGAACTCGCGCTCTCGTTGGGCATCGCTGTCCCCGAGACGAATCCCGAATCCCTCGGGCACGACGATTACACCGTCGTCGAGATCGCCGACCGTGTGCTGCAGCACGGTCTTGGAGCCGCCCTCATCACGCTGGGCTCCCGCGGCGCGGTGCTCGCCAACAACACCGAGGTGCTCAGCGCCGCTGCGCCGCGCATCGTCGCTCGCAGCACCGTCGGGGCAGGTGACTGCTCGCTCGCCGGCTTCCTGCTCGCGTCCGAGCGGGGCGACGCCGCCGCTGGCTGCCTCGCCCAGGCCGTCGCCCACGGCGCGGCCGCCGCAACGCTTCCCGGCTCGAGAGTTCCGACTCTCGAGCAGGCGGATCCCGGCGCTATCGCCGTCACCCGCCACCCGCGCGCTCTGGCCGAGTAGCGCTCCCCCCTTTCACCCACGACTTCCCTGAACACCGCGACAACGAAGGAGTTTCGTCCATGTCCTCCCTGATCACTCCCCAGCTGGTCCTCCTCGACCAGAACCTCGGAACAGACCGCGCAGCGGTCATCCGCACTCTCGCCGCCCTCGTCGTCGACAACGGCCGGGCCACCGACGTCGACGCGCTCTTCGCCGACGCGTGGGACCGCGAGTCGAAGACCGACACCGGCATCCCCGGCGGCCTTGCCATCCCGCATTGCCGTTCTGAGGCGGTCACCGTGCCGACGCTGGTCATGGCGCGACCGAACCCGGGTGTCGATTTCGGCGAGGACGAGCCGGCTGACCTTATCTTCTTCATCGCCGCCCCGGCGGGCGCGGACCAGGCTCACCTGACACTGCTGTCCACCCTCGCCCGCTCGCTCATCCGAGAAGACTTCACCGACGCGCTTCGAAGCGCTCCCACTCCGCAAGCAGTCGTCGACCTCGTCGATGGCGCGCTCGCCCCCGCGGCACCCGCCGAACCGGCACCGACGACGCCCGCGGCACGCGTTGCCGTGCCTGCCGCCGAAGCCAAGCCGGTCCTCGTCGCGGTGACCGCCTGCCCGACCGGAATCGCGCACACCTATATGGCTGCCGACTCTCTGGTCGCCGCTGCCGAGCGTGCCGGTGCCGAGCTGCACGTCGAGACGCAGGGCTCGTCGAGCGTCACACCGCTCGATCCGGCCGTCATTCAGCGCGCTGCGGCCGTCATCTTCGCCGTCGACGTCGACGTGCGCGACAAGGGCCGTTTCGCCGGCATGCCACTCGTCCAGTCACCGGTGAAACGCGGGATCGACGAACCGGACACCATGATCGCCGAGGCCCTCGCGGCATCCACCGACCCGAACGCTCGACGCGTCTCGGGCGACGGAGCCGGCGCCCGAGCGGCCAGCGACGACGCCAGGACCGAACACATCGGCCAGAAGCTCAAACGCTACCTGCTCACCGGTGTCAGCTACATGATCCCCTTCGTGGCTGGTGGCGGTCTTCTGATCGCCCTCGGCTTCCTGCTCGCCGGTTACCGGATCACCGAGAACGCCGGTGACATCGTGCTCGGCAACAGCCTGCTGAACCTGCCGGACGGCGGTCTCGGACAGTACCTCGGCGCGGTCGCCTACATCATCGGTACCGCGTCGATGGGCTTCCTCGTCCCCGCGCTTGCCGGTTACATCGCCTACGCGATCGCCGACCGCCCCGGTATCGCCGTCGGCTTCACCGCGGGCGCCGTCGCGCTCGTGATGAACGCGGGCTTCCTCGGCGGACTCGTCGGTGGTCTCCTCGCTGGTTTCATCGCCTGGGCGATCGGACGCATCTCGGTTCCGCGCTGGCTTCGCGGCCTGATGCCCGTCGTCATCATTCCGCTCGTCGGCTCGATCTTCGCCTCGGGGCTCATGATCGTGCTGCTCGGCGGACCGATCGCTGCGCTGATGAGCGGACTGACCACGTGGCTCTCCTCGCTCACCGGAACCTCGGCCATTCTCCTCGGTCTCATCCTTGGAACGATGATGGCGATCGACCTCGGCGGTCCGGTGAACAAGGTCGCCTATGCATTCGCCGTCGCCGGACTCGGTGCAGGATCGTTCGACAACCAGGCACCGTGGGCGATCATGGCCGCTGTCATGGCCGCCGGAATGGTTCCCCCGCTCGCCCTCGCCCTGGCAACACTCATCGACCGCAAAGTGTTCAGCGCCGCTGAGCGTGAGAACGGCAAACCTGCCTGGCTGCTCGGCGCGGCGTTCATCTCCGAGGGAGCGATCCCCTTCGCCGCGGCAGACCCGCTTCGGGTCATCCCCGCCGGCATCGTCGGCAGCGCGATCACCGGTGCCATCGTCATGGGCTCCGGCGTAACCTCGCAAGCTCCGCACGGCGGCATCTTCGTGTTCTTCGCGATCGGCAACATCCTGACGTTCATCGTCGCGATCCTCGTGGGAATGATCGTCTCCGCAGTGCTCGTCGTGCTGCTCAAGCGATTCGTGCGGCGCCGCCCGGAAGCCGCTGAAACGTCGACGACGGATGCCGCAACAGTTGACGCTGGCGTACCCGCGACAGTCTGACTCCCGCCCTCCTCAAACCGTTCAGCCCATCAAGGAATCTCCATGCCGAAACGCACAGCGGTCGACGCCAGCCGGTCGCAGTCACCATCGCACCAGAAGCCAGCGGTCTGCTCAACGCGGCGAGCATCCTGCCGATCATGAGCGTTGGCGCGGCCAACGGCGAGATCGTCACGCCGCCGATGGCGACGGCGCCGGTGCGGCACTCACCGAACTGTTGGCGGTGCATGAAACTGACCTCGGCGCCGAATAACCTGGCGGCACCGATCGCGGGCCCTGGTGGATCTAGCCGCTGGTGACGACGGCGAATCCGCCGGGCCTGATCGTGACGTGCGCGGGCCCCGCGATCGTGTACGAGGCGACGAGCCTGCCACCGGAATCGTAACTGCGCAGCGTGCCGGTGCTGCCGCCTTCGTTCATCGCGACCCGCTGCGGGAGCGCACTCGACGAGTGCGCGAGCTCGGTACTGCCAACCGGGCCCGAGAAGACGAGCCGGCCGATCACCGGCCGCAGGATCAGCGCGTCGAGAGCCACCGTGCCTGTCAGCGCGGTCACCGACACGGTGGACTGCGATGCGGGGATGCCGATCCGCAGCGACTGCGGCAACAGAGCCCCTGGCACAGCGGTCACGCCCTGGTCACCGACGCCGTGCTTGAGCACGCCCAGTGGGAGGACGCCACCGCGCCAGAGGGATCGTGCCTTTCCGTTCTCAGCCGAGTAGACCACCGGCTCGATAAGCCAGGCACTCGAGGATGTCGGCAAGGAGAAGCTGGCAGTTTCCCGTCGGTTCAGTTCGAGGTAGCCGGTACCTGAGTACTGCGATTCACCGGTCCACGTCGAGGCCGGCGTAACGACGGAACCCGTCGTCGTGGTCGTCGCCTCCGCCTCGACGACGGTGAGTCCTGACCGGGATTCCACGGTGGTGAGGCCGGCCGCCCGCTCGGCGACATCCGGATGCGCGTCGAGTGCGAGCATCGACAACAGGCCGTGAATGGTGCTCTCGGCCCCGCTGTTCCGGTTGATGGTTCCGTCCGCGGCGACTCCGTCGTAGGTCACCCCGGTATCAGGGTTGTAGATCGCCTCGCCGGAGGCGTTCGTGCCGAAATACCAGCTGCCGAACACGGAAGCCAGTTCCTTCAGCCCGGGAAGCCCTGCCACATCGGCCACGGCCAGGAGAGACTGCAACCGGGAGTCCACCCCGTAAGCGATCTGCGTCTTGTCGATCGGGGTTGGCAGCCAGGCGTTATCAGGCCCGCCCGCGGTCAGCAGGACCGGGTCGAAGACGGCGGAGTCGGCGATGGCCGGTGCCAGCAACTCCGGCTTGCTGAGAGTCGCGGATGCCGCGGCGAGAGCCGCAGGCATCTGCGTACCCCATGCATGCCAGATCGAGCGGGACTCGGCCCAGGGCAGGATTGCACCGTACGGCCAGTCCTGAGCGTCACCCGCGCCCATCCTGGCGATGCCCTCGGCCAGTTTGGACAGGGCGTCACGGACGGCGGCATCCTCGGGAGCGGCGTCCGAATAAGCGGCAAGACCGAGCACCGCCTCGGCGCTGGCGTCCGCCCCGTTGGTGATCAGCCACGCGGGCAGTTCCACACCGTCGACGACGAGGTACTCGCCGTAGGCATCGAGCACCTGACGGTCGACGGCGGCCACGCTGAGCTGCAACCGGTCCTGGAGGAAGGCGGCGAAGTCGGCATCGACGTCGCGGAACGCCGCGTAGCCTTCGCCGAGCGCCCAGAGAGTGCGGGCCAGCCAGTAGCTCTCGGCGGAGTCGGACGGATCGGGGAGCTCGACCGGTTCTGCGCTGGGGTTCAGCGTTCCGTCGTCCTGCATCCACAACACGACATTGCCGGCGTTCTGCCCCGTGGCCGTCTGCAGATATGCGACGGAGCGAAGCAGCTCATAGGCCTTCTGCTGCGACGCGGCATCCCCGGACTGCTGCCAGTGGCGCAGATAGACGACCGCGGCGCGGGTCACATCGTCGGCGTTGAACGCACCCTGGCCGTAGTATCCGGTTTCCGGGTCGAACTCTCCCCCGCCGATGCGCTCGAAGGTCTCGCCGTCGCGAGCGTCGGCGTATGTCCACGGCATGACGAGCGCGGGTTCTTCGGCCAGCCGATACGTCGTGTGCTCGGCGGTCTCCGCCGGAGCGACCTCATCGAGGAGGAAGTCCAGGTGGGCGACGTTCGTGAGCGGTTCGGGGGCTGCGGCTGCCGGAGCGGCCATAGCCACTGTTCCAACCGTGAGGAGGGCTGCAGTGAGGACCGCCGTGATCCGGTGGCGTGTTCCTGCAAGCATGTGCCGCTCCTCTCAAGCGCCGGTGCCGTGAGTGATCGTCAGCTTACGCCCTCCAGGCGGGCAGCACCGATCTTCGAGTCTGCCATCCCATAGAAAACAAAGTGCGCATCGCCAATCTTCTCGATCGCTGTTGGGAAGACGACGTTCGGCACGATCCCGCTTTTCTCATCGGCTGTCTCGGCGGCAAGCAGCGGTTCCTCCGTCCGGGCGACGACTTTCCATGGCTGCTCAGCGTCGAGGATCATTCCGCCGGCGGCGTAATTCACATTCTGCTGCTGGTCGAAAGCGCGGGCGAGAACCCCGGTGACCCCGTGATGCAGCAGGAGCCACCCCTCGGGTACGCGGAGGGGGGCTGGGCCGCCCCCGATCTTGACCGCTTCGAACGGGAAAGCCGGTCCGGCGAGGAATCGGTGGCCGCGCCAAGACGTCAGGGAGCGGATGTCGCGGGCGACGTCATCGACGTGGACGAAGCTGATCCAGATGCTTTGCCGGTCGTCGGTGATACCGGCAGGGACCCGGATGCCCTGCCCTGGCTTGACCTCGTCGAGGTCCCACATCGGCCGGTGAAGCACCGCGAAGCTCCGCACACCGTCCGGGCCGGTGACGGCCTCGGGGAAGAACACCGTGTCCTTGTTGTGGAAAAGGTTGAGATCCATGTCGAGGTCGTCGTCGTACTCGTAGAGAACCGGGCCGAGCCGGGTCCACTCGCGGAGATCCGGAGAGGTAGCTATCGCGCTGCGTGGCCCGAGGGGTCCGTAGGCGACGTAGGTCATCACGTGAAGTCCGAGGTCCTCGATCCAGGTGATGCGGGGATCTTCGACGCCCGCGTTGCCGACACCGCGTTCCCAGCCGCGGTCCGGTGCGAGAACAACGCCCTCGCGCTCGACCGAGACCGGGATCCCGTCCTCGATGACGACCCGGGCCAGACCGACGCGGGAGACGTTCCCGGCTTCGACCATGCGCGGCAGGAGATACAACTCACCATCGGGGCCACGGCCCGATCCGGGGTTGAGGACCCCCTCAGCCTCAAGCTCGTTCCCTGGTTCTGGCGTCATGACGACACCGACCCGGGTGAGCTTGTATGGAAAACGAGTGGACTGGACTGACATGGTCAACCTTTCACCCCGGAGCCGATGTCCGTGGAGACGAAGAAACGCTGGAAATAGATGAACAGAAGGACGACCGGCGCGGCGAGCACGACGGCTCCGGCCAGCATCGCGCCGAACGGGTTGGTCGTGGATGCGGCGATGGTGGAGATGTAGTTGGCGAGCGAGACAGCGAGCGGTTGCAGGCTGGCTTCCTTTGTGATGAGAAACGGCCAGAGGAATTCGTTCCACGGGCCGATGAAGGTGATCAGGATGACCGTGACCAGCGCTGGACGCACAAGCGGGATCGCCACCTGCCAGAGCACACGCAGTTCACTTGCGCCGTCGATCCTCGCGGCGTCGAACAGTTCCTTCGGAATCTGCAGGAAGTACTGGCGGAAGATGACCACAGCGGTCGAGTTGATGAGGTACGGCAGGATCATGCCCAGGTGAGTGTCGCCGAGGCCGTAGTCGCGCGCGATCATCACGTAGAGCGGGATCATGAGCAGCTGAAAGGGAATGGTCTGCACCAGCAGCGCGAGAGCGAATGTCGCACCGCGCCCGCGCCATTTCAGCACCGCAAGCGCATAGCCGGTGACCATGCCGAACAGGACGGTGCCGAGGACGACGCCGCCGGCGAAGATGCCGGAGTTGATCAGACCGGAGAACAGGTTGATCCGCTCGTTGATCGCGACGTAGTTCGCACCGGTGATGTTCGCCGGATTCGGGAAGATCCCCCCGAGCGAGGTGTCCGGGAACCTCTGCAGCGAACCGATCACCATGTAGTAGAACGGGAAGAGGAAGACCAGCGCACCCAGGCCGAGTACGACCCCTCGAAGGATCGCCTGTCCGCGGCTGAGCTGTCCTGGAACGCGGCGTTGCGCAGACATCATTCTTCCTTTCCACCGGCGAACCGGTTTTCAAGCAGGGCGATGGTGAGGACGATGATGACCAGCACGACGCCGATCGCAGCGGCGAAGCCGGGTTTACCCTGCTGCAGGCCCTCCTGGTACATGACGAAGACCGGGGAGCTAGACGCCCCGTTCGGCCCGCCGCCCCCGGTGAGGAGATACGGCTCGGTGAACAGGTTCGCTCCGGTGATGGTGGCCAGCATGAGCACGAGCGCTGTCGCCGGTCTCACGCCAGGGACCGTCACCGAGAAGAAGGACCGGATCGGACCTGCCCCGTCGGTCGACGCCGACTCATACAGTTCATTCGGCACATTCTGGAGAGCAGCGAGGTAGAGCAGGATGAAGAAGCCCAGCTGTTTCCAGGTGACGTACAGGGCGATGGTCGGCATGGCCAGGGTCGGGTTGATCAGCCACGACGGGTCCGGCGCCAGCGGGCCGATGACGTTGTTGATAAGCCCGTTGCCACTGAACATGAACAGCCACACGGCGACAACGGCCACGCTCGCCGTGACGTACGGCACATAAAAGCTGACCCGCAGGAACGCGCGGAAGTGCACGACACGGTTGAGCGCTGTGGCGAGGACAATCGCCAAAATTACCGTGAGCGGCACGTTGATGATGAGGAACACACCGACGTTACGGAAGGACTGGAGAACCTGCGGGTCGGTGAGCGCCGCGACGTAATTGTCGATCCCGATGAACGGACGATCGACGACGGCCCCCGGTGCAGAGAAGAAGTAGTCGTGGAGCGACATGTAGAACGCAAAGACGAGCGGGTACGCGAAGACCACGGCCAGGAAGATCAGGTACGGCGTGCTGAGAAGTGCGCCGAGCGGGTTCTTACCGAAGACGCGTTGAACTACGGGTCGCTTGCGCGATCCCGCCCCGGCCGGTCCTCGGGGGCTGGCAACCCCCGGAGACCGGCCGAGCGTTTCGGATGACATGGCTCATCCCTCTTCGGCCAGAGCGTCGACCTTCTCGGCAGCCCCCTTCAGAGCTTCTTCGAGGTCGCCCTCACCCGAGATGACAGCCTTGGTGTATGCGTCACGGAGGTCCTGCATCATCTCGACGGTGTTACTTCCTGCAGGCACCTCGACGGTGCGGGATGCCTGGTCGCCGAACTGCGTGTAAGCAGGGTTCGCTTCGAAGTAGTCCGGGTACGTGTCAGGAAGGTTCGCCCGGAGCGGCATCTGTCCGGTCAGCTCGAGCAGCTGACCGTCCTGCTCCTCGCTCGTTGCGAACTTGAGCACGTCCCAGGCTGTCGCCTGGTTCTTGCAGGCCGAGTAGAGGCCGACATTCTTGGCGTCGCTGAAGGTGTAGGTCTCCTCCGGAGCGATGCCACTGCTCGTGGGCACGGGCACCGAACCCCAGTTGATGCTGTCGCCGTAAACGGAGATGGCCCATGGGCCGACGATCGACATCGCCGATACGCCGTCGGCGAAGGCGTCTCCCTGGACTTCCTCGCGACCAGAGAAGCCCTGATCGTAGAGCGACTTCCAGAATTCGCCGACGGCGAGCCCCTCTTCGCCGGCGAACGTCGCTTTACCGTCTTCGACGAGCCCCTTGCCTCCGCTTTCAGCCGCAAACAGCGGGAGGAAGTCGAAGCCGACCTGGAAGAACTGGCTCGTCGGAGACGGGTTGATGGCGAACTGCGCCGCCCCCGATTCGACGAGGGTCTTCGACGTGGCGAGGAAGTCGTCGTAGGTCGACAGCGCCGGGTTCTCCGGATCAAGACCGGCCTGAGTGAACTTGTCCTTGTTGTAGAAGATCATCACCGGGTTCGACTTCCACGGCATCTGGAAGTAACCACCTTCGGGCGCACGATATTGCTCCGCAGACTCCCCGCTGCGTTCTTCGATGTATGCCGTTCCGTCTTCGAAGGAGGCGAGGTCGACGAGACCGCCCTGCTTCTGGAACTGGCCGACGGCGGATGGCGCGGTGTTGAAGACGAGGCAGGGCGCGGTGCCGGCGGTGATCGCGGCTCCGATGACTTCTTCACTCGAGTCACCGGCCGGAATCTCCTGGGCTTTGATCTGCTCCTCGGGGTTCTCAGCGTTCCAGGCGTCGACCATGGCCTTGGCCCAGGCGACTTCCTGCTCGTTGTTGGAATACCAGATGGTGATGTCGCCACGGGAGGTGAGGGCATCCGAGTCGGCTGCGCCTCCTCCCGAGCACGCGGTGAGCGCGAGGAGAGCGGCGGCCGCTGTGGCTGTCGCCGAGATGAGAGTGCGTCGTTGCACGGGTTTTCTCCTTAACTGTGTGCGGCATCGGAGCCGCGGTGGGATGGTGCTGGGCCGGTGGATGCTCGGATGAGGAGCGAGGCGGGGGGAAGCTCGACGCTGTCGACCGAACCAGAGGCGACAAGTTCGAGCAGGGAGCGAGCGGCGACCCTGCCCCATTCGACGGGGTCGCTCGTGATCGTGGTGAGGGCCGGGTAGACATAGCCGGAGATGTCGGTTCCGTCGAAGCCGGTGATCGACAGGTCATGCGGGACGCGAAGTCCGCGTTGCTGCGCCACCCCAAGCCCGGCGATGGCCATCGGGTCGTTGGCGTAGACGATCGCGGTCGGAGGCCGAACGTCGTCGAGAAGCCGCCGGGTGGCATCCGCCCCGCTGGAGGCGGAGAAGTCGGTTTCAACGACGAGAGCGGGGTCGAGTCCCGCATCGCGCATCGCGTCGTCGAAGGAGCTGCGGCGACGACCGCCGTGCATCATGTGCGGGTCGCCCGCGACATGTGCAATGCGTGAGTGCCCGAGGCTTGCGAGGTGGGCGACCGCCTCGGCGATGCCGCGAGTGTCATCAAGCTGCACGGAAGGGAAGGGCACGGCAGGGTCTGGGCGGCCGAGGGCGACGGCCGGCAGGCCGAGTTCGGCGAGCAGACCGAAGCGCTCATCGGCGTTGCGGAGGTCTGTGAGGAACACACCGTCGACCCGGTTGTCGCCGGCGAGGGTGCGGTAACTGCGCAGTTCGGCTGCGGCATCCGGGACGACGCTGAGGACGAGGGCACGACCTTCCTCCGCGAGGACGGATTCGACGCCGGCGATGAATGCGGGGAAGAACGGGTCGGCACTGATCACCTCAGCTTTGCGGCGGATGACAAGACCGAGCGCGTATGACGTACTCGTCGACAGCGAACGGGCGGAGAGGCTGGGACGCCAGCCGAGGTCCCCGGCGATGTCGAGGATCCGCTTACGGGTTTCGGGCGAGACGCCTGGCTTGTCGTTGAGGGCGAAGGAGACGAGGCCTTTGCTGACGCCGGCCGTGCGCGCGACATCGGTGATCGTCGGCTTACGTTGAGCCATGTCGCCTCCGCACTGAGATCGGAACTTAACCGGTTTAGGGTCAAGCTATACCGGTTTAGTTTCGCGGTCAAGAGCGGCGTTCGATTCGGGCGGGAGGCGGCGCTCGCACCGTTTCACCCGGTCCGGACGAATTCACCCCCGGCGGAACGCGTGTACCCGTCCGGACTGAGTGATCCCGTACCCGAAGCAGTACGGGTCAGTGCAGCAGGAACGACACCACGAGAAGGACCCCGACCGAGCCGACCGTCGTCAGCAGGATCGTGTCGCGGGCAAGCAACACTCCGCGGTCGTAGCGCTGGGCGTAATTGAAGACGTTCTGCGCCGTGGGAAGGCCGGCAAGCACGACGATGGCGAAGAGCTCCTGGCCGGTGATACCGAAGCCGTATTGCCCGATCAGCCAGGCCGCGACCGGCATGACCGCAAGCTTGATCGTCGTTGCCAGCATGATGTCGCGCCTGCTGCCACCGGGCTCGAGGATCTTCGTACCGTACAGCGACATCCCGTAACTGATCAGCATCATCGGAAGCGCTGCAGCCCCGATCAACCGGAACGGTTCCAGCACCGGATCCGGGATCTCGAGCCCCGTGACCGACACGAGCAGCCCGAGCAGCGATCCGATGATGATCGGATTACGGAACGGCTGGCTGAGGATGCGACCGACGGATGCCTTCCCGCCGGTTCCGATATCGAGAAGCGTCAGCGCGATGGGAGCGAAGAAGAGCAGCTGGAGAAGCACGACGGGTGCCGAGTACGCGGCATCACCGAGCACGTAGACCGAGACAGGAATGCCGATGTTGTTGGCGTTCACATATCCGGAGGACAATGCTCCGATGGTCGCCTCAGGCAGTTTTCGGCGCCAGAACACGGCGGCGACGACGAGGAACACCGCGAACGCGGCCACCGCAGCGAGAAGGGAAACCACGAGGAGCGGGGAGAACAACCGCTCGACCTCGGCGTCAGCGAGCACGGTGAAGAGCAGGAACGGCGAGAGGACGAAGAAGACGGTCCTCGCGATCACCGGTTGCCCGTGCCGCCCGAGGAGGTCGAGCCGGCCGACGATATAACCGATCGCAATGATGGCGCCGATGACGCCGAAACCCGTGAGGACGCCAGACACGGGTCAATCCTGTCATGCACGGCGCGGCGCTCCGACCAGAATCCGCTCTGCCCTAGCTGCGTCGCGGATGCGCCGCTACCCTCGAAGAATGCCCCACGTCGACGTGCCGGGAGCCCGGCTTTTCTACGAGACAGCCGGCCACGCCTCAGGCGAACCACTCCTCCTCCTGCACGCAGGCATCGCGACCGGGCGGATGTGGGACCCGCTCATCGAAACCCTGGCTGCGGAACACTACGTTCTCCGCTACGACTGCCGCGGCTTCGGGCGAACCGACTGCGAGGCATCCGGGTTCTCCAACCGTGACGACGCCCGCGCCATCCTCGACCATCTCGGCATCGCCCGGGCGACCTTCGTCGGGGCGTCGCTCGGCGGCCGCATCGCCCTCGACGTCGCCGTGGAGACGCCGGACCGCGTTGCCGGTCTCGTCACCATCGGATCCGGCCCCGGCGGGTTCCCCGAGGTGGAACTCACCGACCAGGAGGAAGCGCTCTGCTCCGAACTCGACCGGGCCTGGGAGGACCGGGATTTCGGCAGGATGGTCGACCTGGAGACGAGACTGTGGGCAATCGGTCCGCTCAGGAGCGAAGAGGATCTGAACCCCGAATTCGTCCGATTCGCCTACGAGCTCGGCCGTGCCAACCTGCACCATCGACCCGGAGTGGAGGCTGCTGCGGACGAACTCGAACCGCCGGCGTACGACCGGGTGGTCGACCTGGACATCCCGGCCCTTGTCACGGTCGGCGAGTTCGACATCACCCCGGCGCTCGTGCAGTTCGAGTACCTTGCCGCAACGATCCCCGGCGCCTGCCGGCACGTCTTTCCGAACACCGCTCATCTGCCGAGCGTGGAGCATCCGGACCAGTTCCTCGCTCTCCTCTCACCGTGGCTGGCCGAGCACGGGCTTTGATCATGGACGTGCCCTCGCCGCCTTCAGGTTCGGTGGAGGAAGAGTCGGGCCCACCCGAGTGCGTCTCCTCGGAGATACCGCCATCCGCACGGCCCGCATCACCGATACCGCGCACTATCGAGGCCACCGGTTCGACGCCGACGAGTGGACGACAGACGTCTTCGTTCGGGCTGACGGCGGCTCGTTGTGCGCGCCTACCCACTACACCGCCGCGTCAGCGTCCTGAGTCTCGCCGGATGCCCGCTTCGCGCGGGTCACCACGTCGTACGCGGCGAGCGCTGCCTTGCGGGTCTCTGCGAGGTCGACGATCGGCTGTGGATAGGCATCGGTTCCCCACTCGGGAACGTTCTGCCGGATGTACTCGCCGTGCGGGTCGAACTTCTTCGCCTGCAACTCGGGGTTGAAGATGCGGAAATAGGGGGCGGCATCCGCGCCCGAACCAGCGATCCACTGCCAGTTGAACGCATTATTGGCCGCGTCGGCGTCGACGAGGGTGTCCCAGAACCATTGCTCACCGTGTCGCCAGTCGATGAGAAGGTTCTTGATGAGGAACGAAGCGACGATCATACGCACCCGGTTGTGCATCGCGCCGGTGCGCCACAGTTCCCGCATGCCGGCGTCGACGATCGGGATGCCGGTTCGCCCGCGCTGCCACGCACGAAGGGCATCCTCGTTCAGCGGCGGCCACGGGAACGCGTCGAACTCACGCCGCCAGTTGACGGTGGCGAGATCCGGGGTGGCGAAGAGCACGTGCGAGGCGAACTCGCGCCAGCCCAGTTCGGTGACGAACCGTGTGGCGCCTTCCGCCCTCCGGCCGGTGGCGCCACGCCGCGCTTCCTCGGTCTCGTGCAGCACCCGGTAGGGGCTGATCTCCCCCCAGCGCAGGTGCGGTGACAGCCCTGACGTCGCCGACTGCCCGGGGATGTCGCGTTCATCGGCGTAGTCGTCGAGCTTGTCTGACAGGAATTGCTCGAGCAGGCGGTGGGCGGATGCCTCACCAGGCTCCCACGATTCGCGGAAGCCGCCTGCCCAGTCCGGTTTTGTCGGCAGTAACCGCCATCCGTCGAGGTTGTCGGTTGCCACCTGCCCGACCCACCCATCGATCGCAGCCGGGGAATCGAACGGAGCGCGGGGCGGCGGGGCCGCCTGGCAGGCCCGCCAGAACGGTGTGAATACCGAGTATGGCGCCCCCTGACCGTTCGCGATGGCCCACGGCTCGTAGAGAAGCGTGGCGGCGAAACTTGCGACGTCGACGTCGACGTCGCGGAGCGCCGTCTTCAACCGGGCGTCGACCGCACGCTCAGCGGCCCCGTAACGCCGATTCCAGAACACCGCGCCAGCGCCGGTCTCCGCCACAACCAACGGGAGGACCTGCTCGGCGGGTCCGCGGCGCAGGACGAGTTCAGCGCCACGTTCGTCCAGCCCCTTGGCGAGCGACACAAGACTGTTATGAAGCCACCATTTCGCGGCCCCACCGTACGGACGGAAACCAGCGGACTCCTCATCCAGCACGTACACGGCAACGACGGGTCCGTCGCGGCGGATCGCCGCGCAGAGTGCCGGGTTGTCGTCAAGCCTCAGGTCGTCGCGGAACCAGACGACGGACGGTGTCACAGCCATTTGTTCTTCCTGAACACGACATAGAGCACGGCACTCATCCCCGCCATGAGGAGCAATGCCAACGGATATCCGAGCGGCCAGTCCAGTTCGGGCATGTGGCGGAAGTTCATCCCGTAGATGGTTCCGATGAGCGTCGGGGCGAAGAGGATCGCCGCCCAACTCGAAATCTTCTTGACCTGCTCGCTCTGCGCGTAGCTCGCCTCGGACAACCTCCTGGTCTCCTCGTTCTGGCGCTGCCCGACGAGAGCACTGTTCACCGTGAGGGCGTTCTGAAGGACCGCACGGAAAGCATCCGCTCGTTCGATCACCCGGAGCACGTGGTCGTGGACGTCTCGGAGGTGGCGGCGGAGTTCGACGTCGACGTCGTACTTCTCGAAACCGGCGGTGAGCGCGTCGAACACTCCGATGAGCGGTTTCGTCGCCCGCTGGAATTCGATCACCTCGCGGCTGAGGGCGTAGATGCGTTTCGACGATTCCTTGCCCTCGGTGAACAGGGCGTCATCGATTTCGTCGATGTCGTTCTGGAGCCCGGCGAGAACCGGTGCGTAGCCGTCGACGATCTCGTCGATCACGGCATAGAGCACCGCCTCCGGTCCGCGCGCCAGCAGGTTCGCGTTAGCCTCCAGCCGCTTCCGGATCGCACCGATGTTCGGCGTCTCGGAATGCCGTACGGTGATCGCGAAGTCGGGACCGAGGATGATGTGGACCTCACCGAACTCGACGCGTTCCTCGGTGTCGAGGTAGCGGGCAGCTTTGAACACGGCCAGGAGGGTGTCGCCGTACCGTTCCATCTTCGGCCGCTGGTGACCGCGGAGTGCGTCCTCGATCATGAGCGTGTGCAGGCCGAATTCCGCGGCCACCGAGTGCAGTTCCGCCTCATCCGGGCGGTACAGCCCGATCCACGCCATGCCGTGTTTCTCGTGCAGGACCTCGTAGGTGTCGTCGAGGCTCGGCGGGCTGGCCACGCGTTGTCCGCGGACGTACACCGCATTGTCGACGACGACCATGCCCTGCTCCTCTCCGGCTGGATGTGCTCGTGCCCGCAAGTGTTACACAGTGTTTCGGCTCGGTGGGCACCTGCGCAAGCGCGTCAGTACCGTTGGTCTACCCGCTCCGCTCCATCCTCCTTCGGAAGTTCCGTATGCCCCCTCACAGCGCCGCACCGGTTCTTCCCGGCAGCGCCTCTGCTGCATCCGGGTCGACGGATGCCGCATACTCGGTCGAGTTCGCGTCCGTCGGCCGGTCCTTCCCCAGTGAACGCGGTGCATCCCGAACCGTCCTCCGGGATGTGTCGATCACCGTGAAGCCCGGAGAGGTGCTGGCGATCCTCGGCACGAGCGGCTGCGGAAAGTCGACGCTTCTGCGGATCGCGGGTGGCCTGGACTCCGCATCGGCCGGGCGGGTCCTCATCGACGGTTCCCCCGTCGTCGGCTTCGACTCCCGGACGGCCGTGGGGTTCCAGGAGCCTCGGCTTCTCCCCTGGCGGAGCATCACCGAGAACGTCGCGCTCGGTCTGCCGCGTGGTACCTCCAAATCCGACGGCGCCGCGCGGGTCGCACGGTTGATCGATCTCGTGGGCCTCGGAGACTTCGCCGGCCACCGGCCCCGTGAGATCTCCGGCGGGATGGCGCAGCGGGCATCCCTCGCTCGTGCACTTGCCCGCAACCCGGGCGTCCTGCTCCTCGACGAACCGTTCGGAGCCCTCGACGCCCTCACCCGTCTCAAGATGCAGGACCTCCTCCTCGACGTGCACGCCGCCGCCCCGACAACGGTTCTCCTCGTGACGCATGACGTCGACGAGGCCCTCCAGCTCGCCGACCGGATCATCCTGCTCGGTCGGCAGAGCGGGGTCGACGGTTCGACCATCGCCCAGGAGGTCGTGGTGCCGGGCGCACGTCCCCGGGACCGGGGTTCGGCGGAACTCGCCGAGCTGCGAGGCCGCCTCCTCGATGGCCTCGGCATCGACCGTCACGGGCAGGCCAGAGGCGTCGAGTCGACCACCGCGATCCCGCACTTCCCGTACTGACCCCGGCACGAAGCACCCAGCACCCAGCAGAAGGATTTCCATGATTCGCAAACGCATCTCAGCCGCGGCGCTCGTCGCCGGCGCTGCCGCCCTCCTCCTGACCGGTTGCGTCGCCGGGGAGAACTCCGCCGGATCATCGGAGTCGAAGACCGACTCCGCCGGTGAGATCGTCACCACCGGCGGCGAGCTCAACATCGATTTCGCCACATACAACCCGCTCTCGCTCGTCCTCAAGGAGAAGGGGTGGCTCGAAGAGGCCCTCGCAGAGCAGGACGTGACGGTCAACTGGATCCAGTCGGCCGGCTCGAACAAGGCTAACGAGGCCCTCCGCGCCAACGCCGTCGACGTCGGGTCGACCGCTGGTTCGGCTGCATTGCTCGCCCGCGCCAACGGCTCGCCGATCCAGGTGATCGACCTGTACTCGCAACCCGAATGGTCCGCTCTCGTCGTCGGACCGAACTCCGCCATCACGGACGTCGCCGAGCTCAAGGGCAAGAAGATCGCCGCGACCAAGGGAACCGACCCGTACTTCTTCCTGCTGCAGGCGCTTGAAGAGGCCGGCCTGAGCCAGGACGACGTGACGATCGAGAACCTCCAGCACGCCGACGGCTGGGCCGCGCTTCAGAACGGTTCCGTCGATGCTTGGTCCGGGCTCGACCCGATCATGGCCGGCGCCGAGAAGGCCGGCGCGAAGCTGATCTACCGCAACGTCGACTTCAACAGCTACGGGTTTCTCAACGCCACTGAAACCTTCATCAAGGAGAAGCCGGACCTCGCGCAGACGGTCGTGAACGCCTACGAGCACGCTCGAGCATGGGCAGCGGAGAACCCTGAGGAGACGGCGCAGATCCTGGCGGATGTCGCAGCTCTGGACCTCGAGGTCGCCACCAACGTGATCACCGAGCGTTCAAACCTCGACGTCGACCCGATCCCGGGCAGCGCACAGCGCGATGTCCTCGCGATCATCGGCCCGATCTTCGTCGAGACCGGTGACGTCCAGTCGCAGGACGCCGTCGATGAGGCGCTCGACACCATCATCAACGACACATTCGCGAAGAAGGCCGACGCCGACGCGATCGGCTAGTCGCCCGGCGGGGGTCCGGCTTCCGGATCCCCCGCCACCCCACTGCAAGAGGACCGAGCATGAGCTCCAACGACAACCTGACGACGAACGAACGGGTGCAGGCATCCGCGGGCGGTTACCCCGGCCTTCCCGTCGCGGTGGACCCGCGCGCCGAGGTGGCCGCTCGATCCGACGCGGCCGACCGTGCTGCCGACAGTGCAGCAGGCCGGGTGCCGCTCACCCGGCGCAGCTGGTTCATCATCGGCGGCGGCGCGCTTGTGCCCGCGATCGTGCTCGTCGTCTGGCAGCTGGTCACCACACTCGAACTCGTGCCCGTTTCTCAGCTCCCATCGCCGGTCATGGTGTGGGATGCAGCGATCGACCTGATTCAGCGCGGCCAGCTGGGGCAGTACACCGCCATCTCCACCCAACGGGTCCTGATCGGGTTCAGCATCGGCGCCGTCCTCGGCCTGCTGTTCGGCGCCGTCGTCGGACTGTCGCGACTGGGTGACATCCTGCTCGCCCCCAGCCTCGGCGCCATCCGCGCTGTGCCCTCCCTCGCCTGGGTGCCGCTCCTCATTATCTGGCTGAAGTACGGCGAGGAATCGAAGATCACCCTCATCGCCATCGGTGCGTTCTTCCCGGTCTACACGACCGTCTCGGCCGCGCTGCGGCACGTCGACCGTCAGCTCGTTGAGGCAGGGCGAGCCTTCGGCCTCAACGGCGCCCGGCTCTTCACCACGGTGCAGCTGCCTGCCGTCCTGCCCTCCGTGGTCTCCGGCCTGCGCCTCGCCCTCGCCCAGGCGTGGTTGTTCCTCGTCGCCGCCGAGTTGCTGGGCGCGTCCATGGGGCTGGGGTTCCTGCTCAGCGATTCGCAGAACAACGGCCGGCTCGACCGCATCTTCCTGGCCATCGTGCTGCTCGCCCTGCTCGGCAAGCTCACCGATTCTCTTGTCGGGCTGTTCGAACGCTGGGTGAACAAACGCTGGAGCTGACCGCGCTGGCGCTGACCCGCGGCACCCGTCGCTTCACGCGCGACGTCACCCGTCCCGGACGAAAACACCCGGCGTACCGCGTGTACTGGTCCGCATCGGGTGAACCAGCGCAGACTCGTGGGTCGCCAGCTGTACCGACCGGAGAGGTTGATCGAGGAACTCAGTCGCCCCGACTCCGGGAAACACGTCACCTTCGCCGTACTCTCCCGGCCCTGTCTGGAAGAACCGCGCCGAACCGACCGCGCTCCGGGCCCGCGCAGTTAACCTGCGTGACCTGCGCAAAAGGCGCAGCCAACCTTCGTAAGAGTCAAAGAAACGCCTGACCCTCCCCGGCTACGCTCGATTCACACTGTTCGAATCGATGCCGGGAGGGTTGTTATGTCTGAATCTCACGCACACGTGATCGTTGGCGAGCCCGAGGTGCTCGAGGACGCATGTGCCCTCCGCACCCACCCGGCCTGGCTCCGTCTCAAGGCCGCAGCCGTCGGCATCCGCCCGTTGCAGGTCAAGGACGGTTCGATCCCGGACCCGGATGCCCACGGCATGGCACGCGAGCACGTCGCGATGATTGTCGGTGCGGTGCGCGACCTGGCGCCGCTGTTCCCCTGGGATGCCGCTTATCTCAACGCTGTCATCGTCGATGTCGAGCGCTGGGCACGGGACGGGTTCGGCGTTCCGGACTTCTACGACTCGCTGATGGCGTTCCAGCCGCAGGAACACCGCGCCGACGGGCGCACCCACCTGGTGCTGTTCCCGATGTACACGCAGAACGGATCCACCGACCGACTCGTCGAAGCCGTGCTGATCGAGGTCGTGTGGCCGGAGTTCATCGCGCACCTGGAGGCCGGGGACTACTCGAACAAGCTGTTCGTGCCGATCCGGTTCCTCGATTTCACTCCAGGGTACGACACCAACTCAGCGGTTCTGTTCCCTGAGACGGTCTCCATGCGCGCCATCCCGACGTTCACCTGGGGTGCGATCTTCGCCGACCGTGAGGCCGCACGTTTCCGCCGGGTGGTGGAAGCGGCCGCTGAGATCACGAAGCTCGAGTTGCCGGCCGAAGCGCAGGCTCTTCTCGAGAGCCAGGAGCTGGCCGAGGAAACCTTCGTCATGTGGGACCTGATCCACGACCGCACGCACATGCGTGGTGACCTCCCGTTCGACCCGTTCATGATCAAGCAGCGGATGCCGTTCTTCCTCTACTCCCTGGAGGAACTGAGGTGCGACCTCACGGCGTTCCGGGAATCGGTCAAACTCGAACGCACCCTGTCGGCGCAGAGCCCTGCGGAGCTCACCGACGTTGAGACCGAAATCCTCGCCCATGCGAAACTTGTGCAGTACGCGGTCATCTTCGACCGGATCTTCCGGTTCGCGCTGACCGGAAGCCGGGTGCGCAACTACGACGGACTCGGCGGCCAGCTGCTGTTCGCCTGGCTGCACCAGCACCACGTTCTGCACTGGACCGACACGGCACTGACGATCGACTGGGCTGAGGTGCCTGACGTCGTCGTCGCTCTCGGCAACGCGATCGACGAGCTGTACTGGCGATCCATCGACCGGCCGAAGGTTTCTCACTGGCTCGCTGCCTACGAACTCGTCTCTGGCACGGTCGAGCCTCACCCCGCTTCGGCGTGGGCGCGTGGCCTGGCCGACGACGTCCTCACCGGTGCTCCGAAGGGGCACACCGATCTGGTCATGGATGACGAATTCCCGCTCAGCATGTTCTACGAGGCACTCTCGAAGAAGTTGCGCGACGTGATCGAGTCCACCGCGGGGATCACCGGTCGTGACTGACCCCGCTCCGGCCGTCGCTGGTCGCACCGTGCTTCTCGCCGGCGCGACCAGCGCTGCGGGCATCGCCGTGGGCCGTGACCTCGCCGCTCACGGCGCCCGCGTGATCGCTGTCGGCTCGAACGCCGAACGGTTGCGCGTGGTAACGGCTGAGGTCCCGGATGCCATCGGCTACGTCTGCGACCTCGCCCGGTTCGACGATGTGATCGGGTTGCGTGAGCGCATCCACGCGGAACACGGGCGGATCGACGGGCTGATCCACCTCGTCGGCGGGTGGCGCGGCGGCGGTGGCTTTGCCGGCCAGACGGACGAGGACTGGGAGTTCCTTCATTCCCGCGTGTTCACAACGCTTCGCAACACCACTCGCGTCTTCGTCGAGGACCTGCACGCATCTGATGCCGGCCGGCTCGCCATCGTCTCCACCACGACGCTGGATAAACCGATGCCGGGCGGTGCCAACTATGCCGCCGCCAAGGCTGCGGCGGAGACGTGGGTGCGCGCGATCGCGAACGGTTTCGAGAAATCGGCCCCGACCGCATCCGCCACCATCTTCGTGGTGCGGGCGCTCGACGGGCTGGAGTCGCGGCTGGCGGCCGGGGTGACGGCCCTGTGGGGTGCTGACGGGGCGTCGGAGCCTTTGTCGCGGCTTCCGCTGGCCGCCGACCCCGATGCGACGTGACGTCCGCCTCACGACGGATGCCGGCACCTTCATCGCCGGCGGTGAACGGCATGTGCCAAAGCTACTGATCGGCAACATCTCGGGGAGGCGGCCACCGGCGCCGAAGCGTTGACCCGCGGAACTCCCGCCAGACGTCCTCTGCATGGACGTCCAGCTGCCCGACACGGTCGAACTGTTTGCAACTTCGGAGATTTTCGCCCTATCAGCTCGTAACCGACCGAAGATCCCCCTTCACTCTGAAATCTCCGAAGTTGGGAACACGGGCCTGCCGGCCGATCGCCAGGCGGCGCTGTCACGCACGCTCGCGCGGCATCCGCAGCGCCGACAGGGCCGCGATCATGAGAAACACGGCCGCCACACCGAGCGCGGCCGGGAAAGATGCCACATCGACGAGCCAGCCGGCGACGAGCGGCCCTGCGATCGCACCGAGGTCACTCGCCATGGAGAACAGGGCGACGGGACGCCCACCCCGAGCCCCTGCGGTGGCGTCGCCGACAGCAGCCGCCGGGGCGGTTCCCATGAATGCCGCTGCGACACCGTAGACGCAGAGCAGAACCGTGAGCACCGCGAAGTTCGGCGCGATCGAGATGGCGAGGATCGTGCCGGCCGCCACAAGATAAGCGCCAAAAATCGCCGGCCGGCGGCCGACCGTGTCCACGAACCGGCCGGCGGGGCCGAGCGTGATCGTCTGCACGACCGCGGCGATCGCGAACGCCACACCGGTCCACGCCGCCGTCCCGTCAAGCACGTCCACGACGAGCACGGGGATCAGGGCGCTCCGCACGCCGAGCGAGGTCCACCCGTTGGCGAAGTTGGCCAGGCAGGCCGCCCGGAACCGCGGATCGCGCAGCACCGTGCGCAACGAGACCACCGGCCCAGCGGCGGTGTCCTCGACGTCCACGGATTTCCGTTGCAGCAGGAGGAGGCCGACAAGACCGGCGACAGCGAGCGTTCCCGCATAGAAGAAAAACGGCGCGGTCAGCGACACGGATGCCAGGACGCCACCGATCGCCGGGCCAGCCATCCCGCCGAGCAGGAAACCGCCGTGGTAGAAACTCACCGAGCGACCGCGGGAAGAAGCAGGTGTCGACCGCAGAAGCAGGGTCATCGCCGAGACCGAGAACATCGCCGACCCGATTCCGCCGGCGCCGCGCAACAGCAGTACCTCGACATAACTGCCGGCGAACCCCACAAGCGCACTCGACACCGCGACGATTCCGATACCGATCGCGAGCAGAGCCCGCTCACCCAGCCAGTCGATCAGTCGCCCGCAGAACGGGCTGGCGACGAACCGCATGAGCGCGAACGCTGACACGACGGCACCGACCTCGAGGTAGCCGACGCCGAAACTGCGCACGTACACAGGCAGAACGGGCACGACCACACCGAATCCGACCATCACGAAAAAGGCGATGACGCCGAGCACCACGACGTCGCGCGGCAGTCGCGTCCGTCGTGGCCCGGCGGAGAGCGCGCGGCGGATGGGGGTGATGGGAGACACCAGCCCAGCGTATGCCCGGCTCCCCCATGCGGCGCAGACCCTGCGCCTTGAAAGACCCCTCCGCGTGCGGATGCCACCGGCCGCTTCACGGTCGTATCGTGAAGTCAGCGTCACACAGGGAGGCAGCATGCTCGAGATTCGAGACGTCAACAAGCACTATGGAACGGCCCGCGTCCTCACCGACGTCAGCTTCGATGTCGTTCCGGGCCGGATGACGGGTTTCGTCGGAGGCAACGGGGCAGGCAAGACGACCACCATGCGCATCATCCTCGGCGTGCTCTCCTCGGACAGCGGAACCGTCACCCTTGGTGGGTCGAAAGTCACCCCCGAGGACCGGAGACGCTTCGGCTACATGCCGGAGGAACGCGGGCTGTACCCGAAGATGAAGGTCGAGGAACAACTCGTCTACCTGGCCCGGCTGCACGGTCTGTCCGTCACTGCCGCGAAGCGGAACGCGGGAAACCTGCTCGAACAGCTCGGACTCGGCGAGCGCGCCGGTTCGACGGTGGAGAGCCTCTCCCTCGGCAACCAGCAGCGGGCCCAGATCGCCGCCGCTCTCGTCCACGACCCGGATGTGCTCATCCTCGACGAACCGTTCTCCGGTCTCGACCCGCTCGCCGTCGACGTCGTGGTCGGTGTGCTGAAGGACCGCGCACTCGCCGGCACCCCCGTGCTGTTCTCTTCACACCAGCTCGACATCGTCGAACGCCTCTGCGACGACCTCGTCATCATCGCCAACGGGTCGATCCGCGCGAACGGGTCCCGTGAGGCACTCCGCGCCAGCCACTCCACGCTGCGGTATGAGCTCATCTCCAGCGGGGATGCCGGCTGGTTGCGTTCGGTCCCCGGGGTCAGTGTTGTCGACTTCGACGGCAGCTATGCCCTCTTCGATGTCGACGCCGAGTCGACCGCACAGGCGGTTCTCCGGGACGCCATAGGCCGTGGCGACGTCGCCACCTTCGCCCCCCGGCATCCGTCACTCGCCCAGATCTTCCGAGAGGTCATCCGATGAGCACATCGACCATCCGACCCCAGGCCCCGCGCTTCGCCCAAAGCACCTGGCTCGTCGCCGAACGCGAGATCACGATGCGGTTGCGGAGCAGGGTCTTCCTGATCTCCACCGGCATCCTGCTTCTTCTCGTGCTCGCGTCGATCCTCATCGGCGGCTTCACCGCGCAGAACAGCAGCAACGACACGACGCCGGTCGCTGTTGTGGGCGCAGCTGGGCAGTCGATCGGCAACGGCGGCCGCCTGGACGTGACCGAGGTCGCGAGCGTGGAGGCGGCCACCGAGCTGGTGCGCGACGGCACCGTCGATGCCGCGATCGTGCCAGACGGTTCGACGCCGCTCGGTATCGGAATTCTCGCCGACAGCGAGGTTCCTGCTGCGCTGGTCAGCCAGTTGAGTGTGTCCCCTCCAGTGACGCTGCTCGACGAGAGCCCGACGAATCCGTTCATCACCTACCTGGTCTCGCTCGGCTTCGGGATCGTCTTTTTCATGTCAGCGATGACCTTCGGCTCGACCATCGCCCAGAACGTCGTCGAGGAGAAGCAGACCCGCGTGGTCGAGATCCTCATGTCCGCCATCCCAGTGCAGGCGCTTCTCGCAGGCAAGGTCCTGGGCAATTCGATCCTCGCGTTCGGTCAGATCGCGCTCACCGCGGTGTTGTCGATCATCGGGCTGACGATCCTCGGGCAGACGGACCTCCTCACCGGGCTCGGAATGCCGATCGTCTGGTTCGTCGTGTTCTTCGCCATCGGTTTCGTCCTGCTCGCCTCGCTCTTCGCGGCGACCGCGTCGATGGTCTCCCGTCAGGAAGACATCAGCTCAACCACCACCCCGGTGACGATGCTCGTGATGCTGCCGTACTTCGCTGTCGTGTTTTTCAACGCCAACCCCCTGGTGCTGACGATCATGTCGTACGTTCCGTTCTCCGCCCCGGTCGGCATGCCCGTGCGCCTCTTCCTCGGAACCGCCGCCTGGTGGGAGCCGCTCGTCTCGCTCGCCATCCTGGCCGTGACCACCGCAGGCACCATCTGGCTGGCGTCGCGGATCTACCAGAATTCGCTGCTGAAGATGGGCGCGAGGGTGAAGTGGCGGGAGGCGCTGACCAGCTGAGCCCAGCGCTGGACGGCAGCGGCGATGCCGACCAGACTGGAACCCCTCAGGCAAAGGAGCGTTTCATGTCGGCGTCGCTACTCCCGCAGCATCCGATCGAGGCGCAACTGAGCAATCTCGGTTCCCGGTGGCTCCTCGTGCTCGAACGGACGCTGCCGAACGCTCCGCAGGAGATCTGGTCAGCACTCACCCAACGGGACCAGGTCAGCCGGTGGGCGCCGTTCGACCCCGACCGGGACCTCACGGAGACCGGGTCCGTCGCCCTCCCCGAAGCGGGCAGAGAGGAGTCCGCCGACGAAGCGGAGAACCCAGACGAGTCGATCGGGACCGTGGTGACAGTCGCCCCTCAGCGGATGCTGTCGCTCGTCTGGGGAGGGGACGCGATCGACATCGAACTGGCGCCGACGGCATCCGCCACCATCGTGCGGCTCAGCCACACGTTCGACGACCGGGCCAACGCCTCCAGTTACGCGGCCGGCTGGCACCTGTGCCTCACCGCGCTCGACGGTGTCGCCAGCGGCCTCGACGTGCCCCGGATAGTCGGCGAGGACGCCCAACTGCACGGCTGGGATGCGCTTCAGGAGAAGTACGACGAGCTCTTCAGCGGCTGAACTCGCCACGCAGGCACGGTTCCCGCCCGGCAGTGTTGCGGCCCGAGGAATCTGGTGCGGCACAGCAGCGCCTGATGAACGAGACTAGGGTGTGACCGAAATCCTGCATGACCCCGATTCCCGCGGCTTCGCAAGCGACAACTACGCCGGAGTCCACCCCGAGGTGCTCGAGGCGATCGGCGCCGCCAACGGCGGGCACCAGGTGTCTTACGGTGCCGACGTCTACACCGCGAGACTTCAGGAGGTGTTCGCCCGGCACTTCGGCGACGGCGTGCAGGTGTTCCCCGTCTTCAACGGCACCGGCGCCAACGTCATCGGCCTGCAGTCGATGCTGCCGCGCTGGGGAGCGGTGATCGCGGCGTCCACCGCCCACATCAACGTCGACGAGAACGGCGCCCCTGAGCGGGTCGGCGGAATGAAGCTGCTGACCGTGGATGCGCCTGACGGCAAGCTCACGCCAGAACTCATCGACCGCGAGGCGTGGGGCTGGGGCGACGAGCACCGCGCGCAGCCGCTTGTCGTGTCGATCACCCAGTCCACCGAGCTCGGCACCCTGTACACGGTCGACGAAGTCCGGGCGATCGCCGATCACGCCCACTCCCACGGCATGAAACTGCACATGGACGGCGCCCGGCTGTCGAACGCTGCAGCAGCGCTCGGCGTTCCGTTCCGGGACTTCACCACCGACGCGGGCGTCGACGTGCTCTCCTTCGGCGGCACCAAGAACGGGCTGCTGTTCGGTGAGGCGGTCGTCGTGCTCAACCCGGCGGCATCCGACGGTCTCATCTTCCTGCGCAAGCTGAACATGCAGCTCGCGTCGAAACTGCGCTTCGTCTCCGCGCAGCTCATCGCCCTGCTGGACGGGGACCTGTGGCTCCGCTCGGCTTCGCACGCCAATGCGATGGCCGGGCGGCTGCGGTCATCGCTCGACGAGCTCGTGGCGTCCGGCGCGGTGAGCGGCCTGAGTTTCAGCCAGCCCACCCAGTCCAACGCGGTGTTCGCCGTGCTGCCGACGGATGCGGCGAACCGGTTGCGCGAGACGTTCCACTTCTACGACTGGGACGCGTCGAAGAGCGAGGTCCGCTGGATGGCATCGTTCGATACGACAGAGGCCGACATCGACGCGTTCGTCGCCGGGATTCGCTCCGAACTTTCGGCCTGATCGCCTGTGCCCGGTTCCCGTCCCGCCGCTCGTTCTCGACCGAGGCCGTGAAACCGTTGTCGGTGTCGCCGTCGCCGTCGTCGTGATCCTCGCGACCCACGGCGTGAGGCAGCCGCGCGTGCGCTGAGCGCTCAGGCGCCGTGAATCTCGACCAGCCGGTCGAACAGGGCGTCCAGCTTCGGGTCGGCCGTCTGTCGTGTCGGGTCGGCGTCGTACCAGTCCACAATCTCATGCGCGCCCTCGGCGAAGACCGTGTGCTGGGCGAAGTCCGGAACGATCGCGGTGAGCTTGCTGTTGTCGAAAACCATCGTGTGGCTCTTGTCGCCGAGTAGCCCAGGACCGAGCTCGGGGACCGCCGCCGCGATCAGGTCGCTCGTCACGTGGGCGAGTACCGGCTCCACGCCGGCGGCAGTGCCCAGAGCTCGGTAGATCGCATCCCAGGTCGGTGCTTCATTCCCGGTGATGTGGAACGACTCTCCCAGCGCGGCCGGATGACCGAACAGGCCGACGAAACCGACAGCGAAGTCGCGGGTGTGCGTGATCGTCCACAGGGAGCTGCCGTCGCCGTGCACGACAACCGGCGCACCCCGTCGCATCCGGTCGATGTCGGTCCAGCCGCCGAGGGTGGGGACCGAGGTGCTGTCATACGTGTGCGACGGGCGCACGATCGTGACCGGGTAGCCGGTCTCGCGGTACTCGGTGACGAGCGCGTCCTCGCACGCGATCTTGTTGCGCGAGTACTCCCAGAACGGGTTGCGGAGCGGAGTCGACTCGGTGACCGGCAGTCGCGACGGCGGTGTCTGGTACGCCGAGGCCGAACTGATGAAAATGTACTGGCCGGTGCGGCCCCGAAAGGCGTCGAGGTGCAACTGGTTGGGGGTGAAGCTGAGGAAGTCGGCCACCACGTCGAACGAACGGCCGCCGACCGCGGCGGCGAGCGACTCCGGATCGCGGATGTCGGCTTCGCGCGTCTTGACACTGGACGGAACGCGCCGCCGAACTGATGACTCCTGTGCCGCCCAGAAAAAGGACACTCTTCGCGCTCATGGGGCCCATCCTCTCGCGAGTTGCCCGCTTTCAGGGGTGCGACGGCCGGATGACCCGCGAAACCGGGCAACTCGCGAACGTTACGTTGGGTTGCTCAGCGATTCGGCCACCAGGACCACTCGCCGTAACGTCGGAGTATGCCCGCATCCGCCCCCACTCTGGCCAACCTCTCGACGGAGACCCGACGCTTTCCGCCGCCGTCCGCGTTCACCGCGCAGGCCAACGTGAGCGCCGAGGACTGGGCGAGAGCGGACGCGGACCCTGTCGGTTTCTGGGCGGATGCCGCCAGGCGGCTCGACTGGGCTGAACCCTGGCACACGACGCACAGCTGGGAGCCGGTCACCGAGGGCCCTGACGGCGAACTCACCGTTCCGAAGTCCGAGTGGTTCGTCGGTGGCAAGCTCAACGTGGCCGTGAATTGCGTTGACCGGCACGTGACGGCGGGGAACGGCGACAGAATCGCTCTGCACTTCGAGGGCGAACCAGGCGACCGCCGATCGATCAGCTACGCCGAGCTGCAGCGGGAGGTGTCACAGGCGGCAAACGCACTGACCGAGCTGGGCATCCGCGCGGGCGACCGTGTGGTGATCTACCTGCCGGTGATCCCAGAGACCGTCATCGCAACGCTCGCGGTGGCGCGGATCGGCGCCATTCACTCGCTCGTCTTCGGCGGTTTCAGCGCTGACGCTCTGCGGTTCCGGGTGGAGGACACCCAGGCGAAGCTCCTGATCACCACCGACGGGCAGTACCGCCGGGGAACGGCCGTCGCTGTGAAGGACAACGCGGATGCCGCCGTGGCCGGTGTCGACAGCATCGAACACGTTCTCGTGGTGCGGCGCACGGGGAACGGCATTCCGCCGGTCGCGTGGACACCGGGCCGGGACGTCTGGTGGCACGACGTCGTCGGCGGGGCATCCGATCACCACGACCCGGAGGCGTTCGACGCGGAGACCCCGCTGTTCATCATCTACACCTCGGGTACGACCGGTAAGCCGAAGGGTCTGGTGCACACAGCGGGCGGCTACCTCACCCAGGCGTCGTGGAGCCACTGGGCGATCTTCGACGCGAAACCCGACGACGTGCACTGGTGCACCGCCGACCTCGCCTGGGTGACCGCGCACACCTACGAGATCTACGGCCCCCTGTCGAACGGGCTCACCCAGGTGATCTACGAGGGCACGCCGAACACACCGCACACCGCACGGCACTTCGAAATTCTCGAGCGGTACGGAGTGACCACCTATTACACGGCGCCGACGCTCATCCGCACGCTGATGACCTGGTTCCCCGACGGCGTGCCAAGCGGATACGATCTCTCGTCCATCCGCCTGCTCGGCACGGTCGGCGAGGCGATCAACCCTGAGGCATGGGTGTGGTTCCACACCCACCTCGGCCGCGGCGTCACCCCCATCGTCGACACCTGGTGGCAATCGGAGACCGGAGCCGCTGTGATGGCCCCCATGCCCGGTGTCTCCACCCTGAAGCCGGGTTCGGCGAACCGGGCGCTGCCTGGGCTGTCGACGCTCATCGTCGACGACGACGGCAACCCTGTGCCGTACGGGCAGGGCGGTTACCTCGTCGTCGACCGTCCAGGCCCTGCGCTGGCGCGTACGGTGTGGGGCGATCCTGAGCGGTATCGCGACTCCTACTGGGCGAGGTTCTGGAAACAGGGCTACTTCTTCTCAGGCGACGGCGCGAAGTGGGATGCCGACGGCGACATCTGGGTGCTCGGCCGGGTCGACGACGTCATCAACGTGTCCGGCCACCGGCTGTCGACGATCGAGATCGAGTCGTCGCTCGTCGCACATCCCGCTGTCGGGGAGGCCGGCGTCGTCGGGGTGGCTGATGCCCTCACCGGGCAGGCGATCGCGGCGTATGTGATCCCCGCCGCGCGTTCCACCGGTGCCGATGCGGAGCATCCTGACTACTGGGTGGGACTCGCCGGCGAGCTCACCGGACTGTTGCGGGCGCATGTCGCCCGGGAGATCGGTCCGATCGCTAAGCCCCGTGATGTCATCGTCGTTCCCGACCTGCCGAAGACCCGGTCGGGAAAGATCATGCGGCGGCTCCTCGGCGACATCTCCGACTCTCGACCGCTCGGCGACGTGACGAGCCTGCAGGATGACACGGTGCCTGCCCGGATCGAGGGCATCGTCCACGCATCCCGACGCGCGCGCTGAACGGGCGAGGGTGCCCTTCGACGCGGCCGTGAACGGCTGCGCTCAAGAACCAAGCCGTCGGCCACGCTTGGCCGACGAGTCGAGATCCCCCGCGTCCCGTTCTCCGCTGATCGAGTAGCGACCGAGCGAGCGAGGCCGCGACTCGAGATCAAACTCCGACCAGGGCTCTCGATACGCTCGTTCCTCGCTACTCGATTAACGAGGCGGTGGCAACGGCTTCGGTCGAAGAAAGCGCACCCCTAGGCTGGCCGGCATGCGATTCGGAACCTTCATCCCTCAGGGATGGCGCCATGACCTTGTTGGAATAGACCCCGCCGAGCAGTGGGAGGCGATGAGCAGCCTCGCTGCGCGTGCGGATGCCGGGCCTTGGGAGTCCATCTGGGTCTACGACCACTTCCATACCGTTCCCAAGCCGAGCGAAGAGGCGACCCACGAAGCCTGGACGCTGATGTCCGCTTTCGCCGCCACGACGAAGCGCGTGAGGCTGGGCCAGATGTGCACATGCATGAGCTACCGCAACCCCGCCTATCTCGCGAAGGTTGCCGCCACGATCGATGTCATTTCCGGTGGCCGGGTCGAGATGGGCATCGGCGGCGGCTGGTACGAGCATGAATGGCGCGCATACGGCTACGGCTTCCCCCGAGTCGGTGACCGGCTCGGCCGGCTCGACGAAGGCGTGCAGATCATGAAGCAGGCGTGGGAAACCGGTACCGCCACCCTTGACGGCAAGCACTACCAGGTCGACGGTGCCATCGTCCGCCCGCTGCCGCTGCAGGAGGGCGGCATCCCGTTCTGGATCGCCGGAGGAGGCGAGAAGGTGACGCTGCGCATCGCCGCGCAGTACGCCCAGTACACGAACTTCGACGGCTCACCGGACGGCTTCACGCACAAGAGCGAGATCCTCCGCGGCCACTGCGAGAAGGTCGGCCGGAACTTCGACGACATCGTGCGCAGCGCCAACTACAACGTCGTCATCGCCGATACCGAAGCCGAGGTCGCCGACCGCCTCGACGCCATCGAAGCTCGAATCACCCCGTATCTCGGCGAGAAGAAAACGGCTGAGTTCATGAACGAGTACCGCAGCGGCAAGGCGCTCGGTGTCGGAACACCTGAGCAGCTCATTGAACGCTTCAGCGGAATGAAGGAGCGCGGTCTGGGGTACCTGATCACGTACTTCCCCGAAGCAGCGTTCGACCGGTCCGGGATCGAGCTGTTCGAACGTGAGGTCATCCCGGCGCTCGCGTAACGGCACCCGTAACCGTGAATAGCCGACGAACAGGCGAAGACGGATGCCGCAATAAGATGAAAAGGCGAGGGTGTCGCGGAATATCCCGTGGCGCCTTTTGCTTGCATCTGAATGGGTCAAGGGCGACTCCGAATGACATCGCACAATCGGAGGAAGCCACATGACCGCTATCAACCGCACCGCCGTCACAAGCGAACCGATCCACGAGGTGCTCGCCGAGCGGTGGAGCCCGCGATCCTTCGACTCGGGCGTCGAGGTCCCCGCCGAGAAGATCACCGCAGCCCTCGAGGCCGCCCGCTGGTCGGCATCCGCCTCGAACACGCAGCCGTGGCGCTTCCTCGTCGCCCGGCGCGGCACGGCGGAGCACGCGACGATCGTCGAGAACCTGATCGGCTTCAACCAGTCGTGGGCGGCGTCCGCACACGTGCTCATCGTCAACCTCGCCGCCGTAACCTCCGACGACGGCACTCCGCAGCGCTGGGCCCAGTACGACCTCGGCCAGGCTGTCGCCAACCTCACGGTCCAGGCGCACCACGACGGCCTCCACGTGCACCAGATGGGCGGCATCGAAGTCGACGGCCTGCGCGCTGCGTTCGACATCGATCCGGCCCTCGAGCCGATCTCCGTCACTGCTCTCGGCGTGCTCGGCACCCCCGATGCACTGACCAGCGATGTACTGCGTGAGCGCGAGGTCGCTCCCCGCAGCCGGCGCCCCCTCGACGAGCTGGTGCTCCTCAGCGTCTGACTCTGCACCCGACAACGCACCCGGGCGCCCTGACGATGGGCCCGGGTGTGTGTGTCCTTCCCGGCGTTTTCAGCCGCCGCCGTGCTTTCTGCGGTCTCCCCCGCCGCGGTGCCGACGAGCTCGATCGCCGCATACGCGAAGACGACGCCCTGCTCAACGACGACAGCGGGCAACAGCCCCTGCGGGAAGGGTACGCCGCAAGGGAACCGCACACGAGAAACGGGCGGATACCGAAGCATCCGCCCGTTTCGAAGAGCTCGTTACACCGGCACCGGAACGGAACCGACCGTCAGCGCGTCGGCGACCGGGTCAAGGTCGACCCGCACCGTGTTGCCGTCGCGCACGGAGCCGTCGAGTATCGCCGTCGCCAACCGGTCGTCGATCTCGTTCTGCATGAGCCGACGCAACGGGCGCGCGCCGTAGATCGGGTCGTATCCGCGTTCGGCGAGCCAGCTTCTGGCATCCGGCGTCACCGCGAGTTCAAGCCGCCGCTCCTGCAGCCGGCGCTGCAGCCTGTCGATGTACAGTTCGACGATCTGGCTGAGGTCCTCCTCGGTGAGGGCGGAGAACACGACGATGCCGTCGAGCCGGTTCACGAACTCTGGTTTGAACGCTTGGCGCACAAGGTTCTGCACCGCCTCTTCCTTCTCCGGCCACGACATCGACGGGTCCACGAGGAAGTGCGAACCCAGGTTGGAGGTGAGAATGAGGATGGTGTTCCGGAAATCCACCGTCCGGCCCTGCCCGTCGGTGAGCCTGCCGTCGTCGAGCACCTGCAGCAGTACGTCGAACACCTCCGGGTGCGCCTTCTCGATCTCATCGAAAAGCACGACAGAGTACGGCCGGCGACGCACCGCCTCGGTCAGCTGTCCTCCCTGCTCATACCCGACATAACCGGGAGGGGCGCCGACGAGCCGTGAGACCGAGAACTTCTCTCCGTACTCGGACATGTCGATCCGCACCATGGCTTTCTCGTCGTCGAAGAGGAATTCGGCGAGCGCCCTGGCCAGCTCCGTCTTACCGACACCGGTCGGACCCAGGAACAGGAACGAACCCGTCGGGCGGTTGGGGTCGGAGATCCCGGCCCGCGTGCGCCGAACGGCATCCGACACTGCCTTCACAGCCGGCTTCTGCCCGACCAGTCGCTTGCCAAGTTCCGTCTCGAGGTGGAGCAGCTTCTCGGTTTCACCCTGCAGCAGACGCCCGACGGGGATGCCGGTCCACGCGGCGATCACGGCGGCGATGTCGTCAGCGGTGACCTGGTCGTTGACCATGAGGGGCTCGTCGCTCTCCACCCGTTCCGCCTCCTTGATCTCCTTCTCGATGGCGGGAATGACTTCGTATTCAAGCCGTGACGTCTCCTGGTAATCCGCCTCGCGGAGCGCCCGGTCCCGCCGCGATTTCATCTCGTCGAGCTGGGTCTTGAGGTCACCGACCCGGTTGAGGTTGGCACGTTCCTTGTCCCAGCGCGCCTTCAATTCGTCGAGTGACGCCTGCCGCTCCGCCATGTCTTCCCGGAGTTTCGCGAGGCGCTCCTTGGAGGCGTCGTCCTTCTCCTTCTTCAAAGCGAGCTCCTCGAGCTTGAGCCGGTTAACGCTGCGCTGCAGTTCGTCGACCTCGACCGGGGATGAGTCGATCTCCATCCGCAGCCGGGACGCGGCCTCGTCGATGAGGTCGATCGCCTTGTCCGGCAGTTGCCGTGCCGGGATGTAGCGGTTGGAGAGCGATGCCGCCGCGACGAGCGCTGAGTCAGCGATCGTCACCTTGTGATGTGCCTCGTAGCGCTCCTTGAGCCCGCGGAGGATGGCGACGGTGTCCTCGACACTGGGCTCCCCCACGTAGACCTGCTGGAACCGGCGCTCCATGGCGGCATCCTTCTCGATGTACTCGCGGTACTCGTTGAGCGTGGTGGCGCCGATCATGCGCAACTCGCCGCGGGCAAGCATGGGCTTGAGCATGTTGGCTGCGGCGACAGATCCTTCGCCGGCGCCTGCCCCCATCAGGGTGTGCAACTCGTCGATGAAGGTGATGATCTTGCCCTCGGCGTCGTTGATCTCCTGGAGCACGGCCTTGAGCCGTTCCTCGAATTCACCGCGGTACTTTGCGCCGGCCACGAGAGCAGCGAGGTCGAGGGAAACGATCTCCTTGTTCTTCAGCGACTCGGCGACATCACCCTCGACGATGCGCTGGGCGAGGCCTTCGACCACGGCGGTCTTACCGACGCCCGGTTCACCGATGAGCACCGGGTTGTTCTTGGTGCGGCGGGTCAGAACCTGGCTGACCCGGCGAATCTCGGCGTCCCGCCCGATGACCGGGTCAAGTTTGCCGGAGCGGGCGATCTCTGTGAGGTTCATCCCGTACAGTTCGAGGGCGCTTTTCTGCTCTTCCTGCGAGTTCGAACCGGGTTGCATGAGTCTCCTTCAAAGTTGAGTCGTACGGACTCAAGTTTACCGCGTCGAATAGATCCGGCGCTACTGGTTCGATTCTCTAGGCTGGGAGAACCCGTCAATCCTCAGCGAGAATCGAGCACGCATGCTTTCGGCCGACGTCATTGTGATCGGGCTGGGCTCCATGGGCGGTGCCGCGGCGAACGCCCTTGCCCAGCGCGGACTGAGCGTGCTCGGGTTCGAGCGTTTCTGGCCGTCTCACGACCGCGGTTCGGCGCACGGCGGCACCCGAATCATCCGCCAGTCTTATTACGAAGGTGTCGATTACGTCCCGCTCCTGCTCCGCGCCTATGAAGGTTGGCGGCGGCTCGAAGAACAATCGGAGCAAAAACTCGTCACTCTCACGGGCGGCATCTACATCGGCGACCCGGACGAAGAGACGTTCACCGGCGCCCTGCGCTCGGCTCGCCAGTGGAACCTGCCTCATGAGGTGCTGTCCAGTGCCGAGATCACGGCACGGTTCCCAGCAATGCGCCCGGCTGGCCACGTTATGGGTCTGTATGAGGCGAACGCCGGCTTCGTGAATCCGGAACGAACCACGGCAGCGAACATCCAGGTCGCCACCCAGCATGGCGCTCGACTGCACTTCGGTGAGGCGGTGCGCTCCTGGACGGCCACCAGCGGCGGTGGAGTCGAGGTGGTGACCGACCATGGAACGTACGGGGCCGACCGACTGGTGATCGCACCAGGCGCCTGGTCGGCGCAGTTGCTTGGAGAGGTCGGTGCGTCGGTGACGTCCGAACGGCAGGTCATGTACTGGTTCGAGCCCGGGTACTCACCGGGCCGGCCGACCTTCGAGGACTATGCGGCCGGCAGGCAGCCGGTGTTCATCGAGCGCACTGACGGCAACGACCAGGTCTACGGTTTTCCTATTGCGGATGGGTCGGGTGGAGGCATCAAGATCGGCTTCTTCCACGAGGATCGACCGACGAACCCTGATGCCATCGATCGGGTGGTGCTCCCGTTCGAGGTGGCGAGGATGCAGTCGAGGGCGCTCGAGCTGTTTCCCCATCTCACCGGCCGCCTGATCGACGCGAAGACCTGCCTGTACCCGAGCGCTCCTGACGATCACTTCATGATCGGGCTGCATCCCGAGCACTCGCAGGTGACCGTTGCCACCGGGTTCGGGGGGCACGGCTTCAAGTTCGTTCCCGTTGTGGGCGAAATTGCCGCAGACCTGTCGACCAGGGGCCGCACAGATTTCGCGATCGACCTCTTCTCACTGGGCCGACCTGCCCTGCACGTCTGATTCGAGGCGGCCCCGCCCAAGAAAGTGCAACGGCAAGTCAGCTGAGTCCTCGGCGGGGCATCGGAGGAGGTCGGCTGACTCGCCGTCGCAACTCTTGCATTATGGCCTTGCTGGAGGCAGTGGTGGGGGAACCACGCCGGTGTCGTCGTCCAGAGATGCGTCGTCAGCGCCTGAGGCACCCCGGCCTGCCACGGCGGCGTGCCCACTGGGGCGCTACGACGTAGCTGCTCGCTCCCGGTAGCTGAACGACGCACCTCGATGTTCCTCAGGGAGGCGGTCGCCGCGGCCATGCAGCTTGTTGCGGAAGCTGCCTGGTGCGTAGTCGGTCGGGTACGCACCCCGAGCCTGAAGTTCAGGGATGACGAACTCGACGATGTCCTCGAACGATCCCGGTGTGATCGCGTAGGCCAGGTTGAAGCCGTCGACGTCGGTTTCGTCCACCCACGACTGGAGCTGGTCGGCCACCTCGCTGCCGGAGCCCACGATCCGGGTGCCCAGCCCGCCGATGCCAGCCCACGACGCGATGTCCCGAACCGTCCACTCGCTGCCGTCTTCGGAAGCCGACTGGAAGTTTGCGACCGTGGACTGGATCGCGTTGCTCTTCACGTCCCCGATCGGAGCGTCGAGGTCGTACTGCGACAGGTCGATCCCCATCCAGCCGGACATGAACACGAGCGCGCCTTCGGTGCTCGCATACTGCTGGTAGTCCTCGTGTTTGGCTTGCGCCTTCTCCGGGGTCTCGTCGGTGATGACCGTCACCAGCTGGTAGATCTTCGCAGCGTAACGGTCACGGCCTGCCGCCTCGAGGGCATCCCGGATCTTCGCCACGGTGTTCTTGAGGATCGCTTTCGTCGGGGAGCCGACGAAGATCGCCTCGGCGTTCTCGGCGGCGAAGGTGACACCGCGGCCTGAGGCTCCGGCCTGGAAGATGACCGGGGTGCGCTGCGGCGACGGTTCAGAGAGGTGGATGCCGGGAACGGTGAAGTTCTTGCCCGCGTGAGCGATCTCGTGCACCTTGGCGGGGTCCGTGAAGACGCCGGACTCGCGGTCCCGCACGACGGCGTCGTCCTCCCAGGAACCCTCCCACAGCTTGTAGAGCACCTCGAGGTACTCATCGGCGATGTTGTAGCGCTCGTCGTGTTCGATCTGGTCGTCGTGGCCCATGTTGCGTGCGGCGCTCGGGAGGTAGCCGGTGACGACATTCCAGCCGATCCGGCCTTTGGTGAGGTGGTCGAGGGTCGAGAGCCGCCGCGCGAACGGGTACGGGTGCTCGTATGCGGTGCCGGCGGTGATGCCGAACCCGAGGTTCTCGGTCACCGCAGCCATCGCCGACACCAGAAGCAGCGGGTCGCTGACCGGCACCTGTGCGCCATTGCGGAGTGCGGCATCATGGTTGCCGCCATACACGTCATAGGTGCCGAGCACGTCGGCGATGAAAAGACCGTCGAACTTGCCTCGCTCGAGCAGCTTCGCGAGCTCGGTCCAGTAGCTGAGGTCGGTGTAACGGTGCGACTGGTCGTCCGGGTGACGCCAGAGCCCTGGCGACTGGTGGGCGACGCAGTTCATGTCGAAGGCGTTGAAGCGAATGTGGCGAGGCATGATCCCATGGTGCGGGTTCGCTCCCGGGGTTGCGACTGCAATCGCAACACGGCGTCACATAGCGACGTCCGTCTCAGCGCTGTGCGGATTGCCCGGCGAGCACGCGTTCGTAAACGTCCACCATGCGGGCGGTCTGGTGACTCTGCCGGAAGGTCGAACTTGTCTGCGGCTCCACGACGAGCTCCGAACCGGATGCCATGTCGGCGGCGACCAGACGAAGCGTCTCGGCGAGCGCCTGCACGCTCCCGTCAGCGGGCTGCCAGTAGATCCCGTCCGGCAGCTCACCGGCGATGTTCGGGTCGCTCACGATCGAGGGGGTCCCCAGCGCGGCCGCCTCGAAGACGGTCATCCCCTGGGTTTCGAATCCGATCGACGTCTGCACCAGGGCGTCTGCAGTCGCGATGGCGGCAAGGGCCTCGGGGTATGGCACCTTGCCTGCGAAGTGCACCCGGTCGCCGAGTTCGTGCTCACGCACGAAGGCCCTGGCCCTGGAGAGCAGGAGGCCGGCACCGTAGAGCCGGAAGTCGGCATCCACGTCCGCAATGCGGATGGCATCGAGATATTCGAGCACCCGTTTCTCGGAACTCATTCTTCCCATCCAGACGAACAGGGGCCGTCGTGCCGAGCGGGGTTCGGCGCCCAGCAGCACCTGTTCGACGACGGAATCGTCGGCGCCGGTGAGGATCACCTCCACGTCGGACGCCGCACCCTTTCGTTCCAACAGCGCCGCGAAGTGGCTGCTCGGCGCCGTGCAGATATCCGCTCGCAGGGCCAGCTCGTTCAGATACGCCCACGCGCTCGGCGCGAGAGGAGACAGAGCAGGCTTGAGCAGCCGGTGTTGCCACCACAACAAACCGCGAACGGCAAGCTCGGGGACCGGCACGACCCGCTCGATGCCGAACTCCATGTGGTTGTGGAACGTGTGCACTACCCGGATGCCGTGCCGCGCTGCATACCGGTAGCCCAGCATCGCACCCCAGAAGTCGGCTTGCACGTGCACGACATCGACCGGGGGCCGTGAGGCAAGCGCTGCGTCGATGAACCGGTCTGTGCGCCGACTGACAAGCGTCATCGAATACTCACGGTCACGCGTGATGGGGACGGACGGCGTGTCGATGTAACCGGGGTCACCGGCATGCGCCCGGTGCATCCTCGGGGCGCACACGGTGACCGTGTGCCCCGCCTGCTCGAGGAACTGTTTCTGCAGCCTGAGAGAGACCTGCACGCCGCCGAGGGAGTCTGCGTGCTGGTCGCTGAACATCAGTATGTGCATGGTGCCATTAGGCTATCCAACTCAGGAAGCGCCCTTCGACTCGGCCGCACACGGTCCGCTCGTAGGATTGAGCTTGTCGAAATCAGGAACCACCGATGCCCTCGACCTCTTCCAGCGCCTCGAGCAACGATCCCTGCGCGAACCCGAACCAGTCGTAGAGGCTCTCGACGTATTCGGCATCCGGGCTTTCGACCGCACCTTCGTCTGAAACGGTCGCGATGCCGAGGCTCGTTGCGAGGACGAGGCGCAGGTCCGTCAGTGTGCCGAGCCAGTACATCGCATGCTCCCGGTCGAGCTGCACCAGCCGGACTTCGCCGTCTGGCGTGCGTCGGGACTGTGCGACGTGAAAGGAGGCGAGCACTCCCCTGGCGTTCTCCACCTTGCGGTCGATCAGATCGTCGAGGGTGAACCGACGGAACTCGTCGGCCGCATCCGGATCGTCCGTGTAGGCGTCCGGGAACAATCGCGCCAGGACGCTCGGCTCGACGTCGGCTTCACCGTCCTTGACCCGTACGAGCAGACCGATGATCTGCTGCACCAGGTCGATGAACAGCGCGACCTCCTGGGTCTCGAATTCGGCGGAAAGGTCACCAGCCGGTGTCGGGTCGAACGCCCTCATTCCGGCACCTTCGCAAGCGTCGACAACAGCCCGAACCCGTGCATCGCGACCACGTGCCGCTCCATCTCTTCCCGGGAACCCGTCGCGACAACGGCGCTGCCCGCGTTGTGAACCTGAAGCATCAGCTCATCGGCGCGGGCACTGCTGAAGCCGAAGTAGCTGCGGAACACCCAGGAGACATAGGTCATGAGATTGACCGGGTCGTCCCACACCACGGTGTTCCAGGGCGTACCGAGTGTGAGGGACTCGGCGAGGTCCAGGCGGTCGTCTAGTTGTGGCACTGTCCAAGCTTGACACTCCAACGCGTCAATGCAATCTCCGGCCACGCCCTTGACATCCAGTCGCTCAGGGCCGATCGGATGGCACGCGGGTCCTCGCGGGTGAGGCAGGGAGGCGGATTCACAGGGACCGGTGCTGGTTCGCCCCGCTAGTGTCGGGGTTATCGGCGAACGGCGCCGCGAGCTGTCTGGCTGTGGAGGTTCGATATGTTGAAGTTGGGTGTGAAGGCGTCGGCGGAGCAGTTCGGACCGCGAGATCTCGTTGAACTCGGCGTCATGGCCGAGGAACGCGGCTTCGACAGCGTCACCGTGAGCGATCATTTCCAGCCGTGGCGGCACAACGGCGGCCACGCGCCCTTCTCCCTGGCATGGATGACCGCGGTCGGTGAGCGCACCGAACGCATTCAGATCGGCACCTCGGTGATGACGCCGACCTTCCGGTACAACCCGGCTGTGGTCGCCCAGGCGTTCGCCACGATGGGGTGCCTGTACCCGGGGCGGATCTTTCTCGGTGTCGGCACCGGTGAGGCTCTCAACGAGATCGCCACCGGTTACCAGGGCGAATGGCCCGAATTCAAGGAGCGTTTCGGTCGGCTGCGTGAAGCCGTCGACCTCATGCGCCAGCTCTGGGCAGGCGACCGCGTCAGCTTCGACGGTCAGTACTACTCGACCAGGGGTGCGTCGATCTACGATGTGCCGACCGGGGGCCTTCCCGTCTACGTCGCGGCGGGCGGACCGGTCGTAGCCCGTTACGCCGGCCGCGCCGGCGACGGCTTCATCTGCACGTCCGGTAAAGGTATGGAGCTGTACACCGACGAGCTGCTCCCCGCCGTCGCCGAGGGTGCGGCCAAGGCCGGGCGCGACGTCGACGCAATCGACAAGATGATCGAGATCAAGATTTCGTATGACACCGACCGAGACGTCGCACTCGAAAATACCCGGTTCTGGGCGCCGCTCTCGCTCACCCCGGAGCAGAAACACTCGATCGACGACCCGATCGAGATGGAGGCGGCCGCCGATGCGCTGCCGATCGAGCAGGTCGCCAAACGCTGGATCGTGTCCAACGACCCGGACGAGGCCGTGTCGCTGATCAAGCCGTATATCGACGCGGGCCTCAACCACCTCGTCTTCCACGGGCCCGGTCACAACCAGAAACGGTTCCTCGATCTCTTCGCCGGGGACATCGCACCGCGGCTCCGCGAGCTGGGGTGAACCCATGACCGTGAGAACGAGCGCACTGACCCGGATGCTTCTCGCCCCGAACGCCGGTCCGATGACCCTCGACGGCACCAACAGTTACCTGATCGGCGAACCCGGTTCGGGATCGATCGTTGTGGTAGACCCAGGCCCGCCCGACCCAGCGCATCTGGAGGCGCTGTCGGCAGCGGCACCGGTCGATCTCATCCTCGTCACCCACCGACACGACGACCACACGGGGGGTAGCGCAGAACTGGCCAGCCTCACCGGCGCACCGGTGCGGGCCATGGACCCGGCATTCTGCATCGGAGGCGAGCCCCTGACCGACGGGGAGCTCGTTTCAGCGGCGGGTGTCAGCATCCGTGTCGTCGCCACGCCAGGGCACACAGCGGACTCGGCCTGCTTCGTTCTCCCTGACGACGGAGCACGCGGCGCGATCCTCACCGGCGACACGCTCCTCGGCCGTGGCACGACGGTGATCGCCACTCCGGACGGCAGCCTCGCCGACTATCTGACCTCGCTGCGGGCACTCCGCGACCTCGGTTCGCTCACCGTGCTGCCTGCGCACGGTCCCATCCTGCCGGATCTCGCGTCGACCTGCGATGCCTATCTCGCCCACCGGCATCAGCGGCTCAACGAGGTGCGCGCCGCGATGCGATCCCTGGGACCGGATGCCAGTATCACCGCGGTAACGGATGTCGTGTACTCCCACATCGACCCGGCCGTCCGCTTCGCCGCCGAGCACTCCGTCAAAGCACAGCTCGCCTACCTCAACGGCGCCGACCGAGGCGACGAATGAACGCGGGAACAATTCTGGCCCCTCTCGCCTTCTTCCCCCTATGACAACTCTTGGACTTCTCGGCGCCGGGCACATCGGGTCCCAGCTCGCCCGCGCTGCCGTCGCACACGGCTATGACGTCATCGTCTCGAACTCCCGCGGGCCGGAATCCCTGACCGAGCTGATCCTCGAACTCGGTGAGCGAGCGATGGCCGGAACGGCGGCGGATGCCGCCACCGCCGACATCGTGGCGGTCGCCGTCCCCCTCAAGGACGTGGAACGCATCCCCGCCGATCTGCTTGCCGGCAAGATCGTGATCGACACGAGCAACTACTATCCGCGGCGGGACGGCACCATCGCGCCGCTCGACGCCGGTGAAATGGCGGTGTCCGAGTTCGTTCAGGCGCACTTCGCTGACGCTCGGGTGGTGAAGGCGTTCAATCACATCCAGGCGCCGGCGATCACCGACGACGCACAGTCGGCGGGAACGGCGGAGCGGCGTGCACTCATCGTGGCCGGGGATGACGAGAAAGCCAAGAAGGTCGTCAGCGAGTTCATCGACGCGATCGGTTTCGACGTGCTCGATATCGGGCCGTTGAGCGAGAGCTGGCGCATCGAGGCCGGCACAGCCGCGTTCGGACCCAGGCGTGACCTCGAGGAGCTCGAGATCGACGTGGCGCAGGCGACACGCTCCGGTCGCCACTGACCTCCGGTGTCAACGTTTGACGGACACCGTCACCGTGAATTTGCTGTTGCGCCCCAGCTGCCTGGTCGGGCCGACGGTGCGCTCGAGCGCTGACCGGTAGCCGAGGTGTGAGTTCCACACCGTCCACAGTTCGCCGCCCGGCTTGAGCACGCGGGCGGCGTCATCAAACAGCTTCCCGGCGATGCCGGCGTGAACTGTGGCTCCGACATGGAACGGCGGGTTCAGGAGGATCAGTTCGGCGGAGGCATCGGCCCACCCGGACAAGCCGTCGTCGCGCACGACCCTGACCCGGTCGGCGACTCCGTTGGCCGACACCGTCTCGTGTGCGGATGCCACCGCCGCCGCGGACTGGTCGGTGGCGGTGACGAGCATGGCAGGTCGAGCACGCGCGACAGCGGTCGCGAGGATCCCTGTGCCGCAGCCGAGGTCGATCGCGGCGTCGGCCGCAGGCAGCCCGTCCAGGAAGCCGAGCAGGAACCGCGTGCCGATGTCGACCCGGGTTCCGGCGAAGGCCGCGCCGTGAGCACAGACCCACAGCCCGAGGTCTTCATGGAATTCGCGGGCCGGCCAGACCGGTTCGCCGGCCGGCGCCAGCGGCTCCCGCACGAGAAGCACCCGGGATTTCTGATGCGCTCGCGACGCGGTGACCGAACCAAAATATCTCCCGAACACCTCATTCATGGCGGTGGTCATGTGTTTCAGCCGCCCGCCGGCGTACACGGTGACATCCGCCGTCGCATGCCGGGCGATGCTCTCGGCGATCTCGGCGAGTGCGTCAAGCGACCGTGGCAACTGCAGGAGCACGATGCGAGCGCCATCGACGGCGGAGGCCTCCAGCGGCAGATTCGCGTACCTGTCGGCAGCGGACATGGCGATGGCGTTGTTGCCCAGTGCCCGTTCTCCGGAAAGCTCGTCCTGGTGCACGCGGATGCCAGTGGCTCCTGCCCAAGCGGCCCCGAGCGTCAGCGCACCGTACCGGTCACCGATCACGACCACATCGCCGGGCAGCGAGGTGGTGATCTCGCTTTCCGCGGTGTCGAGCAGGAGCCGGTCGGTCGCGTCCGACGCGAAGAGGTTGGCAGCTTCGACGTCTGGCCACCGGCGGAGCCGGTCGAACGGGAAGTCAGTCACCTGTTCAGGGTATCGGTGCCTCGGCTCCCGACTTGATGCGGCTCCCGTCAGCGAAGCGGGACTCCTGTCAGATCGTCGACGGCGGCACGGCCGCCTGGCCCCCGATCGGCGCAGACGGCTCACGGAAGGCGTGAGCCATCCACCACCAACTGAGCAGGCCGATCGCCGCGTTCACGAGCAGATTCACCAGAATGAAGAACACTCCGAGCCCGATGAACGGCGTGAAGTCGATGCCTTCCAGCCCCCGGAAGCCGCCATCACCGTCGACGTTGCCCGTCCCGTTGACATCCGGCGTCCACATGTTGAGCAGCCCCGAGAACGGTGAGCTCAACGCGCTGAGCAGGAAGTTGGCGGCGACGGCGATGCCGAGCGCACTCCAGGTGACGGCTACCGGACGGTTCACCCGGTGGCTCTTCAGCGTGCGCAGGCTGAAGAGGTAGCCGACGACCCACAGGATGATGCCGAGGATGACCAGGCCGATCAGCCACGGCAGAGCCACAGACCAGGCGCCGCTGACGATCTGGTCGATGTTTCCAGGCAACGGTGCTCCGTCGAGCGGGAGATCCTCAGGGTTGTTCCGCGCAATCCAGGAGAACAGGGTGCCGAAGAACGCACCGACCAGTGCGATCGTGAGCGGGATCGCGACGAGGGCGAAGCCCAGGCTCATGAGAGTGAAGGCCACCCCGCCCGCGAGCATCGCGCCGCGTCTCTGCCGCGGATCAAGCGGGGGGCGTGGCGGCGTTGTCCGCGCAGGCACCTGTGCGATGTAGCCGGGTTGCGGGTGACCGTGCTGTTGGACCGGATAGTGCTGCGGGTGCTGTGGGTAACCCTGCTGTGGGTAACCCTGCTGCGGCTGGGGCGGGTAGCCGGGCTGCTGCGGATAAACCTGCTGCGGCTGGGGCGGGTAGCCGGGCTGGGACGGGTAGCCGGGCTGCTGCGGATAAACCTGCTGCTGCGGATAACCTGGCTGTTGTGGATAGCCCGGCTGCTGGATCGGCGCGGGGCCCGCAGGGGAATCCGAGGCTGGGGGCAACGGCGTTCCACGGGGCGGTTCCAGGGGGGACCCGGGTTGCGGCCTGGCCGGCTGATCAGCCTGGCCGGGCGGCGGTCCTGTCGGTGTCGGGTCTGACCCGCCTCGCGGCGCAGTCGACGGCGGGTTGTCCGGAATCTGAGGCTCGTTGTCGCCCATGCGGCTCAGCTTAACGACCGGGGCGGACGGGCGTAACCCCACCCTCAACACCGATGGGTTCCGCCGCAGGGGAACCATTGGTCCGCTCAGCGCTGAAACGGCCGCCAGACCACGAGCTCGGTGCGCCGCTGCGCGCGCGTGCCGCTTCTCAGCGGCACGACATCGCCCTGGGCTCCCGCCGCGAACACACGTCGCCCTGGCGACTTGACCAGTTCACTCGCGAGAGCATGCTCCAGTTCGCGCACGCGCGCGGTCAATGCGACCACTTCGTTCTCGAGGGCGAGGATCCGGGCGATGCCCTCGAGGCTCACGCCCTCAGCACTCAGCCGGGCGACCTCCCTGAGCTGCACGACGTCGCGCATCGAATAGCGTCGGGACTTGCCAGCCGTTCGGGTGGGAGAGACGAGACCGAGCCGGTCGTACTGCCGCAGCGTCTGCGGATGCATTCCGGCCAGCTCGGCCGCCATCGTGATCGCGAAGATCGGCGAATTCTCGTCCAATTTCCGCTACCCCCTCGCCCGCAGGAGAAGGTCATCACGGGGGTTTTCATGCGGTTCGAGTTCGTGGAAGTGCTCAAGAGCTGCCCGTGCTTCCGCGCTGAGGTGGGACGGTACCGCCACCTGGACGACAGCGAGCAGGTCTCCCGTGCCTTTCGACGTCGCAACGCCACGACCCTTCACCCGGAGCACCCGCCCCGACGGCGTCCCCGGCGCGACCCGCAGTTTTACCGGATCCCCTCCGAGAGTCGGCACCTCGATTGTTGCGCCGAGCGTCGCCTCAACGAACGTGACAGGCACGTTCACCCGCAGGTTGAGGCCGTCCCGTTCGAAAACCGGATGCTTCCGCACCGCGACGGTGAGGACGAGGTCTCCGGCCGCGCCTCCGTCAGGAGACGGGTGGCCCTTGCCGCGCAGCTTGATCTTCTGCCCGTCTGCCACACCGGCGGGGATGTTCACCTTGATCGTCCGACCCTCAGCGGTCTGCAGGGTGATCTGGTCACCCTTCGTCGCCGTGAGGAAATCGATCGTCGTGGACGCCGTGACATCCCGACCCGGGGTCGGCCCGCCGAACCCGCGGTAACCGCCGGTCGGCTGGCCGAAGCCCCCACTGCGTCCGAACACCCCTCCGAGGATGTCCTCGAAGTCGGCCTGCTGGTAACCGCTGCTCGTTCCTCGTGCACCGCCGCCGAACATTCCGCCGAAGACGTCGTCGAACCCGCCGCTTCCGCCTGCCCCGCCTGGCGCGGTGAAGCGGGCGCCGGACCCCATGGCGCGGACCGCGTCATATTCCTTGCGCTGCTCAGGGTCGTTGAGGACCGAGTACGCCTCACTGAGTTCCTTGAACTTCGCCTCAGCGTTGGTGTCACCCGCATTGGAGTCGGGATGGTACTTGCGCGCAAGCTTGCGGTAGGTCTTCTTCAATTCAGCCGGCGTGACATCCTTCTTCACTCCGAGAATCTTGTAGAAGTCCTTATCGAACCAGTCCTGGCTTGCCATCGCGCCTACTCAGCGGGGACGGCGACGACGACCTTGGCCGCACGGAGCAGAGTGGAACCGATCGTGTATCCGGTTTCGACGACGTCGAGGATGATTTCGGTGTCGACGTCAGCGCTCGGCTGCTGGAAGATCGCCTCGTGGAGGTTGTGGTCGAAGGGCTCGCCCTTCTCCCCGAACGAAGCCAGGCCCAGCTTTCCGATGCTCGTTCGCAGCTTCGCGGCGATCGCTGAGAACGGAGTGTCGGCCCCGAGATCGCCGTGCTTCTCGGCCCGGTCGATGTCGTCGAGAACCGGCAGCAGCACCTTGATGACGTCACCGGTCAGGCGCTCCCGCTCAACCTCACGGTTGGCTTCCGTGCGCTTGCGGTAGTTGGCATACTCCGCGCTCACACGCTTGAGGTCGACGAGGTGCTCGTGCTCGGGAGCCGCGTCGGCGACGCGCTCCGCGTCGACGTCACCCTCGAGTCCATCGGCCTGGGCCGCGTCCAGGATGTCCTGCACGGTGAGTTCGTCGTCGACTGTTTCGGGAAGCTCAGAGTCCACCTGCGACTCAGGGCCGGAAGCTGTAGCTTCCGACCCCTCGTCCACTGGCTGAACCTCGTCGCCGTTTTCTGGAGTCGGGTTCGTGTCAGTCATCGTTACTTTCGTGCCTCCGTCGAAGAATCGGTCTCGTCGTCGACGACTTCAGCGTCAACGACATCCTCATCGGATGCCGCATCGGCCGGCTGGTCGGCGTCGCCGGTGGGCGCCGATTCTGCCTGCTGCGCCTGCGAGTAGATCGCCTCGCCGAGCTTCACCTGGCTTTCGTTGAGTTTGTCGTACGCGGTCTTGACCGCGGCCTCGTCGTCCCCGGCAAGTGCCGACTTGAGCGCGTCGACGTCAGCCTGCACGGAGCTCTTGACGTCCTCGGGCAGCTTGTCGTCGTTCTCCTTGATCAGCTTGTCGATCGAGTAAGCGAGCTGCTCGGCCGTGTTGCGGGTCTCGGCTGCCTCACGGCGGGCCTTGTCCTCCGCAGCGTGCTCCTCGGCTTCGCGAACCATGCGCTCGATGTCTTCCTTCGCCAGCGAAGAACCGCCCGTGATCGTCATCGACTGTTCCTTGCCTGTGCCCTTGTCCTTCGCGGACACGTGCACGATGCCGTTGGCGTCGATGTCGAAGGTGACCTCGACCTGCGGGATGCCACGGGGTGCGGGAGCGATGCCGGTGAGCTCGAAGGTTCCGAGGTTCTTGTTGTCGCGGGTGAACTCGCGCTCGCCCTGGAAGACCTGGATCGCGACGGACGGCTGGTTGTCGTCCGCGGTGGTGAAGGTCTCGCTCCGCTTGGTCGGGATGGCCGTGTTGCGCTCGATGAGCTTGGTCATGATGCCGCCCTTGGTCTCGATGCCGAGAGACAGCGGGGTGACGTCGATGAGCAGGACGTCCTTGCGCTCGCCCTTCAGCACACCGGCCTGGAGTGCGGCGCCGACGGCGACGACCTCGTCTGGGTTGACCCCCTTGTTCGGGTCTTTGCCGCCGGTCTCCTGCTTGACCAGATCGTAGATGGCGGGCATACGGGTCGATCCGCCGACGAGAACGACGTGCGCGATGTCGCCGACCGAGATGCCTGCCTCGCGGATGACGTCCTGGAACGGCTTCTTGGTGCGGTCGACGAGGTCACTCGTCATCTGCTCGAACTGCGCACGGGTGAGCGTCTCGTCGAGGTTTGCCGGGCCGTTCGCGGTGAGCGAGAGGTACGGCAGCTGGATCGACGTGGACATGCCCGATGACAGCTCCTTCTTCGCCTGCTCAGCGGCTTCCTTGAGGCGCTGCTTGGCGATCTTGTCGTTCGAGACGTCGACGCCCGTGGTCTCCTTGAAGCGCTTGATGAGGTGCTCGACGATCCGCTGGTCCCAGTCGTCTCCACCGAGACGGTTGTCGCCGGAGGTGGCGCGGACCTGGATGGTCGAGAAGTCGTCGTCCTTGCCCACTTCGAGGAGGGAGACGTCGAACGTTCCACCACCGAGGTCGAAGACCAGGATGAGTTCGTCTTCCTTGCCCTTGTCGAGGCCGTACGCGAGTGCGGCGGCGGTCGGCTCGTTGATGATGCGGAGGACGTTCAGTCCGGCGATCTCACCGGCTTCCTTGGTGGCCTGGCGCTCAGCGTCGTTGAAATACGCGGGAACCGTGATGACGGCATCCGTCACCGTGTCACCGAGGTACTGCTCAGCGTCGCGCTTGAGCTTGGCCAGGATTCGGGCTGAGATCTCCTGCGGCGTGTACTTCTTGTTGTCGACGTCGAAGGTCCAGTCGGTGCCCACGTGGCGCTTGACCGACGCGATGGTCCGGTCGACGTTCGTGACGGCCTGGCGCTTCGCGGTCTCACCGACGAGCACCTCGCCATCCTTGGTGAATGCCACGACCGACGGGGTGGTGCGGAGCCCCTCAGCGTTCGCAATGACGGTGGGCTCACCACCCTCGAGGACGGCCACACAGGAGTTGGTGGTTCCAAGGTCAATTCCTACTGCACGTGCCATGTGTTTATCTCCTTTTGAGACCGGTCAGGGTCTGTTCGATGTCGGCCGGGTTACGGCCCGCCACTGCAAGTGTGTGACGCCATCTCGATAGTTGAGCGGCGATGACTCAAGTTTACCGACCGCCGAAGTGCTGTCAACTTTTCACGGCAAATCTTGAGCCACGGTGGCTCAACTTTGTATCCAGGAGCGCAAACCCGAGCGCGAAAGAGACGAACGCAGCGCCACGCTGGCGCCGGCGGTACCGTTCCTCATGTTCGCGGCGGGCACGCGCCCGTCCGGCGTCGCGGAGCGTCGCTGGGCCTCGCGTTCAGCCTGACCCGCTGCGACAGTCGGGTTCCACGCGCCATCGGGCGTCGCGCCCGCAACGGAGGGTGGACTCCAGCCACTCAGGCGTATTCGAGACGTCGGGGGCGCCCTGCCACCAGATTCCCCGCATCCCCCTGATCCAACTCTGCGATCGTGGCCCGAGCCTGACGCGCTCGGATGCCGCTTCCGAAAACGGCAGCTTCCGTCACGTCACGAACTGACCACGTGGGCGCTCGAGCGCACGCGGCTTCAAGGCAATGAGCCGCCATGCCGGGCGGCGACACGAGGATTCGCGCGGGTTCACCCGTACAGCCTGCCGATGCCACTACCCTGACCTCATGACGACGAACGACAGCGACGGTTCACCCGATACCGTTGCGCCAGCCCTCTCAGAGGCGCCCCAGACGATCAGCCCGAAACGGGTGCTGGCCTGGGGGCTGTGGGACTGGGGATCGGCCGCGTTCAACGCCGTGGTCACCACGTTCGTCTTCACGGTCTACCTCACCTCGGACGCCTTCGGCGGAGAAGCGGTCGTTTCGGCCCAGCTCGGCTGGGCACTCGCCGCAGCCGGCCTGCTCATCGCCGTGCTCGCTCCCGTCACCGGGCAGCGCTCGGACAGCGCCGGGCGGCGCAAACTGTGGCTCGGAGTCAACACCTACATCGTCGTCGCGATCACCGCATGCATGTTCTTCGTCGCCCCCGAACCGAACTTCCTCTGGCTGGGGCTCCTGCTCGTCGCAGCGGGGAACGTGTTCTTCGAGTTCGCCGGTGTCAACTACAACGCCATGCTCGCCCAAGTCTCGACCCCGAAGACGATCGGCAGGGTGTCAGGCATCGGCTGGGGCTTCGGCTACCTCGGCGGCATCGTGCTCCTCCTGATCGTCTACTTCGGCCTGATCCAGCCCGAGGTGGGGCTCTTCGGCATCACCGGTGAGGATGCCATGGACGTGCGCGTCACCGTCCTCGTGTCAGCGATCTGGTTCGGACTGTTCGCCGTTCCCGTCCTCCTGACCGTTCCCGAGTATGAGGGTGTCGCCGCCCGCCGCCCGAAGGTCGGGTTCTTCGCGTCATACCGGCGTCTTTTCCAGGACATCCAGACGCTGTGGCACGAAAGCCGGCAGACCGTCTACTTCCTTCTGGCGAGCGCCGTCTTCCGCGACGGCCTCGCCGGGGTGTTCACCTTCGGTGGCGTTCTCGCGGCAGGCTGGTTCGGCTTCTCGGCGGGGGAGGTCATCATCTTCGCCATCGCCGCAAACGTCGTCGCCGGGATCTCGACGATCACCGTGGGGCTTCTCGACGACCGGCTCGGCGCGAAACCGGTGATCATGGCATCCCTCATCGGACTCGTACTCGCCGGCCTCGCCGTCTTTTTCCTCCACGATGGTGGCCAGATCATGTTCTGGATCTTCGGGCTCGCCCTGTGCCTGTTCGTCGGCCCCGCCCAGTCGGCATCACGCTCGTTCCTGGCCCGGCTGATCCCCGCCGGTCGGGAGGGCGAGGTGTTCGGACTGTACGCCACGACCGGTCGCGCCGTTTCGTTCCTGGCACCCACCGCGTTCGCACTGTTCATCACGATCGGTGGAGAACAGTACTGGGGAATCCTCGGCATCATCCTGGTCATCTTCATCGGTCTTCTGCTGCTCCTGCCCGTGCAGGCCAGGCAGCAGCAGCTGAGGTAGCGAGCGGCAGGGCACGCTCTGCGCGGGAGGCGACGGCATCCGTCCGTCACTGTGGGCGATGATACCCGCGCCGCACCGAAAGGTAGGATCTTTGCATGGCAGTCACGGATGCGGCGATCCTCAAGATCAAAGAGATGATCCTCTCGGGCCAGCTCGGCCCCGGCGATCGCCTCCCGCCGGAAAAGGAGCTCTCCGAACGCCTCGGACTGTCACGCAGCTCCATGCGCGAAGCGGTCAAGGCCCTCGAGGTGATCCGGGTGCTCGACGTGCGCCGGGGCGACGGCACCTATGTCACCAGCCTGGAGCCTCGCCTGCTGCTCGAAGCGATGTCTTTCGTCGTGGACCTGCACGACGACTCGTCGATCCTCGAGCTGTTCGCGGTGCGCCGCATCCTCGAGCCCGCTGCCGTCGCCCTCGCCGCTGCCCGGGTGACGGATGCTGCCGTCCGCGATCTGCGCGCCCAGATCGACTCCGTCGGTCACAGCACCGACGTCGAAGGTCTCGTCGCGCACGACCTCGAGTTCCACCGGGCGATCGTGGGGTCGGCGGGAAATTCCTACCTCGCGAGCCTGATCGAATCGCTTTCGAGCAACACGGTCCGCGCCCGCATCTGGCGTGGCCTCACCCAGGAGAACTCGGTGGGGCGCACCCTGGCGGAGCACCGGGCGATCGTGGACGCCCTCGAGCGCGGAGACGCCGAGCTCGCGCAGGCGCTCACGCTCGTGCACATCTCGGGCGTCGAACAGTGGCTCCGCGACGCGGCCGCCTGACCCGTCGCGAGCGTTTCAGAGCCCGCGGGCCACAGCCGCCTCGAACTCTGCTGCTGAACGATCGCTGACGTCGTCCTGCAACGCGGCGAGAAGCACCGACGGCGCTGCCGTGAAGTACGGCACGCCCAGTAGCGCGAGATCGACGATGTCAGCGGGGCGGCGCAGACTGGCAGCAAGAACATTGGTTCCGCTGCCGGCGACGAGTGCCTGCATCCGGCCGATCTCGGCAAGCCCGTCTCGCCCCGCATCGTTCAGCCGCCCCAGGTACGGGGCGATGTACGGCACGCCAATGGTTGCGGCGGCGAGCGCCTGGGCGTCGGAGTAGACCGCGGTGAGCAGCACCGGCGCGCCCCGGAGGGTGAGAGCGGATGCCGCAGCGAAACCGGCGCGCGTGGCCGGCACCTTGACGACGGCGAGCGAGCCGAGGGCAAGGATGTCGTCGGCGTGCGCGAGGAGCTCGTCGGCGGCCGACCCCCAGGACTGGAAGAAGATCTCCCTGGCGCCCTCGGACTCCCAGCGGGCATACAGGTGGGCCATGGCTGCGACCGAATGTCCAGCGCGCTCGAGGATCGTCGGGTTCGTTGTCACCCCGTGCACCAGACCGGCTGCCAGGAGTTGGGACACGGCGTCAACGTCAGCGCTGTCGGCATAAAAGCGGGGGCGAGACGTCGTCATGGGAGACTTCCTGTGCAGGGATCGTTTTGAGGAAGCGTATCAAAGCCAGGCGCAGGTCCCCCGAGGTTGGCTTACCTGTCCGCTAATGTAATGACAGGCCCGCGGAACTGGTCTCCGCGGTCAGGAGAATTGCGCCCTGAAAGGCACTCATGAACGAGACACCGTCGTCCGCATCCGCCTCCGGCGGCGTCCTGATCGTCGGCAGCATCACCGCTGACCTGACAACTTTCTCCTCCCGGCTCCCCGCACGGGGAGAGACCATCCTCGGGGACGATTTCACCCTTGTTCTCGGCGGCAAAGGCGCGAATCAGGCCGTCTCGGCCGGCCTCGCCGGAGGCAACGCCCACATGGTCGGCTGCGTTGGGACCGACCTGTTCTCGGAGCTCGTCACCCGCGGCCTCCGCGACGCCGGCGTGCACATCGACCACCTGCGTGCGGTGCCCGGCCCGACCGGCATCGCCCACATCCGGGTCGACGACTCCGGGGAGAATGACATCGTCATGGTGCCCCTCGCGAACGCATCGCTCAGCGAAGCGCAGATCGACGAAGCGTTCGACGAACTCGGATCGACCTGCAGTGTCCTGCTCACCCAACTCGAGATTCCCTGGGCGCTGACCCAGTACGCGATCCGGAAGGCGAATGCGGCCGGTCTCACCGTGATCCTCGACCCGGCACCTGCCGCGTCGCTCGACGAATCCATCTGGCCCCTCGTCGACATCGTCACCCCGAACGAGACCGAGGCGTCGATCCTCACCGGAATCCCCGTCGTCGACCAGCAGTCTGCAATCGAAGCCGGCCGCTGGTTCACCGCCCGTGGCGCGAGCAGCGCGCTCATCACGATGGCGGCAGCGGGTGCGGTGCTCGTCACGGCCGACGCCGTCGACCGCTTCGAGTCGATCCCGGTCGACGCGGTCGACACGACGGCGGCGGGCGACGCGTTCGCCGGTTACCTCGGCGCCTCGCTGGCCGACGGATACGACGTGAGGGATGCCATCCGTCGTGCCATCGCCGCCGGTGCGCTCGCCGTCACCCGGCGGGGAGCATCACCGAGCCTCCCCCACCGTGACGAGGTCGACGCCCTCGCAGCCTCCCGGAAGGAAGCACTCCGATGAGAAGCACGAACACCACCATCAACCCGCAGCTCTCCCGGATCATCTCCGAGACCGGGCACACCGACCTCATCGTCGTCACGGACGCCGGCCTGCCGATCCCCGCCGGCTCGGAGCGAGTCGATCTTGCGTACCGGCCGGGCGCCCCGGCGTTCTTCGACGTGCTCGACACCGTCCTTGCCGAACTCGTCGTCGAAGGCGCCACAGTCTCCGCCGAGATCGAGGAGCACAGCCCCCACGTGCTCCAGGCGCTGCGCGACCGGCTCGACCCACTCGGCGTCCAGATCACGCTGGTGCCCCACACCGAATTCAAGCTCCGCACCCGTGACGCCCGGGCCTTCGTGCGCTCCGGCGAGTACACGCCATACGCCAACGTCCTCCTGCAGGCCGGCGTCGCGTACTGAGAAGAATCGACCACCGTGACACTTCTGACCAGCCCCGAACCAGACATCGACCGCGGAACGGCCGCCGACATCGACCGGCAGGCGCCGACGCCGATGTACCACCAGCTCAAGCACCGGATCATTGACGACATCACCCGCCTCGCCCTCCGCCCGGGTGATCTCCTGCCCGGTGAACACAAACTGTGCGAACAGTTCGGCGTCTCCCGCACCGTCGTTCGGCAGGCCCTGTCGCAGCTCGAACACCAGGGAGTGATTGAACGGGTCAAGGGCAAGGGCACTTTCGTCGCCCACCAGAAGACCCCCGAGAGTCTCGTTCACACCCTGACCGGCCTGTTCCAGGAGGTCGCGGCGCGTGGAGGCCACGTGCACAGCGACGTTCGCCGGCAGGAGGTCGCTCCGGCCGATGATGAAGTGGCGGATGCTCTCGGCGTCGCCCCAGGGACGGCGGTCGTCGTCATCGAGCGGCTTCGCCACGTCGACGACGAGCCGTGGTCCTGGACGACGACGTATCTGCCGCACGACATCGGCCAAGCTGTGCTGCAGGAGGATCTCAGCGATCAGTCCTTGTATGCGGTCCTCGCGACCCACGGCATCCGAGCGGTTCGCGGAGTGCGCTCTGCCGAGGCCGCTTCGGCGACTGAGGAACAAGGGGCGCTGCTCGGCGTGGGCACGGGCAAGGCTCTCCTGGTGCTCCGCAGTATCGGCTTCGATGAGAGAGACCGGCCGATGGAGTTCTTCGTCGCGTACCACCGGGGCGACCGCAGCCGATTCGAGTTCCAGCTGAACGCGGCGCCGACTGAGGTGAGCACGGCCTCGCTCCGGCACAGCGGTCCGAACTGAGCCGGCTCCGTCGAGAGAATTCGTGACATGTAATTACATGTTACGTGTCATTACAGATACTCTGGGAGCGCAGCACCGCCGCTGCCCGATCGAGGAGAGATTGTGACGAGCTACTCACCCCTTCCCGTGCCACCGATGAGCATCCGTTTCGATCCGGCCGGCGGCACCCTCCAACCCGAGGGCCCGACGCTCGCCCGCCGGATGTCCGATCTCGAGGGACTCTTCCGCGACCACGAGGCATGGGAGAAGGCGGTCAGCGACGGCGACCCTGTGGTGTACTCCGTCGTCTCCTCGCGTGTGCCCGAGATCGAGCGCGAACTGCCCCAGTCGATCACCACCATCCAGCCTGGCTCGACCGCCGGGGAACTGTGGATGACCAAAGGTCATCAGCACCCGAACCACCAGGGCGAAATCTATCTCGGCATTTCCGGGCGCGGCGGGCTTTTGATGTTCGACGGAACGGAGACCCAATGGGTCGACATGACACCCGGCATCATCGGCTACATCCCTCCGGGGTGGGCTCACCGCAGCGTCAACGTCGGTGACGAGCCGTACTCGTTCCTCGCCGTCTACCCGGGAGGAGCCGGGCACGATTACGGCTGGGTGCTCGAGCACGGGATGGGACGCCGTGTCCTGACCGGCGAGTCCGGCGTCGAGTTCGTCGACTACGACGCGAGCTGATCGCCGTGATCCTCGCCCACGATCTCGGCACGACGGGAAACAAGGCCTCCCTGCACACGGATGACGGCCGCCTGCTGAGCGCCGTCACCGTCGGCTACCCGGCACACTTCGCCGACGGCGGTGTCGCCGAGCAAAACGCTGAGGACTGGTGGAGCGCGGTCGTCCAGGCGACGCGGGAGTTGATCGCCCGCTCCGAGGTCGACCCGGGCCAGGTGACCGGTCTGGCCATCAGCGGCCAGATGATGGGGGCTGTGCTGCTCGACGCCGAGTACCGACCGGTTCGACCGGCGATCATCTGGGCCGATACCCGCTCGGGTGCGCAGACCACAGCCCTCGAATCCGTCATCGGGCGGGACCGTGCCTACTCACTGCTGGGGCACCGGCTCAATCCCACTTACTCCCTCGAGAAGGTTATGTGGGTGCGTGATCACGAACCGGATATCTTCGCGCGGGTCCGGCATTTCTGTGTGGCCAAGGATTTCGTGATTCACAGGCTCACGGGGCGACTCGCAACCGACCGGTCGGATGCCTCCGCCACGAACGCCTACGACCAGGCGCTCGGCTCATGGTCGCCCGAGATGCTCTCCGCCGCACGCCTCGACCACTCCCTCTTTCCCGAGATCCTCGACTCCACGGCCGTCGTCGGCGACCTGACGGCGGACGCGGCGAGTGCGACGGGTCTTCGCGCGGGAACCCGGGTTGTGATGGGCGGGGGCGACGGCCCGATAGCCGCCGTCGGCGCCGGTATCGTAGCTCCAGACGACGGGGCATACGTTTCGCTTGGCACCTCCTCGTGGATCTCTTTCGCCAGCGACACCCCGGTGTATGACCCGCTCATGCGCACCATGACCTTCGACAACGTCGTCCCAGGTAGCTACGTGCCAACGGCGACGATGCAGGCCGGCGGTGCCGCCCTCGCCTGGGTGTCGGAACTGCTCGACCCTCACCCCTCCAGCGCTACGCTCTCCGCCCTGGTGGCTGACGCGTCCACCGCCGGAGCCTCTACAAGCGGCCTCTACTTCCTGCCCTATCTTCTCGGCGAACGCTCTCCCCACTGGAACCCGGATGCTTCCGGCGCATTCCTCGGCATCGGCCGGCACCACGGACGCGCGGCGATGACACGGGCCGTGCTTGAGGGCGTGGCATTCAACCTGCTCACCTGCATCCACGCTTTCCGCGAATCCGGTGCGGTGGTGGACCGGATCGATGCGATCGGTGGCGGGGCAGCCAGCGACGTGTGGCTACAGATCCTCGCCGATGTGTGGGGGGTTCCTGTGCGCCGCCGCAGCATCGTCGAAGAGGCGAACAGTCTCGGGGCCGCGGTCACCGCCGCTGTCGGCCTGGGCCTCGTCGACGACTTCAGCGCCGCCCGCGGGCTGTCGGAGGTCACTGCCGAGTTCACGCCTGACGGGTCCCGTCACACCGACTACCTGGCCAGGCATCAGGTCTTCCTCGACGGTTACGCCAGCCTCGAGACATGGAACTCCGGCAGGTTCCCCGGCTGATGGCCCACATCCTCGCCACCAGCCGTTCCTTCTCCTCCGGGTCCCGGGACCTTCTCGGCGAGCTCGCCGCGGAAGGTCACCAGGTGACACGTGGGTCGTCCACGCATCATCTCGACGAGCTCGGGCCGCAGTTGGCGCACATCGACGCGTGGATCGCTGGCACCGGCCCGATCACCGCAGCCCATCTCGACGCGGCACCTCGACTTAAGGTGGTCGCCCGCTACGGCGTCGGGATCGACGCCGTCGACCGTGCCGCGGCCGCCGAACGCGGCATCCTGGTGACCAACACTCCCGGGGCAAACAGTGGCGCCGTTGCCGACCATGCGGTCGGCCTCATGCTCGCCGTCCTGCGCGGCACTACCGAGGGCGACCGCCGGGTTCGAATGGGCAACTGGTCGGTGCTCCGTGGCCGCGAACTCGGCTCTCTCACCATCGGCATCGTCGGGTTCGGCAGAATCGGCCAGGGCGTCGCCCGGCGGCTCTCCGGATTCGGCTCCCGCATCGTCGCGCATGATCCATGGCTCGGTGACGACGCGATCCGCGCGGCCGACGCCCAGCCGCTCGATGTCGCCGAGATGCCCGCACGTTGCGATCTGGTGTCGCTTCACGCACCGGGCGGGGCGGTGATCGTCGATTCCGGTTGGCTGGCATCCGCACGCCGAGGCCTCGTTCTCGTGAACACCGCCAGGCCCGACCTGATCGACGAAGGGCCTCTCGCCGCCGCCCTTCGGGACGGACGCCTGGCGGGTTTCGCCGCCGACACCCTGGCCGGAGACACCGCAGGGCTGACGTCGCCGCTCTTGGCCGACGATCTCGCCGACCGGGTGGTGATCACACCCCACTTCGGCGCCCAGACCGTCGAGGCGGTCGACGCCATGGGGTCGATGGCCGTGTCGAATGTACTTGCCGTGCTCGCCGGCGCCACTCCCCCGTTCCCCGTCCCGTTGGAAGGCTGACCCATGTCGCTCGATACCCTCAAAACCACTCGCGTCCTTGCGGTGCTGCGCGCGCCAACGTCCGAAAGCGCCCTGCGGGCTGCCGACGCCCTCGTCGACGGAGGAGTCACCGGGCTCGAGATCACCTACTCGACCCCCGATGCACCCGCCGTGATCCGGGCGCTCGACGAGAAGTACGGCGACCGGATCTACCTCGGAGCTGGCACAGTCACCACCCAAGAGCAGGCGGAACAAGCGGCGGATGCCGGTGCTCGGTTTCTCGTCAGCCCCGGCACACGCGAGAGACTCACGGCCGCCATGAAGGCGACCGGGCTCACGGTGATGACCGGCGCGCTGACACCGAGCGAGGTGATGGCGGCCGTGGAGTACGGCAGCGACGTTGTCAAGATTTTCCCGGCATCTCTGGGAGGACCGGGCTACCTCAAGGCGCTTCGCGGCCCCTTCCCCGACGTGCCGCTGATGCCGACCGGCGGCGTGAGCCCCGAGAACATCGGTGACTGGATCGCAGCGGGCGCGGTCGCTGTGGGTGCGGGCAGCGACCTCGTATCGTCGGCGGCCCTGGCATCCGGGGACTGGGCGGCGATCACGCGTCGCGCAGAAACGTTCTCCGCGTCGGGGGTGGGCGCATGACCCACATGGGATTCGTCGGGGTGAGCACAGCCGAATCCTCGATCATGCGGATCTTCCCCCGCTGGGCGGAGATCCTGAACCTGCCCACACGCACCCTGATCGGACATGACCTCCCGCTCGACGCGACCGTCGAGAATTACCGCACGCTCGTCGAGCAGATCCGGGACGATCCCCACCACCTCGGTGCACTGGTCACAACGCACAAGATGGCCTTGTTCGAAGCCGCACACGACCTTTTCGACGAGCTCGACACGTTCAGCACGCTCTGCGGGGAGATCTCCAGCATCTCGAAACGGGACGGTGCCCTGCTCGGTCATGCGAAAGACCCGATCACTGCCGGGCTGGCGTTGAGCGAGTTCCTCCCTGCGAATCACTTCGATTCGACCGGGGCGCACGCGCTGATCATGGGCGCCGGAGGCGCAGGGACCGCGCTGAGCTGGCATCTCAGCGAGCGGGACGACCGCCCGGACTCGATCACCGTGACAGACACCAGCACGTTCAGACTCGAGCATCTCCGCGATGTCCATGCTCGTCGCGGCACCCCACCTGAGGCAATCCGCTATCTGCTGGCATCCGACCAGGATGCGACGAGGGCGCTGCTCACTGCGCTCCCTGCGTCAAGCCTGGTGGTGAACGCGTCGGGGCTCGGTAAGGACCGGCCAGGGTCGCCGCTCCCGGACTCTGCTGTGTTCCCCCACAACGCGTACGTGTGGGAATTCAATTATCGCGGCAGCCTCGAGTTCCTCGCACAGGCCAGGCGGCAGGAGGGATCCGCCGAGCTCGTCATCGTCGATGGTTGGCGGTACTTCATCCACGGCTGGACGCAGGTGATCGCGGAGGTGTTTTCGCTGGAAATGAACGAGCAGCTGGTGAAGCGACTGGCCGACGCTGCCCTGAACGACCGATGATCACGCCGTTCATTCGCACGGTGCTCGGCGACGTCGCCGCGGGCGAGATCGGCCGGGTGAACTACCACGAGCACCTCTTCCAGGTCTCACCGCTGTTGCCGGGCGATGAGCTGACCGACGAGGCGGCGTCGCGCGCTGAGGCGGCGGCGCTGCGAGCGAGCGGTTTCGACGCCATGGTCGACGCCACACCGGTCGGGCTCGGCCGCGACCCCCGAGCGGTCGCCCGGATCAGCGCCGCGACCTCGCTGAAAGTCGTGGCGACGACCGGCGCCCACCGCGACGCCCACTACGCCGACGACCACTGGTTGCGAAACCTCGACGAGACAGCGCTCACGGCTCTCTTTCTCGCCGATCTGACAACGGGGATGCCGCCCAACGACGACGGTCCGCCCGGCGCCAGGAGCACGGTGCGCGCTGGCGTGCTCAAGGCGGGGATCGATTACTGGCAGATCTCGGCCTTCGAGCAGCGAGCGCTGTCCGGCGTGGCCGCGGCCCACGTCGAGACCGGCGCCCCCGTCATGGTGCATCTCGAGTTCGGGACAGCTGCCCATGAGGTTCTCGACGTGCTGGAGGCATTCGGTGTGCGACCCTCCCGGGTGGTTCTTGCGCACGCCGACCGCAACCCCGACCCGGGGCTCCACCTCGACCTGGCCGCGCGTGGCGCTGTGCTGGGCTACGACGGGATGGCTCGACCGCGCAGCCGCACCGACGCCGAGTTGCTCGACCTCACCGCCGACGTCGTGGCAGCGGGAGCAACCGTCGTCCTCGGCGGCGATGTGGCACGGAGAAGCCGGTACGAGTCCTACGGCGGAATGCCGGGTCTCGCCTACCTCGGGCGTCGGTATCTCCCCCGGCTGGCGGAGCGGATCGGGCACGAGGCGCTCTCCGACATCCTCACGTCGAATGCGCACCGCTGGCTGGCGTGGGACGTGCGCTGAGGCATCCGATCAGGCGGGGATGAGCCCCTGTGCTTCAAGCTCTGCCCACAATCCGCCTGGGATGGGCGCCGCCATCCGCTCGACGTTCTGGCGCATCTCAACTGGGTCGGCCGAGCCGACGACGACCGTTCGAACGACGTCGTCGCGCAAGCTGTACTGGAGCGCCGCAGCGGGCAGTTCAACGCCGTGGTCCGCGCAGATGGCAGCGAGTCGGTGCGCCTTCGCCTGAATGGTGGACGGGACCGGACCGTATTCGTAATGCGCTCCTTCGCGCGGCTCGCTCGTGGCGAGTATCCCGGAGTTGAACACGCCGACGTTGACGATGCCGACGCCTCGAGTGCGGCACAGGTCTGACAGCCCTATCCGGGCGGACGAGTCGAGCAACGTATAACGGTTCGAAACCATGGCGAGATCGATATCGCTTGCCGCCACCGCCGAACGCAGGATGCCGAGATCACTCGTTCCAACCCCGACCGCGGCGACGAGGCCCTCGTCGCGCAAGCCAACCAGCGCGTCCAGGGCGCTGGGGATGTCGCCGGGAACCCCATACTGTTCCGGGTCGTGCAGGTAGAGGATGTCGACGCGGTCCAGTCCGAGCCGGTCGAGCGAGTCCTCGAGGCTCTTCCGGATGCCGTCCGCTGAGTAATCCCATACCCGCCGCGCCGTCGCCGGCACCAGAAACCACGTGTCATCGGGCTGGTGGGCACGCTCCGGAGTGGGTTCGAGCAGCCGCCCCACCTTCGTACTGATCACGAACTCGTCGCGGGGCTTGCCTTTGAGGAATCTCCCGATCCTCCGCTCCGAGAGGCCCAGTCCGTAGTGCGGCGACGTGTCGAAGTAGCGGATGCCGAGATCCCACACGGTCTCCAGGGTCGCCGTCGCCTGAGCGTTGTCAACCGCACGGAACAGGTTGCCGAGCGACGCTCCACCGAATGACAGCGGTCCGAATCCAAGCTGGCTCCTGGCTGGCGGCATGGCGGTATTCCTCCGGGTGCGACTCGGCCCCTCCCCCCGGGAAGGAGGAAGGGGCCGAGTACTGAGTCACGCGATCTTACTTGTAGAGAACCGCGGCGATCTCCTCGTCATCCATGTTGTCCTTGTCGTACCAGAAGTAGCCGGTGTCGATGACTTCCTCCGGAGTTTCACCGTTGATGATGTCGTATGCGGCCTGCACGACCTCTTCGCCGATGCCGATCGGGTTCTGGGTGATGGCGCCGGCCATCAGCCCGTTCTCGATGGCGTCGATCTGAGCCTGACCGGAGTCGAAGCCGACGACGGTCAGTTCGCCGGACTCGAGGCCCAGCTCGCCGACAGCGTTGACGACGCCGATCGCGGAGCCTTCGTTGGTGCCGTAGATGCCCTTGAGGTTCGGGTGGGCCTGGATCATGGCTTTCGCGATGTCAGCCGACTTGAGGTGGTCGCCGTCACCATACTGGATGTCGACGATTTCGATGTCGGGGTATTCCGCTTCCATTTGATCGACGAAACCGTCGCGACGCTCCACGCCGGTCGAGTTGATCTGGCTGTGGCCGACGATGGCCACCTCGCCTTCTCCGCCGATGAGCTCGGCCATGTGGTCGGCGGCGAGGGCACCTGCACCCAGGCTGTCGGTCTTGGCGATGCTCTGGCCGTATTCGCTGGAGCAGCCCGCGTCGAACTCGACGACCGGGATGCCGGCGCTTTCAGCTGCGTCGTAGAGCGGGATGCACGCCTCGGGGTCCAGGGCGGCGAAGCCGATGGCATCCGGCTTCTTGTCGATGGCTGCCTGCAGCATCTGCAGCTGGCCGTCGATCTCCGTCTCGGCCGCAGGACCATCGAAGGTCACTGACACGCCGAGCTCTTCTGCCCGCTGTTCAGCGCCCTGCTTGACCGCCTGCCAGAACTGGTGCTGGAAGCCTTTTGAAACGAGTGCGATCTGGATGTCGCCCTCGCCGGACCCGGAGCTCTCGGCCGTTCCTCCGCCGCCGCCGTTCGAACAGCCGGCGAGGCTCAGGGCCACCGCGGCCGCAGCCGCGAGTGCGGCGACTTTCTTACCTGTTTTCATCGAATAACTCCATTGTTCGTTCGGGCCAGCCAGCGGCTGACTCGGCCATGGTATTTCGTTTGAGTGACCGGGAGTGGCGATAGTACACGTAGATACAAGATCGTTATATCCCACAGGATCACGCCGATGCAATCGATTTCACGATTGCGCGGGAAAGGCAGCCCGGCCTCTCGGTTCTGCCAGCCCTTCCCGGTTCGTGGGGGCTTAGGTGGCCGATCGCCGCTGGCGGAGGGTGTCGGTGAAGACGGCGATCAGGATGACGATTCCGACGACCACGTTCTGCCATTCGGTTTGGATGGACATGATCCGCAGGCCGTTGATCAGCACGCTCATGATGAGCGCACCGATGACCGTACCCATGATCGAGCCACGTCCGCCGAGGAGCGAGGTGCCACCGATGATGACGGCGGCGATGGCCTGGAGTTCATAGCCGACACCGATCTGCGGCTGGGCCGAGTCGAGTCGGGCGGCGATCACGACACCGGCGAAACCGGTGAAGAGTCCCGCCACCGTATAGACGACGATCAGCCACTTGCGGGTGTTGACGCCCGACAGGCGGGTCGCCTCCTCATTGCTGCCGATCGCGAAGGTGTAGCGGCCGAACAGGGTCTTGCTCAGCAGCAGGTAGGCGACGATGGCGAGGAGGAACAGGATGAGGACCGCGTTGGGCAGCCCGGGGATGATGGTCCCCAGTGAGATGTTCTTGAACCCCTCTACTCCGGAGAAATAGATGGGACGGACCCCGGAGATCACCAGGGCGAGACCCTGAGCGATGAGCATCATCGCCAGGGTCGCGATGAATGGGGGCAGCTTGAGGATGGCGATGTTCACCCCGTTGATGAACCCCATCAGCGCACCCGTCGCGAGTCCGCCGAGCACACCGACGATCAGTGGCAGTTGCATGTTGACGAGGAAGATACCCGTCATCACCGCAGCCAGTGTCATGCCGGTACCGATCGACAGGTCGATGCCACCGGTGATGATGACGAACGTCGTGCCGAGCGCCAGGATTCCGATCACGGCCGTCGCGAGCAGGATGCTCGAAATGTTCGACCAGCTGAAGAAGTTGCTGCTGGCGATCGAGAAGAAGATCACGAGAACGATGAGGGTGCCGAACGCCAGCGACTGCTGGAGCTTGGCGCGGAGGAAGGTCACTGCTGTCCCCGACTTCGCAGGAGCGGTCTCGCCGACCTTCGGCGCTTTTTCGATGACAGGAGATGCGTTCATTTCCCTTTACTCTTTCTCGTCGTCGATGTTGGTCGCATAGTCCATGATTTTCGCCTGGCTCGCGTCTTCATTGTTGAGGATCCCGGTGATGCGCCCGCCGGCCATCACAACGATCCGGTGCGACAGCCGCAACACCTCGGGAAGCTCTGAGGAAATCATGATGATCGATTTGCCCTGGGCGACGAGATCGTTGAGCAGCCGGTAGATCTCCTCCTTGGCGCCCACGTCGATTCCGCGCGTGGGTTCGTCGAAGATGAGAATGTCGCAGTCCCGCGCCAGCCACTTGGCGATGACGACTTTCTGCTGGTTGCCTCCGGAGAGGTTCTTGGTGATCTGGTGGATCGACGGGGTTTTGATCCGCAACGACTCGACGTAGCCCCGGGATTTCTGCTTGCCTTTGCCGGTACGCATGAAACCGAGCGGCCCGGTGTAGTCGTTGAGCGAGGCAAGCAGGATGTTGGTGTTGACGTCTCGCTCGAGCAGGAGCCCCAGCGCTTTACGGTCCTCCGAGAGATAGCCGATTCCGTGCGCGACGGCATCCGACGGCTGGTGGATCTTCACTTCCTTGCCCTGCACGTGGATGACCGCGCCCTCTGAGGGGTCCGCGCCGATGATCGCGCGTGCGACTTCGGTACGCCCAGCGCCCATCAGGCCAGCGAACCCGAGGATTTCGCCGCGCCTGAGTTCGAAGCTGATGTCCTTGAGCAGGTGCCGGGTGCCGAGGTTCTCCACCTTCAGGACGACGTCGTCATGAGCGTGCTGACGAGCCTCAGGGCGGGCACCTTCCTCGATGTGACGGCCGACCATCATCTCGATGACAGTGGGGATGTCGATCTCGCCCTTGTCCAGGCTCCCGATGTAATGCCCGTCCCGGAGCACGGTGACCCGGTCGGCGATTCGACGCAGCTCCTCCATGCGGTGCGAGATATAGATGATCCCGGTGCCGTGCTCCTTGAGGCCCTCGATCAGGCGGAAGAGTGTTTCGGTCTCGGACTCGGTCAGCGCCGAGGTCGGCTCGTCCATGATGAGCACTTTGGCGTCGAACGACAACGCCTTCGCTATCTCGACCATCTGCTGGTGTGCCACGCTGAGCTCACCGACGAGCCTGCGAGGATTCAGGTGGATGCCGAGTCGGTTGAGCAGGTCAGCGGCCTGACGATTGAGACGTCGTTCATTGACGAATCCCATGGTGCGTGGCTCTCGCCCGATATAGATGTTCTGGGCGACGGTCAAATGAGGCATCAGGTTCATCTCCTGGTGGATGATGCTGATGCCGACCTGCTGCGCCGCGCGAGGGCTGTCGATGACGACCTCTTCGCCCTCGAGGACGATGCTGCCGGCATCCTTCGCGTAGATACCGGACAGGATCTTCATCAGGCTCGACTTGCCTGCACCGTTCTCGCCGACCAGGGTGAGCACCTCACCACGGTTCAGCTCGAACTGGACGTCCTGAAGGGCCTGGACACCAGGGAAGCTTTTGCTGATTCCGCTGACCTTCAACAGTTGGGTCGGCACTCGTTCACCTACTTCGTCGGAGGGTGGAACCGGGGCTCTCGGTTCCCAGAAGGATTCTGCCACGGAAAGCCCAGAGATCCGACCAATTCTAAAAATCGATCCGGTCGGGTTTTCAGTTGTACCCCAATGTATCTAATTCTCGGCCATCCGAATAGGGTGGGATTTCACCGCGGGCCCGAATCGGTTGGCCTCGTCTTCTGAAAGGACACGATCGTGCTCATAGGCGCACACGCTCTCGTCTTCTCCGGCTCATTCGAGCAGGCCGGATTGACAAAGGCCATCGAAAAGACCAAGCAGGCCGGGTTCGATCTCATTGAAATTCCGCTGATGGACCCCTATCACTTTGATCGGATGCTTGCGGCCCGCCTCCTCAAGGACAACGACCTCGCTGTAAGCGCTTCCCTGGGCCTGAGCGCGGGCACCGATCTGACGAGTGATGACCCATCGGTCGTCGCCGCCGGGGAACGCCTGCTTGAGGAATGCATCGACATCGTCCACGCCATGGGCGGCAGCAATCTGTGCGGTGTGATCTACAGCGCGATGAAGAAATACATGGCCCCCGCCACTCTGGCCGGTCGGGCATCCAGCGCCCAGGCTCTGTCTCGTCTCGCCTCCCGAGCCGAGGATCTCGGCATCCGCCTGTCACTGGAGGTCGTGAACCGTTACGAGACGAACGTGATGAACACCGGCAGGCAGGCGCTCGAGTTCCTGGACCAGGTCGGTCACACCAACGTCTCGGTGCACCTCGACACGTACCACATGAACATCGAGGAATCCGACCAGTACACCCCCGTGCTCGATGTGGGCGACCGGCTCGGCTACGTGCACATCGGCGAGAGCCATCGCGGCTATCTGGGGTCCGGCACCGTCGACTTCGGCTCGTTCTTCCGCGGCTTGGCGCGGAACGGATACGACGGCCCTGTCGTTTTCGAGTCGTTCTCGTCAGCCGTGGTCAACGAGGACCTGAGCCGGATGCTCGGTATCTGGCGGAACCTCTGGGACGACTCCGATGACCTCGCCGCGCACGCGAACCAGTTCATCCGCGGGCAGCTTCGGGCAGTGGAGTCGATCGGCCTGCACTAGAGTCCGTCGGCGACCGCCGCCGTCACCCGCAGCCACGCCTCACGGGTCTGCGGTGCGAGCACCTCGACGTTGAGCGGCCCTCCGCTCTGGAAGCCCTGGTCGTACGGAACCTCGAGCACCACCCGGGTGAGCGCGGAGAAGTGCGTGTGCAGGCGCTGAGTGAGCTCCGGCTGCACCGCGTCACCCGGCGCAGACAGGATGGTCACCGCCTGGCTGACCTTGTCCTGGTGGCCCTTCTGGCGGAGGCCGTCGAGCAGCCATGCCGCACTGGCTGCGGTCTCCTCATTGACGGTGGTGACCACGACAAGCTGGTCGGCCGCTTCGACCGCGGCCTCCCAGTTCGAGGCACGCATGTTGTTCCCGGTGTCGATGACGAGCAGACGGTAGAACCGGCTGAGCGTCGAGTGGAGGCTGTCGAACGCCTTTGCGTCGATCGTCGAAGACGCCGCGGCATCCTCGTCGGAGGCGAGGACATCGAACTGGGCGTCGCCCTGGCCCCTGACGTAGTTGTCGAGGTGCCCCACACGGGCCGACCTCACGTCGGCGAACAGGTGGACGTCGCGGAGCAGATCCACGGCGGTGTTCGAATGCCGAGACGGCTGTGCCCGCCAGCCGAGGGTTCCGCGCGTCTCGTTGTTGTCCCAGGCGAGCGTGGAGCCGCCCCGGTGGATCCCGAAGGTCGCAGCGAGCAGAAGCGTCGCGGTGGTCTTGTGCGCGCCGCCCTTCGGGTTGAGCACCACGATGGTGCGTGGCCCCTTGAGACCTCGCTGAACACGGTGGATGGCGTCCCGGTGTGACTGTTCGGCTTTGCCCGGTCGTGGCGAAAGAACGCCGCCCGTCATGCGGCGCACGAAACCCTGCCAGCCCTGCTTCGCCGGCCCCTCTGGCGCCGACGGTCGCGACTGGAGGAAGTCGTCGAGTGTCGGGACGGCCTCAGAGGCTCCCTCCGCCGACAGCGAGTGGATGCCCGCCCGGGAGGGCGCAAGCGCCGGCTCGGCGACATGGGTCGGCAGGTCGGCAGCGGCTGGGCGGGCGGAGCCGACCGCGCTGGATGCCGGACCCGTCTCAGGCATCAGCGGAGGATCGCTCACGACAGGGTCGGGCACCAGCGCGGTGGTAGCACCGTTGGCCGGCAGCACTTCGGGCTCGCCCATGACGGAATCGTCCGTGGCATCAGTCCGGCCGGCATCGTCGCCGTGCGCGCGGAACGTCGACCGTCGGGTCCGCGCGGGCTCGAAGTGTTTGCCGGACCCAGGTGTGGGATCCGGGCCCAATTCGGTGAAGCCGATCAGGTCGCCCAGACCGAACGGCGGGGGCGGCGCGAGGGCGGATTCCGGCTGGGCGATGACAGCCTCGTCCGCACGGATGGGCCCTTCAGATTCCACGTCACCGTTGGGGTGCACGATGAGGGCGTAGACGCCGTCGAGATCTGTCGTCGCCACCCGGACCGGGCGGCCCCGGGAACCGGCTTCCTCGGCGACACGGGCGATGACCGCCGCGCGAGCGCTTGCGACATCTACCGTCTGCATCTCGAACCGTTCGCCGTCGACCGCGACCTCACCGGTACCATTGGATCGGACGATCGCTGTGATCTGTGGTTCATTCGGCACGTTCGACACGTCAGGTCACCGTTTCTTTCTGCGGCCATGAGACGCCCTTTCGGCGTCAAAGCGACCGGTTTCCGACTACCAGTATTGCGTGACCCGCAACCGGGGGCGCAATCGACAGCGGTTTTCAGGCCGAGGGATGACCAACGAGTCCCTTGCGTACGATGACACAGCCGTACTTGCGCGTTTCTCCCGTACGGATGATGACGTAGGCATCCTCCGCGTCGTCGTAGAAGCCGAAACGGTCCACGAATTGAGCCTCGTCCTCGGTCACACCCGCAGCGGACAGCAGCTCTCGCTGCACGTCGAGCACGGTCCCGTCAGCGGAAGTCATGAGATCGACCGCCGGGCTGTCATCGAGGGGCAGCACGCTGCGCACGGCCGCGAGCACCTCGGGCGACGTGGTTCCCGGCAGGGTGATCAGCCTCTCGGCAAGACGGGATGCCGGGAAGTGTGCGTCGACGATGATCACGGTGTCTGAATGACCCATCTCGTCCAGGTGCATCAGCAGTTCGCCGGTGAGGAGGGGGTGGATTCCCTGCAACATGTGGCCGTTCCTCTCATTGTGGTGGTGTTATCGGATGCCGTACACCCGGCTCGCGGTGCTGCCGAGGATCGCGTTCTGCTCGGATTGGCTGAGCTCGGCGAGGAGTGATCTCATCACGTGCCAGTTCGGCTGGTATCCGCCGTGGGGGATTGTCATCGGCCAGTCACCGCCGTACATCAACCGGTCAGCGCCGAATGCGGCGAGCGCGGCGTCGAACGTCTGACGCAGCGCATCGACGGTGAACGGGGCATCCGGACTGTGGAGGGCGGAAAGCTTGCCGATCGTGTTCGGTTGCGCGGCGAACCGGGCCAGGCTCGAACGCCAGGCCGGGAAATCGTCGCGTCCGCGGGGCGGTTTGGCGAGGTGGTCCAGCACGACGGTCAGCTCCGGCAGATCGGCGGCGACCCTGGAGGCACGGTCGAGGTGGCGGGGCCACGCATCGTGGACGTCGAAGACCAGTCCCCGGCGCGCAACCTCGGCGAGTGACGCGCGCACCTCCGGAAGATCCAGGAACTCGTCCCTCGGGTCGTCGTTGAGCAGGTGCCGGATTCCGCGGAATTTTGGGTGTTGCGACCACACGTCGAGGTCGCGATGGGCGGCATCCGTGGAATCCAGCTGCACCCAGCCGACGACGCCGAGCACCCAGTCGTGGGTATCGGCGTTGTCGAGCATGAACCGCGTATCGACGAGCGAGTCCTCGGCCTGGACCAGGATGGCTCCGTCCATGCCGGCGCGACGCAGTTCCGGCCCCGCCTGCTCGGCTGACCAGTCCGCGAAGAGCGGGCCGAATTGCGGCCCCAGCCAGCTGTACTCCGAGACCGAGAGGTCCCAGAGGTGCAGGTGCGCGTCAATGCGGCGGAGAGTGGTCATGCCGGGATCAGGTCCTTTTCGACCAGTGCGTCCCAGAGTTCTGCCGGGATCGGCTGCACCATCCGCGCGGCGTTCTGCTTCAACTGCCCGGGTTTGCTGCCGCCGACCACGATCGAGCGGACCGTGTCATCGCGCAACGTGTACTGAAGTGCGGCGGCCGGCAGCGGAACCTGGAATTCCCGGCACACCCGAGCGATCGCCTGGACGCGTTCCAGAACCGGTGCGGGTACCCCGCCGTACTCGTAGCGGGCGTCCTCGCCCGGGTCGTCCGTCGCGAGCAGGCCGGAGTTGAAGACCGAGGCGTTGACGATCCCGACGCCATTCGCGCGGCAGGCGGGAACGACGTCGGCGAGCGCCGGCTGCTCGGCGAGGGTGTAACGCCCGGCGACCATGAGCAGGTCGAGAGCCCCGGTGTTCGCCGAGGCGAGAAGGGCGTCGGTGTCCATCGATCCGACTCCGACGGCGCGAGTCATGCCCTGGTCACGGAAATGCGCAAGCGCCGGAATTGCCGTGTCCAGGCCCTCCTGCAAGCTGTGGCGCTCCGGGTCGTGCAGGTAGAGAATGTCGAACCGGTCAAGGCCAGTGCGCTCGAGAGACTCCTCCACACTCGAACGGATGCCGTCGGCAGAGAAGTCCCAGACTCGCCGGTGGTCGGCGGGCACGGCGAAGTCATGCTCCAGGTCGAGTTCCGCCGCACCCTCCGGGTGCGGCTCGAGCAGGCGGCCGACCTTCGTCGAAACGACGAACTGGTCACGCGGCTTCGTCGCGAGGAACGCCCCGAGTCGCCGTTCCGAGAGTCCGAGACCGTAGTGCGGGGCGGTATCGAAGTATCGGATGCCGGCATCCCACGCCGCCTGCAGGATCTCCCACGCGGTGTCATCGTCGAGTGCACGGAACAGGTTGCCGACGTTCGCGGCGCCGTAGCCGAGCCGAGGAAGGTGGAGTTCGCTCATGCGCCGAAAGCGTACCCTGCCCGACTCGCTGCGTACATCTCCATGCCGTTGCCCGGCGCGGTTGGGGCAGAATAGCGGCCGTTCCGCATGTCGACGGGGGTGACGAAGTGCTCGTGCAGGTGGTCGACGAATTCGATGACCCGGCCGTCCTGCGAGCCCGAGACCGCGACGAAGTCGAACATGGACAGGTGCTGCACCGCTTCACACAGACCGACGCCGCCGGCGTGTGGGCATACGGGGACACCGAACTTCGCAGCGAGCAGAAGGATGGCGACGTTTTCGTTGACTCCGGCGACGCGGCTCGCATCGATCTGGAGGACCTGGAGTGCGTCGGCCTGGAGGAACTGCTTGAACATGATCCGGTTCGCCATGTGCTCTCCCGTCGCAACCGGAATGGGAGCGACGCCGCGCGCGATGGCGGCGTGGGCGAGCAGGTCATCGGGGCTGGTCGGCTCCTCGATCCAGGCGACGTCGAATTCGGCAAGGCGCGACATCCATTCGATCGCTTCATCGACGCCCCAACGCTGGTTGGCGTCGGTTCCGATCCGGATGTCGGGCCCGACTGCTTCACGAGCGAGCCGCATCCGCCGGATGTCGTCGTCGACGTTGCCGCCGACCTTGAGCTTGATCATGCCGTAGCCCTCCGCGACCGCCTCCTTCGCAAGGCGTACCAGCTTCTCGTCGCTGTAGCCCAGCCAGCCTGGAGTGGTCGTGTAAGCCGGATAACCGGAGGCGAGCAATTCGGCTTCACGCTCGAGGCGGCCGGACTCCGAGGCACGGAGGATGCCGATGGCCTCTTCAGGGGTGAGGGCATCGGTGAGATAGCGGAAGTCGACGAGCTCGACGATCTCTTCGGGGCTCATCCTGCCGAGCAGCTGCCAGAGCGGTAGCCCCGCGCGCTTGGCCTTCAGATCCCACAGGGCGTTGACGACCGCACCGATCGCCATGTGCATGACACCCTTCTCAGGGCCCAGCCAGCGTAACTGTGAGTCCCAGACGAACTCGCGCCACGTGGCGCCCATGTTCGCGAGCAGGTCCTCGGCGTTCCGGCCGATGATGTGACCGGCAAGCGCCTGGATCGCAGCGACCTGCACGTCGTTTCCCCGCCCGATGGTGAACACGAACCCATGACCCTCGTGCCCGTCGTCCGCGTCGGTGAGCACCCTCACGTACGCCGCTGAGTAGTCCGGGTCGAGGTTCATGGCGTCGGATCCGTCGAGCTGCGTCGATGTCGGGAAGCGGATGTCGCTGGTCTCCAGCGCGCGGACGATGCTCACGGATGATCTCCTTCTTGGGCCCCCTCACCCTAAACATCCGATGTATAGAATGTCAATGTCAGACCGCGTCGCCGATTCTTCGCGGCCGAGCCGGAGACGGCGGCACGACAGTTCAGATGTTCCGGCCAGGCGCGGATGCCCCGCACCGTGAGGCATATGACAGAGAGGTCCACATGAGACTCGCACGATTGGGCCCGATCGGTTTCGAAACACCCGTGGTCGGTGTCGACGGAACGTGGCACGACATCTCCTCCATCACCGCTGACATCGACGGCGACTTCCTCTCCTCCTCTGGGGTGGAGAGGGTGCGTACCGCCCTCAATGCCGGGTCGCTCTCGACTCTGCCCGGCGCGGACGAACTGCGGATCGGCGCTCCGATCGCCCGTCCGAGCGCTGTGATCTGCATCGGCATGAACTACGCCGCGCACGCCGCGGAGTCGGGCTCGGCGCCGCCGGAGATCCCGATCATGTTCCTGAAGACCCCGAACACCGTTGTCGGACCGAACGATCCGGTCGAGATCCCCCGCGGGAGCACGAAGACCGACTGGGAGGTCGAGCTCGGCATCGTCATCGGCAAGCGGGCTTCTTACCTCGACTCCCCGGACGAGGCGCGCGAGCACATCGCGGGTTTCGTGACGGCGAACGATGTGTCGGAGCGAACCTTCCAGCTCGAAGCCTCTGGGGGCCAGTGGTCAAAAGGCAAGTGCGCGCCCGGCTTCAACCCGACCGGGCCCTGGCTGGTCACACCAGACGAGGTCGACCACGGCAACCTGCAGCTGAGAAGCTTCGTGAACGGTGAACCCCGGCAGGACTCGACGACGGCAGACCTGATCTTCAGTGTCGAGCACGTCGTCTGGCACCTCAGCCAGTACCTGGCTCTCGAGCCGGGCGACCTCATCCTGACCGGCACCCCTGAGGGTGTGGCGCTGTCCGGCCGGTTCCCGTATCTCACCGACGGCGACGTCGTCGAGATCGAGATCGAGGGCCTCGGCCGGCAGCGTCAGGTGTTCACGGCGCACCAGCCCCGCTGACCCCAGCCCACCTCGTCGCGTATCGACGGCCCTCGACTCGGCCGCAGCGGCTTCGCTCAGCTCGAGAGACCACCCACGACAAAGGAGCACCTCATGCCAGAGTTCGACAACCTCGTAGCCGTCGTCACCGGCGGCGCTTCGGGGATCGGCGCCGCGATCGCCGCCCGGCTCTCCGAAGCCGGCGCACAGGTCGCTGTGCTCGACCTGGATCCCGCCGGCGCCGACCCCGCCCACCTCGCGCTGCAGGCGAACGTCGCGGACCGCGGGTCAGTCGAAGCGGCCATCGCCGCGGTCGCGGCGAGATTCGGCCGGATCGACATTGTCATCAACAACGCCGGCATCGGGGCCCAGGGAACCGTCGCCGACAACGACGACGACGAGTGGGCCCGGGTGTTGAGCATCAATGTGACCGGCATCGCCAGGGTATCCGCTGCGGCGCTGCCCTGGTTGCGGAAGTCTCGGTCGGCCGCGATCGTCAACACGTCGTCGATCGCGGCGACGGCGGGCCTGCCCTCCCGCGCGCTGTACAGTGCCTCGAAGGGTGCGGTGCTCTCCCTCACCCGTGCGATGGCGGCCGATCACCTGCGCGAGGGCATCCGCGTCAATGCCGTGAACCCGGGAACTGCCGACACGCCGTGGATTGGTCGGCTCCTGTCGAGCGCCGCCGATCCGGAGGCAGAGCGCGCCGCGCTCAACGCCAGGCAACCGCACGGTCGCATGGTTGCCGCGTCAGAGGTCGCGGATGCTGTCGCCTACCTCGCGAGCCCGCGTTCCGGGTCGACGACGGGCACGTCGATCGCGGTCGACGGCGGAATGCAGGAACTGCGCCTCCGTCCCGAGTGACGACGAGAGCGAGACGGCGAACCAGTTCAGCCGATGCGGCGGCCTTCGTTGTGCTCGTTGAGCACCCAGGTCGCGCCCTCGTCTTCGGAGACGAAGCTTTCCCAGGTGTACGAGGTGTCGGTTATCTTCGAGAAGTTCCACCGGATCAGGAGCCCGTCGTTGCGTGTGCCGTCCTGCCGGATGCCGTCCCGCTTGTGTGCGGTCGCCACGAGGTGGGCGTACTCCCCGCGCTCCGGTTCGAAGTAGCTGACCCGCCAGGCACCCATGTCGCGGTCGTAGACGCGCACCGCTGTGGCGATTGCGTCGTACCCGCCGTCCTCTCGGGGGTGCAGGGCGACATCCTGAACGGCCTTGCCGTCGAGGATGAACGACATCACCCAGAGGAAGTCGGTTTCGTGCCAGTGCCCCGTCTTCTCGTCGAGGCGCTTTGAGTGCACCTGCCAGCGACCGACCATCCGGCCGAACCGGGACATCCGGTTGGGGTACTGCGATGTGGCGGCACCCGAGATGAGGGCTTCGGCGAAGGGGAGGTCGGCGGCGTCACTCATGGCGGGGCCTTTCTGCTAACTGCCGAGGCTTCCGACGTCGACGACGCCGATGTCTGTGCGGTGGAAGTTCTGGAACGAGCGAGATGCCGTCGGGCCGCGTTGCCCCTGGTACCTCGAGCTGTATTCCGCCGAACCGTATGGCTTCTCGGCAGCCGAACTGAGCTGGAAGAAGCAGAGCTGACCGATCTTCATACCGGGCCAGAGCTTGATGGGAAGTGTGGCGACGTTGCTGAGTTCGAGGGTGACGTGTCCGCTGAAGCCGGGGTCGATGAAGCCGGCGGTGGAGTGGGTGAGCAGGCCGAGGCGGCCGAGCGAGCTTTTGCCCTCGAGCCGGGCAGCGACGTCGTCGGGCAGGGTGATCTGTTCGTAGGTCGACCCAAGTACGAATTCGCCCGGGTGCAGGATGAATGCTTCATTCGGCTTCGCCTCGATCAGGCGGGTCAGATCGGGCTGGTCTTCGGCCGGGTCGATGTACGGGTACTTGTGGTTGTCGAACAACCGGAAGTACCGGTCGAGGCGCACGTCGACGCTCGAGGGCTGGACCATCTCGGGGTGGGACGGTTCAAGACCGATGCGCCCGGATGCCAGCTCAGATTTGATGTCGCGGTCGGAGAGAAGCACGAGGTCAGTTTATAAGGGCGAGGCTTGATAGTATTGCGGCGACGCCACCGGGCGTCACGTGCGGATGTAGTTCAATGGCAGAACTTCAGCTTCCCAAGCTGATAGCGCGGGTTCGATTCCCGTCATCCGCTCTCTTGTCTCATCCGGCTCGGCAACCGCAGGCGAGAACATCCGTGTCAACTCGGTCGCCCCGGGTGTCATCGACACCCCAATGCTGGGCGGCGCACTCGAGCAGGCGGGCATCGACCGCGACAGCTACCCTCCTCCACACCTCGCGGTAGCGGCCGCCCGTCGATTGCGGCTGAACTCCCACGGCTGAACGGAAACCCCCGCCCGACGACGGCCGGGGGTTTCGCGTGTGTCGGCACCCGTCCCTGAGGTTCCCCCGGCCGCGATACCGTTGCAGAACATGAAGCATCGGCGCAACGATGTCGACGAGGCAGAAGGATCTCATGGCCACGATCTACCAAGTCGCCGCCCTGGCAGGCGTGTCTCCGGCAACGGTCTCACGCGTTTTCAACGGCCGTCCGGTCTCCGACGAGAAGTCGAAGCTCGTGCGTGAGGCCGCCTCCACCCTGGCCTTCACCCCGAACCGCACCGCTCGGTCACTGCGCAAGCAGAGTTCGGAGGTTCTCGCACTGATCATCCCCGACATCGAGAATCCCTTCTTCACCGCCATGGCTCGCGGCGTCGAGGACCGCGCGCAGGCCGCCGGGTTCTCGGTTGTGCTGTGTAACACCGACGACGACCCGGGCAAGGAAGCGACCTACCTCCAGATCGCCCTCTCGGAGAACATGGCCGGCGTCATTCTCGTCCCGGCATCCGACCAGAGCGATCTGTCGAGCATCATCGCGTCGGGTCGCCCCGTGGTCACGGTTGACCGCACGACCGCGTTCGATGTTGACCACGTGATGATCGAGAACGAACCTGCGGGAGCATCGGTCACGACAGCGCTGTTCGACGCGGGCTTCGAACGTGTTGCCTGCATCGCCGGGCCCGAAACGGTTGTCACCGCCACCGACCGTGCACGGGGCTGGCGTCACGTCGTCGAGGCACGCGGCGGCTACGACTCTGAGCTCCTGCTCAAGATCGCCAACTACCGGGTCGACGGCGGCCGGGCGGCGATGGCGGAGCTGCTCGCCGAAGCGGAGACGCCGGATGCCGTCGTGGTCACGAACAACCTCATGGGCGTCGGCGCGCTCCAGGTGCTCAACGAGCACGGGCTCACTCCACCGGCATTCGGCGTTGGAGTGATCGGCGACCTTCCATTCACGACGCTGTCACCCGGGCTGATCTCCCTCGTGCATCTGCCCACCCGCGACCTTGGCACCACAGCCGTGAAAATGCTGGTCTCCCGCATCGCGGGCAACCGGGAGCCCGCGCGCACCGTGCTGCTGCCCGGCGAGCTGGCCGTGGCATCCGTTCACACCTGACCGGGCTGCTCGACCCGTCGAATCGCCACGACAGGTCGTCCGGTCGATCGAGTTGCCTGAAAGCGTCGTTCGTGGCGCCGGTGGACAGCAGTCCGGGGCAACTCGCCACCACCGGCGCACCCCGGCGGCTTGATTGTGAAATCGATTTCTGCGACCCTGAAAACACCCTGTCAACCAAGGAGCCAACGATGTCGACCTACAGCCTCCCCACGCCTTCTCCCGAGGCGACCGCTGAGCCGAAAACCGCCTATCTGATCTCGAGCGGAGACCTCCGCGAATCGGCCAACACCGCCGGGTGGCCGGTACAGGAGGCGATGGAGCGGGACCTGGAAAGGGCCTTCGCCGGAATCGGCTGGACGATCAAACGCGGCAACCCGATCGACCCCGATCTGGGCCATGGCTTCATCCGCAGCCAGCGGATGGGACTGGACGTCTTCAGGGACATTCCGCCGACCGCACCGCTGATCGTCGCCGAAGCCGTTTGGCAGTACAGCCACCATGTGCTCGCCGGGCTCCGCACCCACCGGGGACCGATCCTCACCGTTGCGAACTTCGCCCCCGACTGGCCGGGTCTCGTCGGCCTCCTCGGCCTCAACGCCGGTCTGACCAAGATGGGAACCGACTACTCCACGATCTGGAGCGTGGACTTCACAGACGACTGGTTCCGCGACGGCATCCGGAGTTGGACCGAGACCGGCACCATCGAACACGACGAATCCCACGTGCGACCGCTCCCCAAACTGCCGGACTCCCCGGAGAAGGAACTCGGTGTCGCGCTCGCTCGACAGCTGCAGACCGAGAAGGCCATCATCGGCGTCTTCGACGAGGGCTGTATGGGCATGTACAACGCGATCTTCGACGACGAACTGCTCAACACACTCGGCATCTACAAGGAGCGTCTCTCGCAGAGCGCCCTCTACGCCGAGATGCTCACCGTCAGTGACGAGGATGCCGCCGCCGTCGGCGAGTGGCTGACCAACGCCGGGATGACGTTCCGGCTCGGCACGGATGACGCCACTGAGCTGACCGAAGAACAGCTGACCTGGCAGTACAAGATGTACATCGCCGCGCTGCGGATCAGCGACGATTTCGGACTGGACGCCGTCGGCATCCAGTACCAGCAGGGGCTCAAGGATCTCGTGCCGGCGAGCGACCTGGCCGAGGGGCTGCTCAACTCGACCGAGCGCCCGCCGGTGACCAGCCGTGACGGCTCGCGGGTGCTGCACGAGGGCAAGGCGTTCCCCCACTTCAACGAAGCCGACGAGGGAGTCGCCGTCGACGCGCTCATCACCGACCGGGTCTGGCGGGCGATGGGACTGGTCCCTGACAACACGCTGCACGATGTGCGGTGGGGTGAACAGTTCGACGGAGATTTCGTCTGGGTGTACGAGATCTCCGGCTCGGTGCCCGCTTCACACCTCGGCGGGTACCAGAACGCCGAAGGCTGGCGGCAGAGCCCCGTGTTCTTCCCTGCAGGGGGCAGCACGATCAACGGCGTTTCCAAGCCGGGTGAGATCGTTTGGTCGCGCGTCTACATCGCCGACGGCGTGCTCAATCTCGACATCGGCCGCGCGAGCGTCGTCGAACTGCCAGCCGAAGAGACCGAGCGCCGCAAGCAGGCCACGAACCCCGAGTGGCCGATCGCCCACGTCGTGCTCCGCGGGGTGACGCGCGACCAGTACATGGCCCGCCACAAGGCCAACCACGCCCAGGTCGTCTACGCGCCGGACGCCGACACCGCTGACAAGGCACTGATCGCGAAAGCTGCACTGTTCGCGGAGCTCGGAGTGCGCGTGCACCTGGTCGGGGACGTCACGGTGTAAGGGAGTTGTTCGGCCGCCCCGCTCTCTCAGGTGCGAACGATGGCGCCGCCCCGCTTGCGGGAAACCGCATCCACCGTCGCCGCGAGGATCAGCACGCCACCGGTGACCGCGAAGTTCACGCCCGCCGGCAGGTTCAACAGCCCAAGCCCGTTCGTGATCACCGCGATCACGAGCGCGCCAACGGCCGCGTGGAGGAGGCGACCGCGGCCGCCGAAAAGACTGACGCCGCCGACGACGGCCGCCGCAACGCCACTCAAAACGAGGTCGCGACCCGCAGCGGCATCCACGGACCCCACCTTGCTGATGGAGAAGAGCCCCGCGACCACCGAGAGCGAGGAGCAGATGATAAAGGCGGTCCACCG
>NZ_JAODMP010000081.1 GCF_025464835.1 Mycetocola sp. | reverse complement strand
GGTAGACGCCCACCAGCACGGGGCTGCCCTTCGCCATTTCCCAGAGCCAGACGGCGATGAACGGTGCCACGGCCGCGCCCAGGATGCTGGAGACGTTGTAGCTGACGGCCGAGCCGGTGTACCGGACGTTGGTCGGGAACAGCTCCGGCAGCAGCGCACCCATGGGTCCGAAGGTCAGTCCCATGAGGGAGAAGCCGATGATGAGGAGCGCCATGGTGCCCACGAAGCCGCCGCTGAAGAGCGGGACGAACAACAGGCCGAAGACGAAGATGCCGCCCGTGACTGCCATCAGCATCTTGCGACGGCCGTACTTTTCGGCCAGCGGGCCGGAAACCAGGGTGAAGATGCCGAAGAACACGACGCCGGCGATCAGCATCCAAAGGAAGTCGTTGCGGGAGAATCCCAGGCCGGGGACGAAGGCGGCTGCGGCGGCCTCGGTCATCGGCTTGCCGGCCTTCTCGGCCGCGGCCTTGGCGGCATCCAGGCTGGAGGCGCGGGTGCCGTAGGTCAGCGTGAACGTGGTCATCAGGTAGAAGAGCACGTAGGTGGCCAGCATGATGAACGTGCCCAGGATCAGCGGACGCAAGCTGGTCTTGAAGACGCGGGCGAGCGGCAGCTTGGCGACTTCGTTGGATTCGATCACCTTGGTGAAGGCGGGAGTTTCGATCAGCTTGAGGCGGACGTACAGGCCGATGATGACCATGACGGCGCTGAGCAGGAACGGCACACGCCAGCCCCAGGCCATGAAGTCCTCCGCTGACAGGGCGTAGCTGAAGACGAGGAAGATGACGTTGGCGATGATGAAGCCGATCGGCGCACCCAGCTGCGGGAAGGTGCCGTACCAGGCACGCTTGCCTTGCGGGGCGTTCTCGGTCGCGACCAGCGCGGCACCGCTCCACTCGCCGCCGAGGGCGAAGCCCTGGGCGAGGCGCAGGATCACGAGCAGCAGCGGGGCGAACCAGCCGATGACAAGGTACGTCGGGAGCAGTCCGATGAGGAACGTCGCGATTCCCATCGTGAGCAACGCGGCGACGAGCGTCGTCTTGCGACCCACCTTGTCTCCGAGGTGCCCGAAGAAGATCGCACCGAGGGGGCGGGCAACCATCGCAGCGCCGAAGATGGCGAAGGATGACAGCAGTGCGGTCGTTTCGTTGCCTGCGGGGAAGAAGAGGTGGGGGAAGACGAGGACCGCAGCGGTTGCGTAGACGTAGAAGTCATAGAACTCGATGGTCGTTCCGACGAGGGACGCGAGGATGACCCGGGACTTCGGGTTGGCTGGAGCCTGGCTGGGAGAAATGGCGGGAGCTGACATGAGCTTTCTTTGATGGCGATGCAGGAAGAAGCTGCCGGAGGCGCGGCCGGTCGCGTCTGTCGCCCCGGTGGCAGAAAAGTGTGCTGGTCCCGCTTGTGACGGGACCAATACACCCTACGCCCAGTTCGGGCCTGCCAGGGAATTGTGCGCGACCGTGTGCCTTCTGGTGGCCTCAGTGCCGTTACGATCCGTTGAACTCGAGCAGCACCGTGCAACTGGCCTGATCGTCGGTGGCGATGCCGGACGCTTCGGATGCCGCATCCAGCCCGAAAGCGTGAGTGATCAGTTCACCGGCGACCGGTGTTTCGGCCAGCACGGCGAGAGCGCGGTCCACCCATCGCTGAAACGGAAAGAACCACGCAGGTCGATCTCGTGGCTCACGAGCAGGCCGAGCGGAGCCGGGACGGGGTTTTCGAGCGCCCAACCAGGCGATCCGGCAGATTGAGCCCGTTCGGCCTCACCGGAGCGCACCTGCAGCGTGCCCCGAACTCGCCGAGACACCCTCAAATTCAGCAAAGTGGGCGCGACACGCCGGTTGGAGTCGTCCGCCGCACGGCGTGTCGCAAGGAACTGCTGAATTTGAAGTCGGTTGCTGAATTTGGGGTCGCACGCAGCCGACGCGGGCTCAGGCGCGCAGGTCGCGCAGGAGCCGTGCGGTCACCACGGCCGCTTCTGCGGCCTCGCGTCCCTTGTCCTCCTTCGATCCGGGCAGGCCGGCGCGGTCAAGGCCCTGCTGTTCGTCGTCGAGGGTCAGCACGCCGAAGCCGACGGGTTTACCAGTCTGGATCGTGACGTGGGTCAGGCCGGAGGTCGCCGCATCCGATACGTACTCGAAGTGTGGTGTTCCACCGCGGATGATCACACCGAGCGCGACGACCGCATCCGCACCGGCGTCGAGCGCCGCTCTCGCGGCGACCGGGAGCTCGAAACTCCCCGGCACCCGAACGAGACGGTGGGATGCCCCGCTCTCGTCCAGCGCGCGGGTCGCCCCGGCGATCAGCCCGTTGGTGATCTCTTCATGCCAGTGCCCGGCGATGACGACGATGTCGAGGCCGGTGCCGTCGACGTTCAGTTCGGGGGATCCTTCACCGCTCATGATGTTGTCCTGCTTTCCCGGCCTGCGGCCGTAATTGCTGTCGGTGCGAATTCGTGGCCCATGCGGTCACGTTTGGTTTCGAGGTAGGTCTCATTGAAAGCGCCGACGCCGACGACGAGGGGCACCCGTTCGGTCACTGTGACGCCGTACTCTTCGATCTGGCGGACTTTTTCCGGGTTGTTGGTGAGCAGGCGGATGCTGGTCACACCCAGGTCGTGGAGGATCGAGGTGGCTGCGAGGTAGTCCCTGGCGTCGGCAGGTAAGCCGAGCGCGAGGTTGGCGTCGAGGGTGTCGAGGCCGTCCTCCTGCAGCTGGTATGCCCGCAGCTTGTTGATCAGGCCGATGCCGCGACCCTCGTGGCCGCGCAGGTACACCACGACGCCGCCGTGGCGCTGAACGGCGTCGAGGGCGGTGTCGAGCTGGGGGCCACACTCGCATTTCAGGGAGCCGAACGCCTCACCGGTCAGGCACTCTGAGTGCACCCGGACGACGGCACCCGGCGCGGTGTAGTCGCCGGCGAGGATGGCGACGTGGTCGGCGCCGGTGTTCCGGTCCCGGTATGCGCGCATCCGGAATGTCCCGTGCGTTGTCGGCACGTTGGTTTCGACCTCGAACAGCACGGGGGAGGACCTGACGACGGGTTCCCGGTCGTCGGTGGCGAAGTCGGCGGCCGGCATCGCGCCGGCGGATGCCGCTGGGGCTGCCTCACGCGTGTTCAGGTAGTCGATGAGCGCAGCGATCGTAATCACCGGAAGTCCGTCGCGCTCGCCGAGGGCGATGAGCCCGGGCAGCCGCATCATGTTCCCGTCGTCGTCGACGACCTCGCAGATGGCGCCGACCGGGGTCAGGCCGGCGAGGATCATCAGGTCGACGGCGGCCTCGGTGTGGCCGGCCCGCTGGCGAACGCCGCCGTCCACGGCGCGGAGCGGCACGATGTGCCCTGGGCGGATGAGCTCGCTGGGGACCGCGTCCGGGTTGCCGAGGGTGCGGAGGGTGTGGGCGCGGTCGGCGGCGCTGATGCCCGTGGTGATGCGGTCGGCCGCGTCGACGGTGATCGTGTACGCGGTCTGGCGCAGATCCTGGCTCTCGCTCACCATGATCGGCAGTTCGAGCCGGTCCGCGATCTCGTTCGTCATCGGCGCGCAGATGTACCCGCTCGTGTTGCGCACCGTCCAGGCGACCCAGTCGCGGGTGGCGAGTTCGGCGGAGAGGATGACGTCGCCTTCGTTCTCACGTCCTTCATCGTCGGCGACGAGCACCGGCTTGCCCTCGCGGAGCGCGGCAAGCGCTTCGGGGATGGTGGCGAGGCTCATGCGTCGCTCCTTTCGCCGGCCGGCTGTGCCGTCGGCATCCGTTCCTGGGCGAACTGGAGTGCGAGCATGCGCTCCACGTGCCGCGCCAGGATGTCTGTTTCTATGTTGACCCGGTCGCCGACGACGCGCGCGCCGAGGGTTGTCGCGGTCAGGGTCTCTGGGATCAGTGACACCTCGAACCACTGGTCGGGTTCGGTGGCCGGGGAGACGGCGCTGACGGTGAGGGAGATGCCGTCGATGGCGATCGATCCCTTGTCGGTGACGAGCCGTGCCAGGTCGTCGGCGAGGCTGAACCGCACCACCCGCCAGGCGCTTCCGTCGCTGATCGACAGGATCGTGGCTGTGCCGTCGATGTGCCCCTGCACGATGTGACCGCCGAGGCGGTCGCCGACCTCAGCGGCCCGTTCAAGGTTCACCCTGCGGCCGGGCTCAACGCCGTCGAGCGTCGACATGGCGAGGGTCTGGGCCATCACATCGACGGTGAACGAGTCCGATGTCTGGTCGACGACGGTCAGGCACACGCCGGACACCGAAATCGAGTCGCCGTGCTTCGCTCCGGTGACCGCGAGTGGTCCCCGAACGGTGATCCTGGCGGCATCGGCGGTACGGTCGACATCGGTGACCTCGCCGATCTCCTCAATGATTCCGGTGAACATGGTCAGGTCCTTTCGGGCGGGCGATGACCAGCAGATCGTCGCCGAGGGTGTGCACGCTGTCGACGGCGAGCCGTCTGGCGTCTGAGATGGAATTGACACCGATGTCGGTGACGGCGGTGCGGCTGCCGCCGAGCAGGGCAGGGGCGAGGTAGATGAGGTACTCATCGACGAGGCCGGCGGCGATGAACGCGCTGATCAGAGTGGGTCCGCCCTCGAGGAACAGTGAACGGATACCGCGCGCGTGCAGGGCGGCGAGGTCGGCGGCGAGATCTTGGCCGTCGAGACGGACCGGGCGGCGAGGGTGAGCATGAAGTGCAGCGGATTCCGGGAGATCACGACGGCCGAAGACCACGGGGGTCGGCTGTGACGGGTAGAGGGTCCCTGATGAGGTCCTGGCGGTGAGGGCCGGGTCATCGGCGAACACGGTTCCGGTTCCCACCCCGATGGCGTCGGCCGCGGCGCGGCGGGAGTGCACGTCGGCGCGGGATTCGGGCCCTGTGACCCACTGGCTGCTGCCGTCGGCTGCCGCTGCGCGACCGTCGAGGCTCTGCGCCCATTTGGCGATGACGAATGGGCGGCCGAGGCAAGCGGCGACGAGCCAGCTGCCGAGGAGCGCTTCACCGGCAGCGTGGAGCACACCGGGGATGACGTCGACGCCTGCCGCGCGGAGGGTGTCTGCGCCACTCCTCGAGTGCTCACCCGGGTCGTCGACCGAGTACACGACGCGGGAGACGCCCGCGTCGATGAGCGCCTGAGCGCACGGCCCGGTGCGGCCGGTGTGGTTGCAGGGTTCAAGGGTCACGACGGCGGTGGTGCCGCTGGCGGCTCCAGGGGCGAGCTGCGACAGAGCGTCGGTTTCGGCGTGGGCCGTGCCTGCGCCGCGGTGCCAGCCTTCGGCGATCACCGTGCCGGCTCCGTCGAGGATCACGCAACCGACCTGGGGGTTCACTCCGCGTGCCGGTCCGCGGCGGGCGAGGTCGAACGCGCGGCGCATGGCGTCGGCCAGCGGAGGCGTGCTCAGTCCGGCGTGCTCGTTGCTCTCGGTTGTGTGGCGGGGCGCCATCGGATCTCATCTCGTTGTAGAACGAGCCCCGGGGTGCCGCCACGAGCGTGCAAACGCCGTCGACGACCGCGGAGCAGGAGATCCTGCGACGCGCGTGCTGCCTCCCATCCGGACTCGAGCCCTGCCGCTTTCGCAACCTGACCCATAACCGTCGGTACCGGAGTTTCACCAGTTCAATTCCGCACATTGCTGTGTGGAACTCGCGGACTATCACCGCCGGTTCGGACTCTCACCGACCCCGGAGCACGTTATTCGTTGTGTCTATCGTATGGGAAACGCTCCCCGGTCCGCAGTATTCCCTGCTGATGTGACGGCGTTGGTCGATTGGCGGTGTTCAGGCGGCGTTCAGGCGGCAAGAATCTGCCTGGCGGTTCCCGAATCGACGATGAGGTCCGTCACCAGGCCGGCGGAGAGCGCGCCCCGAAGGGTCTGCAGTTTGCTCTCGCCCGAGACGACGCACACCCGCCTGGCGATGCCGCGCAGCACGTCGAGGCTGGGCCCGCTTGACCTGTCGTTCAGCGGGATGCCGTCGCTCGAGCCGTCCTCGCGGTAGAAGACGGTCGCGATGTCGCCGACGACTCCCGATGCGCGCAACTGGGCGAAGTCGTCGTCGTCGAGGTACCCGCCGATGTAGACGTGGCTCGGCACCCCGGCGAACGGCGAGCCCAGGCCGAAGACGATGGTGTCGAGCGTCTTCTGCATTTCGACGACGCGGCTGATGCTGCGCTCCCGCCAGAGGGCTGCTTTCGTTTGCGGGTCATCGAACACGGCCGGCACCGGGAACTGTTGCACGGTTGCCCCGAATGCCGTACCGAATCGCTGCAGGATCTCGCTGGCGTAGAGGATGCCTGTGGTTCGCGGATTCGCGGCGCCGTTGAGCTGCACGACGGTTGAGTTGTGGGTCGGCTTCGCATAGAGATGCCGGGACAGGGCGCTCATCGTGGACCCCCATGCGACCCCGAGCGACATGTTCGAGTCGACGAAGCCGCCGAGAATCCGTGCAGCCGAGAGCGCCACCCGGTCGAGCCTTTCGACGTCGCTCGACTGGTCAGGCACGGGGACGACGTGCGCGGTCACCCCGAATCGAGACCGGATGTCGCCCTCCAGTTGCCGAGGCACGTCGAGGGGGGACCGCACCTGGATTTCGACCAGGCCGGTCTCGCGGGCGTGGCCGAGGAGCCGGGAAACCGACGAACGGGAGGTGTGGAGTTCGTGGGCGATGGCATCCATCGTCAGGTCCTGCAGATAGTACAGCTGGGCGGCCGTGAGAGCGTCCCTCATCTTCGGACTCAGCTGCGCGGCTTTGGACGGGCTCATCTCTGCTCCTTGCACGTTTGTGCATCGGGTTTGCACGTTGGTGAATATACCCGAACAATCGACAGGACACGAGGAACCACGAAATCCGGATGCCGCAGCCCCGCCGCGACCCGCCCGAGTTTCGCCGCCAGACAGGAGCAGAACGCCATGAAGCAGCCAGGCCACCAGCGGGCATCCGTCGACACCCTGCGGAGCCGCCCCCGCGCCCGCGTGCTTGTCATCGGTGGAGGAATCAACGGTCTGGCTGTCTTTCGCGACTTGGCGTTGCAGGGCGTCGACGTTGCGCTCGTCGAGCGCGGTGACTACTGCTCGGGTGCGTCGGCCGCGTCGAGCCACATGATCCACGGAGGCATCCGCTACCTCGAGAACGGCGAGTTCCGACTGGTTAAGGAGTCGGTCGCCGAGCGCAACGGACTGCTCAAGATCGCGCCGCACTACGTCAAGCCGCTGCAGACGACGGTGCCGATCTTCTCCACTTTTTCCGGCATCGTCTCGGCGCCGCTCCGGTTCCTCACCCACAAGTCGGGCAAGCCCGAGGAGCGTGGCGCACTGCTGATCAAGGTGGGGCTCGCGCTGTACGACTCCTTCTCGCGTGACGGCGGTTCGGTGCCCAGGCACCGGTTCCTCGGCAGGAAGAAGGCGCTCGCCGCCCTGCCACAACTCAACCCGGCGCTGAAATACACGGCGACCTACTTCGACGCGTCCATGCACGACCCGGAGAGGCTCGCCCTCGACGTGCTCCGTGACGGACTGGACTCGGGACCACACGCCCGCGCCGCAAACTACGTCGAAGCCGTGGGCTTCGACGACGGCGCTGTCCGGTTGCGCGACGGTGTAACCGGCGACGAGTTCGCGTTCCAGGCCGATGTCGTTCTCAACACATCCGGGCCATGGACCGACCTGACGAACTCCGCGCTCGGGCAGCCGACGTCGCTGATGGGCGGCACCAAAGGGTCGCACATCGTCCTGGACAACTCTGAGCTGCTCGCCGCGACCGGCGGGCGCGAGATCTTCTTCGAGCACGAGGACGGGCGAATCGTGCTGATCTACCCGCTCAAAGGCAAGGTGATGGTCGGCACGACCGACATCGACGCCGACCCGTCCCAGCCGGCGATCTGCACCGACGACGAGATCGACTACTTCTTCGACCTCGTGAAGCACGTCTTCCCGACCGTCCCGGTCGGTCGCGGCGACATCGTCTACCGGTTCAGTGGCATCCGCCCGCTGCCGGGGCACGGCGACCTGGAACCGGGCTTCGTCTCCCGTGACTACCGGATCGTGCCGAGCACACTCGGCCAGGGGACCATGCTGAGTCTCGTCGGCGGCAAGTGGACCACCTTCCGTGCGCTGGCCGAGCACCTTTCCACCGAGACCCTGCAACTGCTCGGCATGCCGAGGACCGTTTCGACCGCCGGGCTGCCGATCGGCGGGGGAGCGGGCTTCCCGACGACGGATGCCGCGATGCAGGTCTGGCTCACGGACAACTCCCGAGAGGTCGGCAGGGCGCGTGCGTTGCAGCTGATCGAACGTTACGGCACACGCGCGACAGCCCTCATCGAGGAACTCGCCGAAGCCGGCGACGACCGGCTGCTGAACGCTCCGGACTACAGCGTGCAGGAGATCGTCTGGCTCATCCGCACCGAGCACGTCGTGCATCTGCTCGACCTGGTGCAGCGGCGAACGAGCATCGCGTTCACCGGAGAAGCGACCCACGCTCTCCTGGCCGAGCTCGCCGCGCTGCTCGCTGAAACGCTCGACTGGGAGCTCGGGCAGGCGGAAAGTGAGGTCGACACGGCGGCGGAGATTCTCCGCACCGTGCATGGCGTTCAGCTGAACTCCCGCCAGGTGGGCGCCGGCGCCTAAAACGGCGAGAAAACGGGCAAATACCTGCACGCATTCTCACCCGGACCCTCTTGTCCCGCGGAGTGAAAGCTCGGTACGTTGCAGACAGCAACGAAAACCAACGCCGGTCAGGCTCTGCACCCCGGGCGAAAAAGCAAGGAAGGTCAACGTGGACGTAACTTTAGGATCTATTTTCCTCTCGGAGGTTGTCGGTACGGCACTCCTCATCCTGCTCGGTGGTGGTGTTGTCGCGAACGTCGTGCTCGCGAAGACGAAAGGCTTCAACGGCGGCTGGCTTCTGATCAACTTCGGGTGGGGTTTCGCCGTCTACATCGGTGTGCTCGCCGCATACATCTCCGGAGCGCACCTGAACCCTGCGGTCACCGTCGGACTCATCACCTCAGGTCTTCAGGAGTTCCAGGACGGCATCCCGGTTGACTTCGCCTCGACGTTCACCTATTTCGGCGGTGAAATGCTCGGTGCGTTCATCGGGGCCGTGCTTGTGTACGTGACCTACAAGCAGCACTTCGACGCGTCAGAAGACGCCGGCGCGAAGCTCGCCGTCTTCTCAACCGGGCCCGCCATCCGCAACTACGCCTGGAACCTCGCCACCGAGATCGTCGGCACCTTCGTGCTGGTCTTCGCTGTGCTGTCCTTCGGGCGTCAGGGCGAGACGCCAGGACTCGCCGCCCTCGGCGCGTTACCCGTCGCGATCGTCGTTGTCGCCATCGGTATCTCCCTCGGCGGTCCGACGGGATACGCGATCAACCCGGCCCGTGACCTCGCACCGCGCATCGCGCACGCCATCCTGCCCATCCGGGGGAAAGGCCCCAGCGACTGGAGCTACGCCTGGGTCCCGGTCGTCGGGCCCCTGCTCGGTGGTGCGATCGCCGGCTGGGCATCCCTGGTCCTTCTGCCGACCGTCGGCGCAGTTTGATGCGAGCCGGCAGCATCTTCATCTAATCCCGCACTGTCAACAAAGGAGTACTCATCATGGCGGACTACGTCATCGCAATCGACCAGGGAACGACAAGTTCCCGTGCCATCGTCTTCGACAAGTCCGGGTCGATCATCTCGACCGGACAGCTAGAGCATGAGCAGATCTTCCCGAAGGCCGGCTGGGTCGAACACGACCCCGCTGAGATCTGGAACAACACGCGTGAGGTCATCGGCCAGGCGCTCTCCAAAGCGAGCCTCACCCGACACGACATCGCCGCGATCGGTATCACCAACCAGCGTGAGACCGCGGTCGTGTGGGACAAGACCACAGGCAAGGCGATCTACAACGCGATCGTCTGGCAGGACACCCGCACACAGCCGATCGTCGACCGCCTGGCAGCGGATGGGGGCGTAGAGCGGTTCAAGCAGAAGGTCGGCCTGCCCCTCGCGACCTATTTCTCCGGCACGAAGATCGTCTGGATCCTGGAGAACGTCGAAGGAGCACGCGAGAAGGCGGATGCCGGCGACCTGCTCTTCGGGACCACCGACAGCTGGGTGCTCTGGAACCTCACCGGCGGCACCGACGGCGGGGTGCACGTCACCGACGTCACCAACGCCAGCCGCACACTGTTCATGGACCTCGAAACGCTGCAGTGGGACGACGAGATCCTCTCCGTCTTCAACGTGCCGCGGTCGATGCTGCCCGAGATCAAGTCCTCGAGCGAGGTCTACGGTCACGCGCACACGTCGAGTCTTCTCCGCGAGACGCCGATCGCCGGCATCCTCGGCGACCAGCAGGCGGCCACCTTCGGACAGGCCGCGTTCGACGCCGGTGAGTCGAAGAACACGTACGGCACCGGTAACTTCCTCATCTTCAACACCGGCGAAGAGATCGTCCACTCAAAGAACGGCCTGCTAACGACGCTCGGCTACAAGCTCGGCGACGCGAAACCGCACTACGCACTCGAGGGTTCGATCGCCGTGACGGGATCGCTCATCCAGTGGCTGCGCGACAACCTCGGCATCATCAAGTCGTCGCCCGAGGTCGAAACCCTCGCCACCACCGTGGAGGACAACGGTGGGGTCTACATCGTCCCGGCGTTCTCCGGACTGTTCGCCCCGTACTGGCGCCCGGAGGCCCGCGGCGTGATCGTCGGCCTGACCCGGTTCGTCAACAAGGGACACATCGCGAGGGCTGCGCTCGAGGCGACGGCGTTCCAGACTCGTGAGGTGATCGAGGCGGTCAACGCCGACTCCGGTGTCGACCTGACCGAACTCAAGGTCGACGGTGGCATGGTCGCCAACGATGCCCTCATGCAGTTCCAGGCCGACATCCTCAACGTGCCGGTCGTCCGCCCGGTCGTCGCGGAGACCACGGCGCTCGGTGCTGCCTACGCGGCCGGACTCGCTGTCGGATTCTGGGCGAACCTCGGCGAACTGCGCAGCAACTGGCAGGAGGACAAGCGCTGGGAGCCGTCGATGGACGCCGCAGACCGCGACCGCTTCATCCGCCTGTGGAAGAAGGCCGTCACCAGGTCCTTCGATTGGGTCGACGAGGACGTGGAGTAGCAGCAGCACCGTCGAATCCGGGCCTGTCCTCCTCGCGGAGGGCGGGCCCGTTCTTATTGGTGCCAGGTCGGGGTGCGGCGATCCAGGTGGCGTGCGTACGCTCAACAGGTCGCGGCCTGCGTACGTTCTCAGGCGGATCGGCCGGTTCCCGCTTCTCCTGTTCGGCGGCTACAGCTCGTCGAGCGTTGTGATCGTCCGGACACCGGCGGCCTGCGCCAGCTCGACCGGGTCCTCCGAGGTCTTTCCGTGGCCGATACCACCGACGACGACGTCCCCGCCGAAACGGTTCAGCCACACCCCGGCGAGACCTGCGGATGCCGCGCCGACGGCATCCGTCAGCAGCCGATCCCCGACGTACATGGCCTCTTCTGGCGCGATGCCGAAGAGAGCGCACGCGCGTTCGAAGATTTTCGGGTCGGGCTTCGCGACACCCACAGCACCGGACGCGATGACGTGTTCGAACCGGTCGCCGAGCCCGGTGCGTTCGAGTTTCACCCGCTGAAAGTCCAGCTCGCCGTTGGTGATCACGCCGACCCGCACGCCGGCATCCGCCAGCCGGTCGAGGCAGGGGATCGCATCGTCGAAGAGCTCCCACGCGCCGCGGTAGCTCTCGAAGTAGGTGTCGAACCAGGCGTCGGCTTCGACCTCCGAGAGGGTGACGCCGTGCGCCGCCGCGAAATCGAGCGCTCGCGCTCGTCGCTGTCCGGCGAAGGTCAGTTCCTTCGACAGGTACCGGTGGTAGTGCCGGTCTTCAAGCTCATGCCAGAGGGCGACCGAGTGTTCCCGGTCGGGGAGCGGGAAGGGAGCCGTCTCGTCGACGTGCCGGAGGATTCCGCGTGAAACTGCGCCGCGGTGATCCATCAGTGTGTCGTCGAGGTCGAACAGTGCCAGCTTCGTCATCGCTGGAACGCCTCCGCGGGCCACCCGTGTGCCGGACCGGCCAGGTCGGCCGGGGCCAGCTCTGCGCGGTGGCTCGGCGGGAACTCGCCGAATCGTTCGACCTCAGCGCGCCCGGTTCCGAGGTAGCGGAATCCTGTTCGCTGGGCGACGATCGCCGAGCTTGCGTTGCCGACCATGGCTTCCCACAGGATGGACTTGTTCGACGCGCGACCCGGAATGCTCCACTGGCCGGAGAAAACCCAGCCGGCCACGGCGCGGACGGCTTCTGGCATGTAGCCGGCACCGCGCCAGGGGGCGCCGAGCCAGAATCCGACCATCGCCTGGGTGTCGTTCCAGTCGCGCAGGGAGACGACGCCGAGCAGCGTCGGCTCGTCTTTGCGCCGCAGGGCCCAGGTGAGTTCAGTGCCGCTCGACCACCCGGGGTTCACCACCCGGGAGAGAAAGCTTTCAGCGTCCGAAAGTGCGTACGGCTGCGGCACCGTGGTGAACTGCTGGATCAGCGGGTCCTGGCAGTACGCGAAGATGAACGGGATGTCGCTTTCGATCGGCGCGTCCAGGATCAAACGGTCTGTTTCAAGTCGCACGACATCCATGCGCTCAGCTTACCGAGGGGGAGGCGGCCCGGCCTCGTGCGCACAGCTCCGCCTCTCGGGATGCTCGGGCCTT
>NZ_JAODMP010000072.1 GCF_025464835.1 Mycetocola sp. | reverse complement strand
GACCCCGAGAAGAAGTCGTGGTTCTCGTCAGCGTTCGGTGACAGCGCCGACAGGATCGCCGGGTTCACGTCGGTGACCGTCTTCGGGAACATCGGCTCGTAGCCGAGGTTCATCAGCGCCTTGTTGGCGTTGTAGTGCAGGAACTTCTTGACGTCCTCGGTGAGCCCGACGGTGTCGTAGAGGTCCTGCGTGTACTGCACCTCGTTGTCGTAGAGCTCGAAGAGCAGGTTGAAGGTGTAGTCCTTGAGCTCCTGTCGGCGCTCCTCGGTCTCCTTCTCGAGACCCTTCTGGAACTTGTACCCAATGTAGTACCCGTGCACGGCCTCGTCGCGGATGATGAGACGGATCATGTCTGCCGTGTTGGTGAGCTTGGCGCGACTGGACCAGTACATCGGCAGGTAGAAGCCGGAGTAGAACAGGAACGACTCGAGCAACGTCGAGGCGATCTTGCGCTTCATGGGATCGTCACCGGTGTAGTACCCCATGATGATCGATGCCTTCTTCTGAAGGTTTTCGTTCTCGACCGACCAGCGGAACGCCTCGTCGATCTCGGGGGTCGCCGCGAGCGTCGAGAAGATCGAGGAGTAGCTCTTGGCGTGGACCGACTCCATGAACGCGATGTTGGTGTAGACCGCTTCCTCGTGGGGGGTGATGGCATCCGGAATCAACGAGACCGCGCCGACCGTCCCCTGGAGCGTGTCGAGCAGGGTGAGGCCGGTGAACACCCGCATCGTCAGCTGTTGTTCGTCGAGCGTGAGCGTGTTCCACGACTGGATGTCGTTCGACAGCGGCACCTTTTCGGGCAGCCAGAAGTTGTTGACGAGGCGGTTCCACACCTCGACGTCCTTCTCGTCCTCGATCTTGTTCCAGTTGATCGCCTGGACGTGGTCGACCAACTTGAGCTTGTCAATCATGTGAGTAGTTCCTTAGTAGTACGTTGATCGAGCTTGTCGAGATCCGAGGTCAAAGACCGGCTACAACATGCAGCTGACGCAGCCGTCAACCTCGGTGCCTTCGAGCGCGAGCTGACGCAGACGGATGTAGTAGATCGTCTTGATGCCTTTGCGCCATGCGTAGATCTGCGCCTTGTTGATGTCACGCGTCGTGGCGGTGTCCTTGAAGAACAGCGTCAGCGACAGCCCCTGGTCGACGTGCTGGGTCGCGGCAGCGTAGGTGTCGATGATCTTCTCGGCACCGATCTCATACGCGTCCTGGTAGTAGTCCAGGTTGTCGTTCGTCATGAACGGCGCCGGGTAGTAGACGCGGCCGAGCTTGCCTTCCTTGCGGATCTCGATCTTCGACGCGATCGGGTGGATCGACGAGGTCGAGTTGTTGATGTACGAGATCGACCCGGTCGGCGGCACGGCCTGCAGGTTCTGGTTGTAGATCCCGTGTTCCATGACGGATGCCTTCAGCGCGGCCCAGTCGGCCTGCGTCGGGATCTCGACGGCTGAGGTGGCGAACAGCTCGGCGACGCGGGCGGTCGCCGGCTGCCACACCTGATCGGTGTACTTGTCGAAGAACGCACCGGACGCGTAGGTGGACCTCTCGAACCCGTCGAACTTGATGCCACGCTCGATGGCGATCCGGTTGGATGCCCGCAGCGCGTGGAACAGCACCGTGTAGAAGTAGATGTTCGTGAAGTCGATGCCCTCTTCAGAGCCGTAGTAGATGCGCTCACGGGCGAGGTACCCGTGCAGGTTCATCTGACCGAGGCCGATGGCGTGCGACTTGTCGTTGCCGTCCTCGATGGATCGGACGGATGCGATGTGGCTCTGGTCTGAGACGGAGCTGAGACCGCGGATGGCGGTTTCGACGGTGCGGCCGAAGTTCGGCGAATCCATCGACAGGGCGATGTTCATCGAGCCGAGGTTGCAGGAGATGTCCTTGCCGATGACGTCGTAGGAGAGGTCGGCGTTGTAGGTGGTCGGGGTGTTGACCTGGAGGATCTCCGAGCAGAGGTTCGACATGTTGATACGACCCTCGATCGGGTTCGCCTTGTTCACGGTGTCCTCGAACATGATGTACGGGTAGCCCGACTCGAACTGGATCTCGGCGAGCGTCTGGAAGAAGTCGCGAGCCTTGATCTTGGTCTTCTTGATCCTCGCGTCGTCGACCATCTCGTGGTACTTCTCGGTCACCGAAATGTCACCGAACGGAACGCCGTAGACCTTCTCGACGTCGTACGGCGAGAACAGGTACATGTCCTCGCCCTTCTTGGCTAGTTCGAAGGTGATGTCTGGAACGACGACGCCGAGGGACAGCGTCTTGATCCGGATCTTCTCGTCGGCGTTCTCGCGCTTGGTGTCGAGGAACCGCATGATGTCCGGGTGGTGCGCCTGCAGGTAGACGGCACCTGCGCCCTGGCGGGCTCCCAGCTGGTTGGCGTAGCTGAAGGAGTCTTCGAGAAGCTTCATCACGGGAATGATTCCGCTGGATTGGTTCTCGATCTGCTTGATCGGAGCGCCGGCCTCACGGATGTTCGACAGAAGCAGGGCCACCCCGCCGCCGCGCTTGGAGAGCTGGAGCGAGGAGTTGATGCCGCGGGAGATCGACTCCATGTTGTCTTCGATGCGCAACAGGAAGCAGGAGACGAGTTCGCCGCGCTGCGCCTTGGCGGAGTTGAGGAACGTCGGCGTCGCAGGCTGGAAGCGGCCGGCGATGATCTCCTCGACGAGGGCCGTCGCGAGCTCCTCGTCGCCCTGGGCGAGTCCGAGGGCGGTCATGACGACACGGTCCTCGAAACGCTCGAGGTAACGCTTGCCGTCGAAAGTCTTCAGCGTGTACGAGGTGTAGTACTTGAACGCTCCGAGGAAGGTCTGGAAGCGGAACTTCTTGGAGTAGGCCAGGTCGTTGAGCGTGGTGATGAACTCGAACGAGTAGGCGTCGATGACGGCCTTCTCGTAGTACTCCTTCTCGACCAGGTAGTCGAGCCGCTCACGGAGCGAGTGAAAGAACACCGTGTTCTGGTTGACGTGCTGCAGGAAGAACTCCCGCGCAGCCTCCTGATCCTTCTCGAACTGGATTTCACCGTTCGGCCCGTACAGGTTGAGCATCGCGTTGAGCGAGTGATAGTCCATACCGGTGTCCATGGGGACCTCGGTCACTACTGTTCCAGCCAAAATGATTCCAATCCTTCGTGGACGACGCGAACGTCGTCTGGTGTTCCGAATACTTCAAAGCGATACAGGTTCGGCACCTTGCATTTGGCGGAGATGATATCTCCGGCCAGACCGTATGCCGAACCAAAGTTCGTGTTGCCTGCGGCGATCACGCCGCGGAGGAGCGTGCGGTTCTTCTCGTCGTTGAGAAACCGGATCACCTGTTTGGGTACAGCGCCGTGCCCGTCTCCCCCTCCATAGGTGGGGGTGACGAGTACGAATGGTTCTTCCACCGTGAGGGCCGGATCTTTCGCGTGCAGTGGGATCCTGGCCGCCGGCACGTCGAGCTTGTCGATGAAACGGCGGGTGTTACCCGAAACGCTGGAGAAGTAAACCAGCTTCGTCATGTACTCACGACCTCAGTCCATACGGTGATTGAGCCTGTCGAAATCCAACGGTTCAACGGTGATTGAGCCTGTCGAAATTCAACGGTTCAACGGTGGTCGAGCAACGTCGAGATCACGCCAAACGGCTAGCCAACTCGTTGATCTTGTCAGGCCGGAAACCCGACCAGTGGTCCTCGTCGGTGATGACGACAGGAGCCTGAAGGTACCCGAGCGCTTTGACGGCTTCGAGGGCGTTTTCGTCAGCCGAAAGGTCGAGGATCTCGTACTCGAGGCCCTTGTTGTCGAGTGCGCGATACGTCGCGGTGCACTGAACGCACGAAGGCTTGGTGTAGACCGTGATTGTCATCGAACTGGGGCCCTTCTTCTTTTCTTCCACATGTTGCTGAGCGGCACTGGCTTGCCGGTTGTCCAATACTACATATAGTTGGTCGCTTTGAGGAGCACCCCAACCAGTAGTAGTTACACGCCTGTTGTTATCAACAACCGATTCCACCGTTTTGTTCCGTTTTCCACCGTTTGTCCACCGCTTTATCCACAGCGAGAGCGCGCCGGTAAAGCGCGGAATGAAGCAGATTCCGCGGCCTTCCCGGCGGTTCTCCACAGTTCCCACGGTACGCGGCACCACCGACATTTAATTTCTTGCGACGGAGGCTGGACGGCGTGTCGCAGGCGCAGCGGCACCCGTCGATGGGGAGTTCCCTGGCATCCCTAGAATTGAGCCCATGAGCGGATACTCGAGCCTGTTGAGAACGTCAGGCGTCGCTCGAATCATCGCCGCTCAGTTGATCGCCCGCTTCCCGTTCGGGATGCTGTCGCTCGCGTTCCTGCTCCATGTCGAGCAGGTCACCGGCTCCTACGGTGCAGCAGGCCTCGTCCTCGCTGCCGCGAGCGTCGGGCAAGCGGCGGCAGGACCCCTGACCAGCCGCTGGATGGGCGTCTGGGGAATGCGACGCGTCCTCGTCCTGACCCTCGTCGTGTGCGCTGTGACCGTCACCGCCATCGCACTCATCGAATTGTCGGTGCCCGGCTACATGGTTCTGGCTCTCATCTCGGGGCTCGCCACTCCCCCGATCCAGCCGGCCGTGCGCACCATCTACCCGAAGATGGTGAACTCGAAGCAGCTCACCCCGTTGTTCTCCCTCGACGCGTCCGCCCAGGAGATCATCTGGGTGCTCGGACCGGTCATCACCACGTTCATCTCCACCCAGGTCGGCACCGACTGGGGGATCCTTACGGCCGCCGTGATCATGGTGTTCGGTGGCGTCTGGTTCATCTCCTCCCCGGAGGTGAGCCGGGTCCGGATCCCGCGGAGCAGGCGCAGGATCGGGGTAGTGCTGAAGCGACCGCCCGTGCTCCTTGCGACGGTCGTGGGGTTCCTGCTCATCGGTGCGTGTGCTGCCCTCGAAGCAGGTGTCGTCGCGACCTTCGGCCACGAGGGCCTGGACGCGGGCATCGTGCTCGGCATATTCTCCCTGGGCAGCCTGGCCGGGGGACTCACCTTCGGCCACATCCCGATTGGACCGTGGGCGTTGGCGCGGCGTATGTTCATCGTCTTCGTCGGCATTGCCGTTTCGACGTTCTTCTCCAGCGCCCTTCTTCTTTCGATCACGCTGTTCGTTGCCGGGATCGGCATCGCTCCCGCCCTTGCCGTGCTCTTCGCCATCGTTTCGGCGAGTGTGAAGTTCAGCGACACGGCAGAGGCTTACGGCTGGGTCGGCACCGGCCAGCTCATCGGTGCTGCGCTGGGCTCAGCGGCGGCGGGGCTTCTGATCGACCAGAACGGCGCGGTCGGCGCGTTCTGGGCGGCTGCGGCGTTCGCTCTGCTGGGGTTCCTCGTGCCGCTCCTCGGCAAACGCTGGCACCCGGATCTCCGGGGCCGCGACGCCAGTCCCATTCCTGACACAGAACCGGTTCAGGTTCATTCCGTATGACGAAACGGACCTGAATCCGGATCTGGCTGGACTCTAACCGGCGACGAGTGCCGACTCGCGCATTGAACGTAACGCGGGAGCCAGAGCGCCAAGCTCGTCGAGCAGGGCGTCGAGCCGGACGGCCTGTTCTCCTTCGGGCAGGAAGAATCCGTCCTCGACCTGCGAGGAGGCCTGGTGGATGTCGACGTGGCCGCTGGCCACGACGAGCTCAAGTTCTGAGAGCACGGGTCTCAGCGCGGCAGACCCGAATGCGCCGCCGCCCCTGCCGCCGTAGCTGACCAGACCCACCGGCTTCCGACTCCACTCGTGGAAGAGGAAGTCCAGGGCGTTCTTAAGCGCTGGCGAGAAGCTGGAGTTGATCTCAGGGGAAACGAAAAGGAAGGCATCGGCCTGTTCGACCCGAGCGCTCCACGCCGAGGTGTGCCTGCGCGTGTACTGCTGCGCTTTTGGCAGCCGGTGTTCGTCAACCATCGGGAGGTTCAGCTCGGCGAGGTCGACGAAGTCGATCTCGAAGCCGCCGCGGTTGGTGATGTGCTCATGCACCCACAACGCGACGGAAAGTCCGATGCGGCCGGGTCGGACACTGCCGATGACGACCATGAGCTTGATCGGGGGTTCGGGTACCCGGTCGGCGATACGTATGGACATAGGGATTCTCTCCAGCAAAGGCGAATACTGGGGGCAGCAGTCCTCGCGGGAATTTCGGGACGGTATAGCGGCATTTGGGGTGGGGCAACCCTGGATACGTGCCCTCAAGCATCCTCCGCTGCCGAGCACCCGCAAGCCCCCACAATGGGAGGATGTCACATATCGTCATGTCGGGTAGTCCCCCGAAATCGTCACGGTTCCGTGAGCAGCGGCCCTGTCTCTCGCTGGTGGACGCGCATAAGTGAGGTCACGACGCCCTCATCGGGCAGCGACGCGCCCGCCGACAGGGGTGTGCGATACCAGAGCCCGGCGTTCAGAGCCCGGGGTTCAGGGCCCGGGGTTCAGTGCCCGGTCGAGGGCGGAGAAGGTGTTGAGCGCCAGGTTGTCAGAACAGCCACGATTTCTCGGTCGAGGGTTCGCGCAACGGATCCGCCCACCTCGTGCTCCTGGTTCCCTCCGAAGTCCTCGACGATACGACCCCTGACCTCAAGCACCACACCCGGCGAGGTGGCGGGTGCCGCTCCCGGTGACTTCTGGGGCGGTGTGGTGGTCGGATTCCAGTCCATGACCGCCTTCTTCGGCGGTTTGCTGGTCGTCTTCGGTGTTCTGCTGCCGTGGCTTCTTCCGCTCGGCCTGCTCGCGATCCTGGTCGTCTGGCTGGTGCGGCGAAAGCGCTCTCCCGGCGCACCTCTCGGGCCGACCGGGCTCCCCAGCAGGGCGTGCCGCCGCGCCCGCCACTCCCCCAGGACGCGATGCCGACAGCGGATCGCACGACGACGCACGAGGGAACCCCGACTGACCGCAACCCCCGTCTGACCTCCCCGGGCGCCGACATACGATGGGCGGATGACGATTCTGATCGACAGCCCGGCGGATGCCGAACGACGCGTCGCCCTGACCCGGATGAAGCGGACCGCGACCGCGCTGCTCGGATTGATGGCCGTCATCTTTTGCGTCTCGTTCGCTCTCCAGGACGAGATCCCGTGGCTTGCCTGGGTGAGGGCCGCGAGCGAGGGCGGCATGGTCGGGGCGATCGCCGACTGGTTCGCCGTTACCGCTCTGTTCCGGCATCCGCTTGGCCTCAAGATTCCGCACACGGCGATCATCCCCAGACGGAAAGACGAGATCGGCGCGACGCTCGGAGAGTTCGTCGAACAGAACTTCCTCTCTGCCGCTGTCGTGCGGCAGAAGCTCGAGTCGATTGGCCTCGGCCGCACCGTCGGTGCCTGGCTGGCACGGCCTGAGAACGCCGCCAGGGTCGCTGACGACGCCGCAGCAGCCGGGAGGGGCATGCTCGAACTGCTCGACGACGAGAACGTCCAGGATGTGGTCGAACAGATCACCAGGACCCACCTCATCGAGCCCGGCTGGAGTGAACACGTCGGCGCCTGGGGCGAACGCCTCATCGCCGACGGCGGACACCACAGTGCTGTGAACCTGCTGCTCGACGGACTGGATGAATGGATGACGGCGAATCCGGAGATGTTCTTCAAGCTGGTCTCCGCCCGCCTGCCCACCTGGGTGCCGTCCTTCGTCGACAGGCTCGTCGACGAGCGGATCTACCGCGAGACCGTCGACTTCGTGCGTCGCGCGCGGTCGAACCCCCGGCATCCGGCCCGCGTCGCCATGGACACCTACCTCTCGGAGCTTGCCCGCAAGCTTCAGGAAGACCCAGAGACCATCGAGGCGCTCGAGCGCGCCAAGTCCGAGGTCTTCGACAGTCCTCGCGTGCGTGATCTCGCGGGTCGCGCCTGGCACACGACACGAGAGGCGCTCATCGTTTCGCTGGAGAACCCTTCGAGCGGTCTCCGTCAGCAGCTCGCTGCGACCCTCGTCGACGTCGGTGAGCGCCTCGGACGCGACGTCCGTCTTGCCGGCAAGGTCGACGACTGGGTGACGGATGCAGCGGTGTCGCTGGTCGGCAACCACCGGCACGAGATCGCGAGCGTCATCACCGAAACGATCGAAAACTGGGACCCTGAGGAAACGAGCGACAAGATCGAGCTGCAGGTCGGCAAGGACCTCCAGTTCATCCGCATCAACGGCACGGTCGTCGGCGCGCTGGCCGGGCTCGGCATCTTCACGGTGGCATCCGCCCTGTTCGGCGGCTGAGCCGTTTTTGCTCAACAGCGCGGGAGGCGCCGTTGACCACCGGCACCCGCCGGTGCCACGATGAGGCATGGCAGCTCCGAAGACACAGCAGAACGACGAGGATCCGCATGCGCTCATCGACGCGATCGAGGACGCACGCGAACGCGAGGACGCTGCCCGCCTGCTCTGCCTGATGGGCGATGCGACCGGCGAGCCCCCGAGACGGTGGGGGCCGACGATGATCGGCTTCGGCAGTTTCCATTACCGCTACGCCAGCGGGCGTGAGGGAGACTCGATGAAGGTCGGGTTCGCGCCGAGGAAGACCGCGCTGACCCTCTACGGTCTGCAGGGCGACGCCCGCAGCGAGGAGCTCCTCTCCGTTCTCGGCAAACACACCCTTGGCAAAGGATGTGCCTACATCGAACGACTCGACGACGTCGACATCGAAGTGCTGCGGAACCTCGTGAGGCACCCCCGTGCCGAGGCCGAGGGTTCACTCGACTCCCCCTCCTGACATGGCCGACGCCGACAGGGAGGAACAGGAGTTCCCGGGCGAGCCGGTCTGCTGGCTCAACCGGGTGTGCGAGGTTTGCGGGGCGCTTGTGGACACGTCGCTGGAGTCGTGCTGGCGCTGTGACACACCGCTTGCCGTCGATGAGATCTCGGCGTACTGGTGCGGCTGAGCGCCGGCAGCGGCGACAAGGGCGGGCGCCCGTACGCTGCCGCTGACGTTGCTGCTCAGGGCACGCGGTTGCCGCTGGCGTCCACGAACTCGAGGTGCGGCATCCGCCTGGCGATGATCTGCAGGGCGGCGTAACCGTCCGGCGTCGTCTGCGGCCAGGTCCACCGCACCACCTGCGGCGCCGATGGCAATGCCGCTTCGAACAGGTCGACCTCGACCCCGGTTCGGAGGTGTTTGGGCGGCACCACGATGTTCACCACCCGCCCCTGCTCGTGCAGGGTCAAGAATTGGAGCCGTGACCCGGTCTGGTCATCGCGCACGATGAACTCCCGGGTCTCCGGGTCGTCAGGCGGAATCTCTGTCGTGTCGAACCGCGCGGAGGCCGCCGGCGAGAAGGCGCCTTTGATCCGACGACCGAACAGGGCAATCACGACGACGAGCATCGCGACGATGGCGATGCCCCAGATCCATTCGAACATCGAGCTCCTTCTGATTTCGTTCTCCCAGCCTAGCGAGAGCACCACTGGACGAATGTCGGTGGACTGACGGAGACTGGGATCGTGCCAGAGCTTCCCGAGGTCCACGCGCTTGTGACCGATCTGGGCGCGCGCCTGACCGGGCGGAGGGTCGATCGGCTGGACATGGTCTCGTTCGCCGCGCTCAAGACCTTCGATCCGCCGGTGAGCGCCGTGAACGGAGGGATCATCCGCGGGGTGACACGGCACGGCAAGTTCCTCGACCTCGTCGTGGAGGACCTGCATGTCATCCTCCATCTCGCGAGAGCCGGCTGGATCCGCTGGCGGAACGAGGCGCCGACACCGGCAGGCAAACCGGGTCGCACTGCCCTCGCCGCCCGGCTGGTACTCGACGACGGCTCCGGTTTCGACATCACCGAAGCGGGCACCAAGAAGAGCCTCGCCGTCTACCTCGTCCGTGACCCCGCCGAGGTGCCAGGCATCGCCCGGCTCGGCCCCGATCCTCTCGCGCCCGATTTCACCGAAACAGTGTTCCTCGACATCCTGAAGTCGGCAGGACGTTCCCAGATCAAGGGTGTGTTGCGTAATCAGTCGCTCATCGCCGGAATCGGCAACGCCTACTCGGACGAGATCCTGCACACCGCACGGATGTCGCCGTTCAAACCCGCCGCGATGAGCGACGAGGACGCATCGCGGCTATTCGAAGCGCTGCAGTTCACCCTTGCCGACGCGATCGCCCGCGCCGACGGCCTCGCCGCGTCAGAGCTCAAGAAGGAGAAAAAATCGGGGCTTCAGGTCCACGGGCGCACCGGAGAACCGTGCCCGGTGTGCGGTGACATGGTGCGCCAGGTGATCTACACCGATTCGACGTTCCAGTACTGCCCCACCTGCCAGACGGGCGGCAAGCCGCTCGCTGACCGGGTGCTCTCCCGCCTGCTCAAGTGACCTGTCCACTCAGGATGCTGCGGCGAGTGTCCTGGCGTGATCGGGCACGAAATTCTGCTCGTCGAAGTCCGGCCTGTCGGCGTCGCTGGCGTCCGGGCGGTCGGGGATCGTGACGGCCGCTGGTTCGCTCTGCTCATACGGCACCTGTGAGAGCAGGTGGGCGATGGTGTTCAACCTGGAGGACCGCTTGTCGTCGCTCTCCACCGTCCACCATGGCGCCTGCGGCGTGTCCGTTGCGGCGAACATGGCATCCTTCGCCCGGGAGTAGTCCTCCCACCTGGTGATCGAGGCCAGATCGGTCTCGGACAGCTTCCAGCGGCGCACCGGATCCTTGAGGCGCGATTTGAAGCGCTTCTCCTGCTCGGTGTCTGAGACCGAGAACCAGTACTTGACGAGGATGATGCCGTCGTCGACGAGCATCCGTTCCAGGGTCGGCGTCTGCTCGAGGAACCGGTCGTACTGCTCGGCCGTGCAATATTCCATGACCTTCTCGACGCCCGCCCGGTTGTACCAGGAGCGGTCCATCAGCACGATCTCACCCGCAGTCGGCAACCGTTCGATGTAGCGCTGGTAATACCACTGCCCGGCTTCGCGTTCGCTCGGCGTTGGCAGCGCGACAACTCGCACCGAACGGGGATTGAGGTACTGGACGATGCGTTTGATCGCCCCGCCCTTCCCCGCCGCGTCGCGCCCTTCGAACAGCACGAGGACCCGGGCACCTGTTGAAGCGACCCACCGCTGCATGGTGACGAGCTCGACCTGCAATCGGGTCAGCTCAGCCTCGTACAGCGCCTTGTCGAGGCGCTTGTTCTTCTTCTTCGTGGACTTCTTCGATCCGGACATCGTGTGCCCTTCCCAACTCGGATGGCTGGACTCCAGCGTCCGGCGGTGACGGGCAAACAGAAAACGGCGAGAAGCTACAGGGTGGACCTAAGGAGATTCGAACTCCTGACCTCCTCGATGCGAACGAGGCGCGCTACCAACTGCGCCATAGGCCCTGGTGTCGTCAAGATTATCACGCGATCGACCGCGTGCGATTCACTAACTGGCGATACGGCGGCGCTGGAGGATTGCGTTGATGTCTGTCGGGGCCAGTTCGGATTCGTTCACGATTCCCATCCCCGCGAAGGGGTTCGTGGCGACGACCGGCATGGCGGGCTCTACAACGGCCGGCGCGACGATGGACGGGACCGCAGGCGCCTGCTCGGCGGCACGGGCAGCCATGACCTGCGCGATCGCGGCGCGACGGAGGGCGGCGTGCGCGTCTGCCTGCGCGATCGCCTCCGCAGCGGAGGAGCCCTGCGAGAGGTGAAGCGGTTTCGGCAGAGGCATGGGCGTCCAGGTGGCTGCAGCCGGTGCGCTGGCTTCCATCTCGACGGGTTCGAAGACCGCCGGCCGCTGCACGGACTGTGTCGGCGCCAGAACCCGCAGGGTGCGCTGGCCCACCCTCGCCATGCGAACGATCATGGCGAGCGCGACGAGGGCGGTTCCGCTTGCTGTGCTGAGGAGCAGGGCAGATCCAGCCGTCGCGAGAACCCAGCCGCCGACACCCGCGGCGACGAGAGACAGAAAGAGCACGGTGGTGGCGGTGAGGCGGGCGCGTCGGCGTGCCCGGGCGATGCGCACACGCGGCTCGGCTCGCAGGGCCGTTATGGCCGCAGCAGCGGCGGCTCGAGCGGCTTCTGCGGATGCTGTCGCTTCGAGTCTGGCTCGTTCGCGCACGTCGGCCTCGACACGCTTGAGGATTCTCTGCTGCTCGGCGACGTTGCGGGCGGTGGCTTCCACGCGGATCTCGGCGGGAACCTCGGCCGTTTCGGCGAGGATGCGCAGGGTCTGCTGCAGCCGGATGGCGTTGCGTTCCGTGGCGAGATATTCGCTCTGGCGCAGCCAGGTTGGCAACAGGTAGACGATCCAGAGCACGGCGGCGACAGCGAAGACGATCCCGCCACTCAGAAGCCCGCCACCAGTCATGGCTCTAAACTACGAGCGCTTGCGGGCTTTCATCCTCATTGGCGGGGGTGTGTCACCTGAAAGTTGAGGTTGAGGGTTCAGAAAAGTGCCGGCGGCGGCAGCAGAGGGGTCTGCGAGGCCAGCCGGTCAACGGCGGGGACACTCGCTGCACCCTCCGGGACTTCTCCGTCGTGCCAGCGCCGAAGCACACCCAGCGGAACTTCCTCGCGAACGAGGGCGAAGCAGAAGTGGTCACGCCAGTCGCCGTTGATGTGGATGTAACGCCGCCGGAACCCCTCGTAGCGGAACCCCAGCTTCTCAACCACACGAAGGCTCGGCGCGTTCTCCGGACGGATGCAGATCTCCATCCGGTGCAACCCCATCTCGGTGAAGCAATAGTCGGTGGCAAGGGCCACCGAGGTCGGAGTTACCGAGCGGCCGGCGAATCGTTCGGACACCCAGTAGCCGAGCGTCGCCGAGGACAGCGAGCCGTAGGTGATGCCTGACACGTTCAGCTGTCCGGCGACTTCCCCTTCGTACTCCATCACGAGTGGCAGTCCGCCTCCAGAACGGGCATTCTGCAGCAGTGAACGGATGCTCGAGCGCATGTCGAATGAACGAGGCGCGTATGGGCTGGTCGCCTCCCACGGCCGCAACCATGAACGGTTGCTGAGCAACTCGTGCTCGATCACCTTGGCGTCGCGTACGCGAACCGGCCGAACGGTGATCGGACCGTCGCTCAGCACAGGCACGGATTGGGCCACCGCGGTTCTCCTTCACACAATGAGGCGATCTAGTCGAGTTTCCCGGCGAATTCCTTGAGCCACGGCTTCAGGTCGACACCGAGGTCTGCACGGTCGGAAGCGAGCTGGACGATGGCTTTGATGTAGTCGAGACGGTCGCCTGTGTCGTAACGGCGGCCGCGGAAGATCACGCCGTACACCCCACCGGCGATCGACTCGTCAGCGGCCAGTTCCTGGAGCGCGTCGGTGAGCTGGATTTCGCCGCCCTTGCCTGGCGCGGTCCTGTCCAGGATGTCGAACACCTCCGGGGTCAGCACGTACCGCCCGATGATCGCCAGGTTGGATGGGGCATCTTCCGGAGCCGGCTTCTCGACCAGCCCGGTCACCCGGACGACATCCGGGTTATCGGTCGCCTCGACGGCTGCACAGCCGTACATGTGGATCGTGGACGGGTCCACCTCCATGAGCGCGATGATGGTTGCCTGTCGCTCCTCCTGCTCCGAGATCATCGTGGTCAGCAGAGGGTCACGGGCGTCGATGAGGTCGTCACCGAGAAGCACGGCGAACGGCTCGTTGCCGATGTGGCGTCGCGCACGCGAGACGGCGTGCCCCAGACCGCGCGGGTCTCCCTGGCGCAGGAAATGGATGTCGGCGAGCTCACTCGACTCGACGACCCGCTCAAGGCGGTTCTTGTCCCCCTTCGCCTCGAGGGCCAGCTCAAGCTCGATGACGCTGTCGAAGTGGTTGGCAAGCGCGTTCTTGTTGCGCCCGATGATCATCAGAACGTCCCGAAGTCCCGCGCTGACCGCTTCCTCCACCACATACTGGATCGCGGGCTTGTCGACGACCGGGAGCATCTCCTTCGGCATCGCTTTAGTGGCAGGAAGGAACCGCGTTCCGAGGCCTGCGGCGGGAATGACGACTTTCCTGACTGATGAAGACATGCGTCAATCGTAGTGGGCACCCATTTTGTGGGGACAACCCGAGAGCGGACGGATTCCGGTGCAGTAACATCCGCCGCCTAGAATGGGCCCATGCCCACCCCCGCGGATCATCAGAAGCGCGCACTGCGTGCCGAACTGCGTGAACGACGGCAGAACCTCACCGTGGTCGAGCGGGAGAACGCCACGATCGGGGTGACGAACAATCTCATCTCCCTCGTGAGCGGTCTCGACGCACGGAGTGTTTCCTGCTACCTGTCGTCGCCCACCGAGCCAGACACCAGGCCGTTCGTCAACTGGGCCCTCGCGCATGACGTCCGCGTCCTGTTCCCCGTCAGCCGTGAAGACGGCTTGCTGGATTGGACCGTCGGTAGCGAGGGCGAGCAGGAGCAGCAGGGGCTGTACGGAATGCCCGAACCCGTCGGCGAGCCGCTCGGACCGATCGCCATCAACGACGTCGACCTCATCGTCGTTCCCGCCGCCGCCATCAGCCCTGACGGAACCCGGCTGGGCTGGGGACGCGGGTACTACGACAAGACCCTCGGTTCGATGGAGAAATGCCCTCCCGTGTACGCGGTCGTCTACGATTCCGAGATCGTGTCCGACATTCCGCGCGAACTGCACGACCAGCCGGTGAACGGCGTGGTCACCCCATCGCGCATCTTCGACTTCTAGCGCCCACACTCTTCGCACGACCGACCCGGCACATTGCCGCAACCAGCCAGGAAATCATCATGCCCACGTATTCGTACAAATGCACCGTCTGCGACACCGCATTCGACATCCAGCAGTCATTCACCGACGCTTCCCTCACCGAATGCCCCACCTGCGAAGGCAAGCTTCGTAAGCTCTTCAGCGCCGTCGGGGTGACCTTCAACGGATCAGGTTTCTACCGCAACGATTCGCGGAAGAGTGAGAACCCGGCAAGCAGAAAGAAGACGGAGAAGGCAACCTCCTCGGCGGCAGCGACGAGCGGCAGCAGCAGCAGCAACTCCAGCAGCGGCAGCAGCGGCAGCAGCAGTAACTCCAGCAGCAGCAGCGGCAGCAGCAGCAGCAGCAGCAGCGCTCCCGCCGCCTCCTGATCCCTTCTTCGACCTGGAGACCCACATGTTCACCGGTTTCAAAGACTTCATCATGCGCGGCAACGTCATCGACCTCGCGGTCGCTGTGGTCATCGGTGCGGCATTCACTGCGGTCGTCAACTCGATCGTCGAGAACATCTTCAACCCGCTGATCGGTGCTCTGTTTCAGGCGGACAGCCTGGATGAGTCCCTGATTCTCACTCTGGGAACTGCCCAGCTGAAGTTCGGGGCGGTGATCGGCACGATTCTGACGTTCCTCATCGTCGCCGCCGTTGTCTACTTTGTCTTTGTCCTTCCCATCAACACCATGAAGGGGCACGCTGACGCCCGCCGCAAGGCCGGAGTCGTTCGCGAGGACGCACCGGTCACCGAGATCGACGTCCTCACCGAGATCCGAGACCTGCTCGCCAGGAACACCCTGCGCCCCTAGCCCACCAGCGAAAGACCGACCGCGAGCAGCCCGGCTGCTCGCGGTTCGTCGTTGACGATCCCGTTCAACCCCAGTGCGGCGGGACGTCCTGCTTCAGCTGGGCGTCATTGGTGTCCGTGCCGGCCGCGCCCCACGGAGCATCGGTGTCCTCGACGGCGCGCACGGCTTCGGCCGTCAGCTGGGGTGTCGGGTCGGCGCCAGGAACGCCAGGTCGAATCACCCGGCGAGAACCACGGATGCGTCGCACGACGGGTGCGTCCTGGTTCTCGTTCGAGGGAGGAAGAGCGGGCATACCTCCAAGCCTAAACGGGAAAGCCTGACTTACTCGGCTGGGCCCTCCGACGCCTCCGACGTTTTCGAGTCGGCAGCCGGGGCGCCGAGCATCGACACGATCTTCGACGCGACACCGTCCGGATCGCTGAACAGGTCGAAGCTGTGCACTCGAAGGTAGTGCCAGCCCAGCCGTCGCAGAACATCGGGGCGGAGCCGCAGCGACTCGCGCAGGGAATCGGAACCGACCTCGGGGTCGGATTCCACCGCGATGGCTTTGTTCCCGTACGAGGCGACGAGGGCAAGCTTGCCGCGATATCCTACTTCGACCGAAAGCCCGTGGCGGTAGAGGCGCTCGGCGAGGTCGAGCAGCATCGGCTCTGCGCCGTCGGTTGCCGGCGGCGTCGGCTCGTGTTGCACGGGCTGGCGCAGAATCCCGGTCAGGGCGGCGATCCCGTGCTGCATCCTGTCCACATCGATGTCCTCGGGGCGGATGCACGAGACGATGACCATCGAGCGGCGGGCTCGAGTCATGCCGACGGCCAGCAGGCGATCGCCGCCAGGGGCACCGAGCGCGCCGAAGTTCGACAGGACGCGACCGTGCGGGGTGACGCCGTAGCCGAGCGAGAAGATGACCCGGTCACGGCTCTCAGCCACCGACTGCTCGAGTGTCAGCACGGTGAACGGTTCAGCGCGTTCCCTGAGGATGAAGTCCGAAAGGTCCGCGCGCGTTGCGAAAGCGGAGATGACCGCCTGATGCACGCGAGTGGCGTGCTTCTCGCTCGCGGTGATGACCATGAGCGACTCGCGCGGCCGGGAAACGGCGTGCTCGAGAACGAGGTTGACGACGCGGGCGACCTCGGCGTCGACACTCTCCACTCCCCCGGTCTCCGGGTCCGGCATACCATGCCCGTTCGGCACGTAGTCGAGGGTGAGGCTGCCGTGCCCGAGGAAGGATCCGGCCCACGGCAGCGACTCGATCTCGCCGCCGTAGAAACGGTGGTTCACGAGTTCGGCGAGGTCCTCGCCCCCAGCGCGGTAACTGCGAGTGAGGGTGAGGGTCGGCAGCAGGCCAGACAGGTGCGCGAGGGCGGAATCGGCGTGGCGTGCGTCGACGTTCTCGGCGGCATCCGGTTCCCGGAGGTCTCCGATTGCGATCTGGAACGGCGTCGGGCTCTGGGTCACCGGGTCGCCGACCGCGACGATCTGCCGTGCCCGGCGGATCGCGACGGCGTTCTCGGCGAGAGTGGTCGCGCCGGCGTCGACGAGGAACACAGCGTCGAACCGGACGCTCTCGGGGATCACGTGCACCTCGTACGGCGAGGCCAGCCACACCGGCGAGAGCACCCGTGACAGGTGCGGCGCCGAAGCCTCGAGCTTCGCCGGGCTGGCGGTTTCGGCACGGAGCAGCTTCTTGAGGGCGTTGGCTTCCTCCGGGAAGTCGACCAGCCCGATCTTCCAGGTTTCTGCGAGCAGCGAGCCGAGAAGCGCACCGGATGCCGACGCGTGTGCTTCGTCGACCAGCCGGAAGTCTGCCTCGAGGCGGTCGATGACGCTCGTGTTGGCCCCGAGCAGGGCACGGTCGGTCGCGAGCATGTGCTCGAGGACCGACTGCCACCAGGCGAGTTCGAGCTCGGCGGCGACCTGGTCCTCTGGAACGTGCCGGACGGACAGGTCGGTGATCAGCGGGGCGAGACCCTTCTCGCGGAGTTCCCCGAGAAGGGTGGTGCGCTCCTGAAGGTTCTCCATCACCTGCGAATCAGCGGCGAGCCCGGAGAGCAGCCTGATCAATTCCTTGACCGGCAGGGAGACCAGGGGCTCGGATTTGTTGCGCCCGAGGGGAACGTCGAGCTTGGCGAGATCCTCGACGACACGCTGGTAGGCGACCTGGACGTCGGCGATGCCGAGCGGAACCTCAGGGGTGACGCCGGCAGCGACGTACCGCTGCCACAGGGTCCTCTGCTGCTGGATGCGGTGGAGCGCGGCGTTCATGTCCGCGATGTGCACCCCTGGGCGCACGTATTCGCGGGCGAGTTTCTTGAGGCGGCGACGGTTCGCGCCGGACATGGCCGGGGCATCCCGCCTGTTGCTCGTCGCGGCGATCAATTCGCCGAGCGACCGGTCGAAGACGCTCGGCTGGAACTTGTCGAGGGTCTCTCGCACATCGAGGAGCAGCCGCAGGTACACGCCGAGTTCCTCGACCGATTCGAATGCGCGCATGCGGGTCTGGCCGATGAGTTCGAAACCACGCTCGAGCAGCCGGGGAAGCTCGGTGCGGTGCAGCTTCTTGGCCAGGTCATGAGTAGCCTTGGCCTGCCGGGTGCTGGCGAACTGAGCGCCGTACCAGGGAGAGTCGTCCGGGCCGTACTGGAATTCACCGAGCGCTGCCGCCGTCGCCAGCTTGCGGGCGACGATCCCGCGGTTGCCTGCGAGTTTTTCGAGCGAGACGAGATCGAGCCTGGCAGACGTGGTCGGCGGGACCGGGAGGTTGCCGAGCCTCGTCAGAGCTTCGAGGGCATCGATGACGCTGACGCCGAGGCCGCTGTCGATGCGGCGGAGCGAACCGCGGTAGTCGAGGAGCACCTTGCGCAGACGCACAAGGGCGTCGTCGACGTCGGCCACCTTCGGGGCGACGGCTTTCTCGTTGCGGGAGATCGCCTGGATCAGGTCGCGCTTGATCGTCGCCGGACTGACGGTGAAGCCGGGAAGACCCACCTTGCTGAAGCGGTGACGGATGCCGTCGAGACTTGAGCGCCGTGCGCTGACGACGAGGACACGCTTGTGCTGCTCGACGAGGGCGCCGATGGCGTTGACGACGGTCTGCGTTCCGCCGGTGCCAGGGAGTGTGGTGACGACGATGGAGTGCCCGGCGGAGATCTGCGCGATCACGTTTTCCTGCTCGGTGTCAGCGTCGAGGAGGAGGGTGTCGGTTGCCGGCGGGCGTTCGTCCTGCCCGATGGCATCCACCGGGCTGAACAGACCTTCGACGAGCCGCCGCGCGCCAGGGTTGCCTGCGAGGGCGTCCAGGACAGGGTGCTCGAGGTCGCTCGCGTCGCGGGCGAGGGCGTGTCCGACATCCGCGAAGGACGACACGACCAGCCGCGGCTGCACGCTGAACCATTCGAGGTGCTGGGTCAGGCCGCGGAGCCGGTCGATCACCGGCTGCGGCTGGAACACTCCGTTGGTGACGGCGAGCGCTTCGAACGCCTCAGCGTCGAGGGTGATCCGGTACTGCTCGTGCAAAGCTCGCGCGAGCTCAGGGTTCAGAAACGGCGCGCCCTTGAGCTTGAGTTCGAAGTCGCGCCCGTAGCGGCGGATTGCGACCGGCCGGAGAAGGACAGGCGCCGAGAATTCTTCACCGTTGTTACGCCACTGGGCCAGGCCGATCGCCAGGTGGACAGACTCGATGCCGCGCACGGTGCGCAGTTCGATGCCCTTGACGGTGATCTGATCGGCAGCCGCCTTGGCGCTACGCAGGGCGAGTTCGTCACGGATGAGGTTGGACAGCAGTGTGGAGTGGCCGGTGATGAACTGCGGAAGGCCGCCGGGGTGCGTTGAACTCAGCTCGATCCGCGTGCGCGGCTCGTCGATGAAGTGAAGCAGGGGGGAGCGCCCGCCCGCCGCTGCCAGTTGGCTGCGCCACCGCTGCCGTTCCGTGTCTGCCACGTTGCCCACCACGAAGTTCGGGTCGCCGACGCTCAGGCCGGTCGGACTGGTGACCGAGAGCGCAAGCGAGGTATTTGCGTCGTCGATATCGAAATCGCGCGCATCTGGTTTCTTGTCTAGCCGCCACACAACCCACACCCTAAGCGCTAGCCGGGCGAAATGCCGGTAGCATCACCGGTTTTCGCCGAGTTGCCAGCGTTCTTGGACGATCCACCCTCTCTGTGAACATTCCTCTGCCGCTGTGACGCGTTGGGCAGCGATCCCGCCCGCCGAAGGGACCCGCACCGCTTCCCGCGCACACGGCTCACGCCGAGAGGGCCCCGGTTGTCGTTCGGATGCCACCGCAGCAGCAGCATCACCGGACCCCTCACCATCCGCGAATCCACCGCAACAGCAACAGGGGCCCTCACCATCCGAGTCACGCCGCAACGTCGATGGAGTCGGACCCGCGGAAATAAGTGTCGCGCCCGACGCGCGTGCGTGCGCCGGTCTTCTCCCCGCGCCTCGCGGCGTCCTTCCCCGGCGACGCCGAACGCTCCCCTCAGATGGTCGAGACGGGCTCGGTACCGAAGTTCAGCGTCAGGTACCGGCCTCGTTCCGCCTGACCCCAGCGACGTGCCCCTGGAGGGATTCGAACCCCCAACCAACTCCTTAGGACGGAGGTGCTCTTCCGTTGAGCTACAGAGGCTGACTCGCCAAGTTTAGCGGAGGCGGATACCCCCTGTGCCACACCTGCGCTCGGGCGTACCATGCCAGTTGCAACATCGTCCTCCGCGGCGCCTGCCCCTCGACGGATCAACCGTCACCGAGCGGGCACCATTCTCTTCAGCCTGACGAAGATCAGGCCAACCGACCGTGGCGGAATCTCGGGCGCAGCGGTCACACACAGACGGAGTCGGCATCATGCTGATGACAAGCGCTTCTTTCACTGTCCTGCCCGCTACTGATATCAACCGCGCCCGCGAGTTCTACCGCGACAAGCTCGGCTTGGAGCCCACCCTCGACCAGGGCGAAATGCTCATGTACGGCAGCGCGACCGCCCCTGACTTCATGATCTACCAGACTCCCAACGCAGGGACCGCCCAGAACACTCAGATGTGCTGGGGCGTCACGGACATCCGCTCCGCGATGGACGAGCTTCGCTCCAGCGGCGTGACATTCGAAGAATACGACTCGGACGACCTGAAGACCGTAAACGGAATCGCGGAGTATGAGGGCGAATACAGCGCCTGGTTCAGGGACAGCGAGGGCAACTTCCTTTGCTTGTCGCAGTTCCGCAGCTAGCTCACGCGGCCGCCGGCGTCAGGTACTGGTCCCAGGACGGTGTCGCACGCTCAGCGCCGCGCACAGCCCAGGTCGGCCCGTACGGCATCCGGGGCTTGGTGCGGAGGGACCAGCCCATCTCACCAGGGGTCCTGTCACTCTTTGCGTTGTTGCATCGCAGGCAGCATGCGACGAGGTTCTCCCACGAGTCCGCTCCCCCGCGGGAGCGGGGCAGGATGTGGTCGATCGTCGACGCAGTGGTGCCGCAGTAGCCGCACCGGTTGGCGTCCCGGCGAAGCACACCGCGACGGGTGACGGGTACTCGCCGTGCGTTGGGGATTTTCACGTACCGGGTGAGAACGATGACGGATGGCCGGTCATGCGCACCGTCGGTCGCCCACACCGGGTGGCCGGTGTCGATTTCGACGATGGACGCCTTGTGATTCATCACGAGCACGAGTGCCCGCCGGAATGAAACGATGGCAAGGGGTTCGTACCCGGCGTTCAACACCAGTGTGCGCATGTCGGTTCCTCTCAAATCGCCGTGACGGCTTCACGGTCATTCGGTTCTCTCCGACCGAGGAAGAACGGGATCCGGGCAACAAAAAAGGCGCCGTCTTACAGACAGCGCCTTTCTCCAACCGACGAGCGGCAGGAACAGATGTAGCCGGCGGGCCCGGTTTCGAAGCAACCGCAAGCATCCGTGGTGTGGATACCGGGTATTCGATCCATGAGCTTCCCGCACTTTCCAAAGGTCAGGGCTTTAATGTAACGCACAAATGGCGTGCCCCCTCCAGAAGGCACACCAATTCTGTGCGAGTACCGAGGCTGTCGCGAAGACAACCTCGGATTCGATCAGATCCCGATGCGGACGACCCACCAGTTGTCGGCATAGATCGGGCCGATTCGCAGGGGCGTTCCTGGCCGTGAAGCGTGCAGGATCTTGTTGTCGCCGGCGTAGAAGCCGATGTGCCCGTCGCTGACGATGAGGTCACCGGGGACGGCATCCTGAATCGAAATCCGCTTTCCCATGTTGCCCTGGGCGGTCGACGAGTGCGGCATGCTGACGCCGAACTGGGCGTACACGTATTTCACGAAACCGGAGCAGTCGAAGCCGGCAGGAGTTGCTCCGCCGTACACATACGGCACACCCTGGTACTGCAGCGCGACCGAGTAGACCTGGGCGAGGCTGAAGTTCGGGTACGGCGGCGCCTTCGCGAGGTCCTCGGCCGACGGGCCGGAGAACTTATTCTGCGTGTTGGTGAATGCGGCGCGCTGGGAGGCGGCGTCGGCCGCAGCTTTCGCAGCCGCTTCTGCTGAGGCGGCGTCTGCTGCGGCCTTCGCGGCCGCCGCAGCAGCAGCGGCGTTCGCGGCGGCGAGTTCCTCCTCGGTCGTGGCCGAGTAACCGTCGCGGGCGACAGCGTTCGCGGTGATGCTGGTACCGACGGAGAGGGACTGCGCCCCGGATTCCTTCAACGACTGGAGTGAGGCGGTGCCCGCCGCATCCGTCTCAGGTGTGAAGGCGTACGCCGGCAACGCCATGGTGGCGAACAGGCCGGGCACAACGAGCGCCATGATGGCGGTGGAACGCCAGGCCCTCCAGCCGGACGTGGTCGAACTCATCGGCCGGGGCGCTGGCCTGGTTGGCGCGGCGGGTGGTGTGGTGCCGCGGGGGGCCGCGAGGCGTGAAGAGACCGCTGCCTGCCTCGCGACGGTTCCGGAGCCCGAAGGCTGCAACGTTTCCCCGAGCGACTGAGGATCAGTAGAAATGGGCAAGGTGGAAACCTCCGGCGCCCTGCACAACCTTTAGGGAGGCTGCCTCGTCCGCGAAAAGATCGGGTTTTCCGGCGCAGGGAGACGAGCAAGAAAGGCGCCCGGCGCTGGGTCCTGTGATCGGCTTGCGACCTTCGGACTTATCCGAGGGTACGGGATCGTTACCGATTTGTCACCAAAGTCGGAATATTTCTAACGAATTCATAACGACCGGAGATCGGATGGTGCGGACGCCTTCGTTGGACACGGACTTCGGAACCGCGCTAGGACCCGGGTTACGCGTCCTGCACGAAGATGTGTCCGGCCACTTCATTGGGCAGCTCGAGGCCGTCACCGAAACCATCAACCCGCACGAGAACGTACGATCCGATCGCTGAGAAGCTGCCGATGTTGCCGGGCATCACACCGGCCTGCTTGAGCTGGAGCAACAGCTCTGGGTCGACCTGCGCCGGTTCGCCGAGGCGGCGGATTGTCGCTGTGATGGCGCTCGGGGATCCGCGGACCAGTTCCACGAGGTTCGTGACGCCATGGGAGAAGGTACCCGCCGGGGTGTCGCCCAACTCGTCGAGCCCCGGAATCGGGTTACCGTACGGCGACTCGGTGGGGTGATCGAGCATTGCCAGGAGCTTGCGCTCGACCTGCTCGCTCATCACGTGTTCCCAGCGGCAGGCTTCCTCGTGGACGAATTCCCACTCCAGGCCGATGACGTCGCTGAGCAGACGCTCCGCAAGGCGGTGTTTGCGCATCACGTGGATGGCTTTCCGGCGGCCGGGGACAGTCAACTCGAGGTGGCGATCACCGGAGACCACGACGAGGCCGTCGCGTTCCATCCGGCCGACCGTCTGTGACACCGTCGGGCCCGAGTGACCAAGCCGCTCAGAGATCCGTGCACGAAGCGGCACGATGTTCTCTTCTTCAAGCTCAAGAATGGTACGGAGGTACATCTCGGTGGTGTCAATCAGATCTGTCATTGACGTCTCCCCTGGGTTCAGCGCAGTTGCGACCAGCCTACCGGTCCACCCTGAACGGATCTGGTCGCCGCCGCGCTCCCTGTCGGCACCGCGATGGCACGCCTGAGCTTCTACAATTGGCGGATGCCAGAGATTACCCTCCCCCCAGAACTCCTGCCCGCCGATGGTCGCTTCGGTTGCGGCCCCTCAAAAGTCCGGGCGGAGCAGGTGGACGCCATTGTCCGCGCCAGCGCCGACCTGCTCGGCACCTCGCACAGGCAGGCGCCTGTCAAGGATCTCGTCGGGAGCGTGCGCTCCGGATTCGAGGACCTGTTCTCGCTTCCGGATGGGTACGAGGTCATCCTCGGCAACGGCGGGTCGACCGCATTCTGGGATGCCGCCGCATTCGGCCTGATCGAACGCCGCAGCGAGAACCTGACCTTCGGCGAATTCGGCCAGAAGTTTGCAAAGGCCGCAGCAGCACCGTGGCTCGAGGCACCGCTGGTTCGCGATGCCCCCGGCGGCTCGCGCAGCGAGGTCGAGGTAGCCGAGGGCATCGACGTTTACGCTTGGCCGCACAACGAGACATCGACAGGCGTCATGGCCCCCGTTCGCCGGGTGGCCGGCGACGACGGCGCACTCACCGTGATCGACGCGACCAGCGCCGCCGGCGGCATCTCGATTGACGCGAGCGAGACGGATGTCTACTACTTCGCCCCGCAGAAGAACTTCGCGTCGGACGGCGGCCTGTGGTTCGCCCTTTTCTCACCGGCGGCCCTCGAACGTGTGAACCGCGTCGCAGCATCCGGTCGCTACATTCCTGAGTTCCTCAGCCTCAAGAACGCGGTGGACAACTCGCGCCTGAATCAGACGCTGAACACCCCGGCGCTTGCGACTCTCATCATGCTCGACAGTCAGCTCCAGTGGATGAACGGCAACGGCGGCCTGGACTGGGCATCCGCACGGACCGCCGAGTCGTCCTCGCACCTGTACGACTGGGCTGAGAAAACGTCGTACACGACCCCGTTCGTTTCGAACCCCGAGCACCGGTCGCAGGTCGTCGTCACCATCGACTTCGACGAGTCGATCGACGCCGCCGCGATCGCCAAGGTCCTTCGGGCCAACGGCATCGTCGACACTGAGCCATACCGGAAGCTCGGCAGGAACCAGCTGCGTGTGGCAACCTTCACCGCCATCGAGCCCGAAGACGTCCGCCAGCTCACCCGCAGCATCGAGTACGTCGTCGACGCGCTGTAAACGACAGTTCGACAGTGTGAAGGCCCCCTCCGCGGAGGGGGCCTTCACTGTCGAACGAACGGGTGATGCTCAGTCGCCGCACTCAGTAGCTGCGGTCAAGACCCTCGCTGCCGGACTCGTCGTCGTCCTCGTCGTCGTCATCGTCGGACTCGTCATCGTCATCGTCGGACTCGTCGTCGTCCTCGTCGTCGTCATCATCGTCGGACTCGTCATCGTCGGACTCGTCGGCGTCATCGTCATCGTCGGACTCGTCATCGTCGTCATCGTCGTCGGTCTCACCCGGGTCCTGGTCGATCTCGTCGACATCCACGCCGTCGACATCGCCGGCGTGGAGAATGCTGAAGACGTCTTCGTCGTCTTCATCGTCGCTGTCGTCGAGAACGGCGGCGGCCTCGGCAAGCGCACGTGCCTCGTTCTCCGCGACTTCCTGACCCGCCTGGTAATCGGCGAGACGCTCAGACCACGGCACCCACTCAGGGGCAAGAAGCGCGTCCTCGCCCGGCATCAGCTCCGTCTCGAGCACGGTGACGGTTTCCGCATCACCGACACGGGAAAGTGTGACGGTCCAATGCCAACCCGGGTAACCACGGAGTTTGCTGTCGAAGAAAAGCGAGAGCACGTGATCATCTTCAGCAACGTGCCCGACGGGGTCGCCGACGGTGTCAGCGGGGGTCACCTCGAGCAACGCTGCGCGCGCCAGGTCGACCGAGGCGAGCAGGACCTCGTCGGCAACCGGTGCCGGGCGGGCCACCGCGGAATCCCCGGCGGCGCTCGACGCGTCGCCCGCCTCGTGGACCGAGCCGTCCGCCGCAGGCTCATCGGTCTGGGCGCCGTCAGGCACCTCTTCGCCGATCGCCGCAGGTTCGTGCGGCGCAACATCCGCCTGCTGGTCGCCGTCGTCCGATACTGCGCCTGCAACATCCGCCGCCGGTTCCACCGCGGTCTGCGGCGATGTCTCTTCTGAGAGGGCTGGTTCGTGCGTCGGCTCTATGGTGGAGTTCTCAGTGGTGGTCATCGGAGTGCTCCTCTGGAAAAGACGGCGGGCCCAGCCTGGCGCAGCGATCACGCGTCCAGTTCGTCGGCCACGCGTCGCAGCAACAGCGCGACCTTGCGGCTATGGGCGTTGTCAGGATAACGGCCCCTGCGGAGGTCTCCTCCGAGTCCGTCGAGCAGCTTCACGAGGTCCTCGACGATGATGGCCATGTCGTCAGCCGGCTTGCGCTTCATCTTCACGAGGCTCGGCGGCGCATCGAGCACCCGGACGGAGAGCGCCTGCACTCCGCGCTTGCCATCGGCGATACCGAACTCGAGGCGGGTGCCTGCTTTGACGGAGGTAACGCCTGCAGGCAGAGCGGAGGCATGCAGGAAGACTTCCTGGCCGTCGTCGCTCGAGATAAAGCCGAAGCCTTTCTCGTCGTCGTAGAACTTAACCTTGCCGGTGGGCATGGACGAACCTCGCTGTGAACTGGACACGCCGACCTGGAGCCGGCGTGCGGTGCTGTCGTCCCGGCAGGAGCCGCAGACGAACGGGACGTTCCCGCCCCTCCAGCTTAGAGCGTCAGTGGAATCCGCGGCACCTTCCCGTCCATTGGGGAAGGGAGCCCTATGCCGATAGCCTGAGAACTGTGACCGATCCTCAAAAGCACAACGTCAGCCGCTCCGAACGGGTCCTGGCATTCATGCTGCTCGCGCTCGTCCTGCTCTCCGTTGGCACTTTCGTCGCGATCATGGTCGGCACGATGCAGGGAATGGGGTCCGACGACTTCGCGAGCGGGCTGTGGCCCGTCGTCGTCATGGTTCCGTACATCGGCCTTCCGCTGGCGATCGTGCTCCTGATCACCCTCATGGTTTCCAGCGCTGTGCGGCGCGCGCGGGAATCCCGCCGAGACCAGCCGGAGCACTGACCGGGGAACCGGCTACCAGATGACCGACATCCTGACCCTCGCCAGCAACCTTCGGGCTCTGCCGGATGCAGCGCTGGAGGAGCTGCTCACCGAACGCCGTGTGGCGTCCGCCGTTCGGGCGCAGGATTTCTTCGACCTGGCTGAACTCCTGCTCGACCCGTCGAGCATCCGGGGCGTTCTTCGACGACTCGATCGGCTGACCCTCAGCGTCCTCGCCGCCGCCACGACGACGCCGCTCCCGGCCCAGGCGATCGCCGACCGGCTCACCGCACTCGGGGCGACAGACGTGAAGAGCGACGAGGTGGAGGAACGCGCTGCGTTCGCCGCGGACCGCGCGCTCCTCTCGCGCGTCGACGGCGGCTACGCAGCGATCGAAGCAGTCGCAGCGGTGCTGGCGACATGGTCGACGTCCGGTGTCCCGATCGCTGTGCAACTGGTGACAACGCCTGCTCCTGCCCTTCCCCCTGCACCGACCGAGGCATCACACGCCCTGACCGACCTGAGCGCCGCGGAACACGCCTTCCAGACCACCTCGGCCAGCGGTGAGCTGCTCCTGGAGCTCCTTTCCAATCCGGCCCGTGAACTGGGCAAGGGCGGTCCGGCTCTGCCCGAGCGCAAACGGCTGGCAGCGATCATGCAGGTCCACGGCCACACAATCGACGCCTATCTCGACCTGACCGTCCGCGCCGGCCTCGTCAACCACGTTCCCGGCCTCTGGCTCACAGCACCGGCCGGCGAGGAGTGGCTCACCCTCACCGCGAGGGAACGCTGGCGGATTCTCGCCGCTGCCTGGCTCAACGCGCTCCCCTCACAGGTGCGTGCCGTGCTCAGCGGACGCACCCGCTCCACTTGGGGCACTGCACTGCATGACTACGCCCAGTGGTTGTATCCCGCGGGGGGCGACTGGATCCGCGGCCAGGTCTCCCGTGTCACCGACCAGGCCACCATGCTCGGGATAACCAGCGGCCCCTCTCCCGAGATGCAGGTGCCGAGCACCGCTGGGCGGATCCTTCTTGAAACGGATGCCGCGGCCGCCGCGACCGCCATGGCCTCCCACTTCCCCGCCCACGTGCGCAACGTGTACCTCCAGCACGACTTGACCGTCATCGCGCCCGGTCCGCTCCAGCCTGAACTCGACCGTCGGCTTCGGACGGTCGCCGACCTCGAGGGACGGGCCCAGGCCTTCAGCTACCGCCTGTCGGCTGAAAGCGTCAACCGGGCGCTGTCCGCGGGCGAGTCGGCACCCGGAATACTCCAATTCCTTTCCTCTCTCTCGCTGACCGGCATCCCGCAGCCCGTCGATCAGCTCATCTCACAGGCGGCGTCCCGGTTCGGCGCGATCCGGGTGGGTGCCATCCCGGACGACCACCCGGATGCCGTCTCCCGCGATGCGAGGACCTACGTGCGCTCCGATGACAGCTCCATGCTCGGCCAGCTCGACGTCGACCAGTCGGTCGCGTCGCTCGGACTGCGGCGGACGGGCACCAACCGGATGCTCAGCCGGTTCGACCTGGAGGTCGTGTTCTGGGCGATCAGCGATGCGCGGTATCCCGTCGCGGCAGAGACCGCATCGGGTGAGTTGATCAGCCTGCGCCGTCGTCATGTGGCGCCGCCGATGGACGCTCCTCCTCCACTTCCCGATCACGGCATCCTGATCAGCCGGCTGCGCGAGGTCGAGGGTGACACGTCCGGCGGCACGGATGTGGCCTGGATCGCACGTCAGCTCGACGCGGCGATCCGCGCGAAGCAGACGGTGACGATCACCGTCGAGGTGCCGCGCTCGGGCCCCATGGATTTCGTGCTTGAACCTACCGGCGTGTCCGGGGGCAGGCTTCGGGGGCGGGACAAGAAGGCGGACATCGAACGCACCCTGCCGCTGTCGAGCATCATCGCCCTGAAGTAGGTTCAGGCCGGCTGGCGCACATAGCGCAGCAGCAGCGTCCCCTGTGAGCTCAGCACGTGCGCGAGTGCCATCCGGCGCTGGATGCCCGTCCGGGTTCCCTCGGTGATCCGCCCGGCCCCTGGGCCTTCCGCGAACGGGCTGATGGTGAGGCAGATCTCGTCGACGGCGTCGCCGCTGAGGAGGTCGCCGAAGAAATGCGGCCCACCCTCGGAGTGCACCTGCACGAGCCCGCGCTTCGCGAGCAGCGAGCGGATCCTGGCCGTGTCGACGTGCTCTTCGCCGGCGAGGAGCACATCCGCGACTTCGGCGAGCGCCATCCGTCGCTCCGCCGGTGCTCGTTCGACGGTGACCACGATCGGCCGCACGGGGGCGTCGGTGAAGATCCGGTCGGCGGGGTCGAGCTCCAGCCCGGCCGATACGATCCCGAAAACCGGCTGGTCTGCAAGGCCGTGCTCACGCCGCCACCGCACCGCCGGCTCGTCGAGTCTCATCGGTCCGTAGCCCTCGGCGCGCACGGTGCCGGCGCCGACGAGAACGACGTCGCACAGTCGCCTCAGGACGTCGAAGACCCGCTTGTCGGCGGGAGTGCCGAGGCCCGCCGTCAGGCCGTTGTGGGTCCCGGCACCGTCGATGCTGGAGACGAAATTCACCCGCAGCCACGGCACGGCACGGTCGGCGACCGCGTACAGGTCTGCGATCTCGTCGTCGCTGAGTGCCGCGCCGCCCTCGAGCAGCGAGATGCCGGACTCAGTCATTCGTCTCCCCCATGTTGTGGCGCAGGCGCGCCGGTTGCCGGAACCCGAGGATCGCCTCGGTCATGCGGGCAGTCTGGAGGGCAGGGGCGACGTTGTGCATGCGAAGAATCCTCGCACCGTTGACGATGGCGACGACAGCGGCAGCGAGCGAACCGGTCACGCGCTCCCCGCGATCCCGGTCGAGCGTCTCACCGATGAAGTCCTTGTTCGACACTGCGGCGAGCGCTGGATAGCCCAGATCCGCGATCTCGGCGAAGCGCCGGGTCAGTTCCAGGGAGTGAAGCGTGTTCTTGTTGAGGTCATGCCCTGGATCGATGAGAATCCTCTCGGCAGGGACTCCGGCGGCCAGGGCGGCATCGACGCGCTCGGCCAGAAAGGCAGCAACCTCGGCGACCACGTCGGAGTATTGCGGCCGGGCGAATGGCGTGCGCGGCTCCGCGAGGCTGTGGGTGATGACGACCCCTGCTGTGCTGTCCGCGATGACGCCGACCATGTCCGGGTTCCGAAGGCCGGTGGTGTCGTTGATGAGATCCGCGCCCGCACGGATGCTCGCGAGCGCCACCTCCGGCTGGAAAGTGTCGACGGAGATCACCACGTCGGATGCCGCCCGCACGGCTTCGATGACGGGCACGACGCGGTCGATCTCGGCCGGGACGGAGATCTCAGGCCCTGGCGCAAACGGCGCTCCCCCGATATCGACCATTTCGGCGCCGTCGGCCACGGCCGCGAGCGCCGCTGCGACGGCGCGATCGAGACTGAACGTGCTCCCACGGTCGTAGAACGAATCCGGCGTCCTGTTGATGATCGCCATCACCACGACCTGCCGGGAGAAGTCGAACGTGCGGAACCCGATCGTGCGCACCGGCGCGATGAGTTCCGGCGCCCGCGCTGGGTTCGCCGGTTGATGGTTGGACATGCGTCCATCGTGCCGCACGAGCAGCGCACACCGGGGGTGTACAGGAAGGTCTCAGCTAACACGCAGAGACTGGTGTCATGACTGGACCACGCATTCTCATCGTCGATGACGAACCGAACATCCGCGACCTGCTCACCACGAGTCTCCGCTTCGCCGGCTTCGCCGTGCGCGCGGTGGGAAACGGTGCCCAGGCCATCTCGGCGGTCCTGGAAGAAGAGCCTGACCTGATCATCCTGGATGTCATGCTGCCCGACATGAACGGATTCGGCGTCACCAAGCGCCTGCGCTCCGCCGGGTACACAGCGCCGATCCTCTTCCTCACGGCGAAGGACGACACCGAGGACAAGATCATGGGCCTCACCGTCGGCGGCGACGACTACGTCACGAAGCCCTTCAGCCTCGACGAAATCGTCGCCCGCATCAAGGCAATCCTCAGACGAACGATGCATGCTGATGAGGATGCCGTCATCCGCGCAGGCGAACTCACCATGGATCAGGACACCCATGAGGTTGTCGTCGGCGAAACGCCCATCGAGTTGAGCCCGACCGAGTTCAAGCTTCTGCGCTACCTCATGCTGAACCCCAACCGGGTGTTGAGCAAGGCGCAGATTCTCGATCACGTCTGGGAGTACGACTTCAATGGTGATGCCGGCATCGTCGAGAGCTATATTTCCTACCTGCGCCGCAAGCTGGACCAGTTCTCGACGGAACCGCTCATCCAGACCAAGCGCGGATTCGGCTACATGCTGAAGACAGCGAAGGCGTAGACCGAATACAGGTACATGCACGATCAAGTAGCCGAGTGGTGGAACGCGATTTCACTGCGCACGAAGATCACCGGCGTGACCGTGCTCGTCCTGACCTTCGGACTGCTCATAGCCGGGGTGGGCACGGTCGTGATGCTGCGACCGGCGCTCGTGGACAAAGTCGACACCGACCTCATCTCTGCCGCGCAGTCCCCCGTGCCGCCCGGGTTCCTCAACCTGGAGAACACGGAGGCCGACAACGCGGGTGACATGGTCAAGGACGCCATGTCGTCGGATTACTTCACCGCGATCTACGACGCAGACGGACAGTTGCGCGCAGCAACCTGGCAAGACCGCCCCGAAGAGTCGCTGCCGAAGATCAGCACGACGTTCGAGTTGTCTGACGCCGTCAAAAGCGACGGGGTGTTCGAGCTCGAAAGCCTCGACCGCAAGGCGACGTACCACGCCGTCGTGGTGCCGTACCAGTGGGACCACCAGGGCAACATCGGTGTCGTCCTCGTCGCCATCTCGATGCGCGAAACCGAGACGATCATCGCCACCTACCTGACGATCTTCTTCGGCCTCGGCCTCGGCGTGATCATTCTCGGCGCGCTGCTGACCCGGCTTCTGGTCACAAGCACGTTCCACCCGCTGCGCGAGGTCGAGCACACGGCGGCCGCGATCGCCGACGGTGACTTCAGCCAGCGCCTCGCTGTCGCGACGCCGAACACCGAGGTCGGCCGCCTCAACCGCTCACTCAACACGATGCTTGCGCGCATCGACCAGGCCTTCGCCGATCGGGCCAGGACGATCGAGCAGATGCGCCGCTTCGTCGGCGACGCCAGCCATGAACTTCGCACCCCGCTGGTCACTGTGCGTGGCTACGCCGAGTTGTACCGGATGGGCGCATTGCAGAACACCGAGGACCTCGCTCAGGCGATGGAGCGGATCGAGAAAGAGGCGATCAGGATGGGCGGTCTCGTCGAGGACCTGCTCGAACTGGCCCGGCTTGATGAAACCAAACCGATGGTGCTGACTCCCGTCGATCTCTCTCCCATCGCCAGGGACGCTGCCCTCGACGCGAACGCGTCGTCCCCCCGCCGCACGGTGTCCGTCGTGGTCGACAACCCCCCGGCATCCGAGACCGCGCCAGCGCCGCAGCCGTCGGAATCGGTGGCTACGGCGTCGACGGTCACCCGCTCGCCTCGCGCCGACGAGGAGTCGACTCCCACTCGCCCGATCGCGTTCGCCGGCGCGACGCTCGCCCGGTTGCGGCAGCGCCGGCCCCGGAAACCGGTCGGCGGCGTTCTGCTCGATCCGGATCCCAGCGTGGCATCCCAGCCGATCCCTGAAACACCGGCAATCGTGCTCGGCGAGGAGAACAAACTGCGTCAGGTGGTGACCAACCTGGTCGGCAACGCGCTGCGGTTCACGCCGGACGACAGCCCCCTGGAGATCGGGGTGTCAGCGAATCCGCATACCGGCACCGCCACGATCGCGGTCATCGACCACGGCTCTGGCGTGCCTCCACAGATTCGGGAGAAGATCTTCCAGCGCTTCTGGCGCGCAGACACGTCTCGTACCCGCGAGACAGGAGGCTCGGGTCTCGGACTCGCGATCGTCTCGTCGATCGTCGCCGCGCATCACGGCCGGGTTTCCGTCTCTGAGACGCCGGGAGGTGGCGCCACCTTCCGCATCGAACTGCCACTCGCCGAATCCGTGGGAGCGGCGACGGCCGGCTGACCGGTCGCCTCTGGCTCCACAGCCTCGGGGTTCCTCCCCAACAGCCAGGGCTGTTCACGGAGTGCACCGCCGGGCTGATCGCAGGAATCTCCGCCCGCACCACGCCTACCGTCGACGAGACGGATGACGCGCCACGCGCCCTCCGAAATACTGAAGGAGGACGACATGACCAGGTACCAGGTCGACAGCGACATCGTTATGGGAACGACGGGTTCCGTCCGTGCGCGGATCGAAACGATCCAGGGAGAGGTTCAGGCGATGATGCAACAGCTGACAGAGCTTCAGTCGACGTGGACGGGAGAAGCCTCGAACGCCTTCCAGAGCGTCGTCGCTGACTGGCGCGGCACACAGCGCAGGGTCGAGGAGAGCGCGATCCATATCAACACAGCGCTCGCGAGGGCAGGGGCGCAGTATTCCGAAATCGAGCGGTCGAACGCCGGCCTGTTCAGGATGTGACGCGGCACAGCGCGACTGCCTGCACGACGACAGCGGGGCGCCTCCCGAAGGAGACGCCCCGCTGGTGATGCGTGGTTGCTCGGACTAGAAGTCCATGCCACCGGTCGGGTCGCCGGCCGGAGCGGAGTTCTTCTCCGGCTTGTCGGCAACGACGGCCTCGGTGGTGAGGAACAGTCCCGCGATCGACGATGCGTTGAGCAGCGCTGAACGGGTGACCTTCACCGGGTCGTTGATTCCGGCGGCCAGCATGTCAACATACTCACCGGTCGCGGCGTTGAGGCCGTGTCCGACGGGCAGGTTGCGGACCTTGTCGGCCACGACGCCGGGCTCGAGGCCCGCGTTGAGGGCGATCTGCTTGAGCGGTGCGTCGATAGCGACCCGGACGATGTTCGCCCCGGTTGCCTCGTCGCCCGTAAGCGACAGCTTCTCGAACGCGGTCTTGCCTGCCTGGATCAGTGCAACGCCACCACCGGCGACGATGCCCTCTTCGACGGCAGCCTTCGCGTTACGGACGGCGTCCTCGATGCGGTGCTTGCGCTCCTTGAGCTCGACCTCGGTCGCTGCTCCGGCCTTGATGACTGCAACGCCACCGGCCAGCTTCGCCAGGCGCTCCTGCAGCTTCTCACGGTCGTAGTCGCTGTCGGTGTTCTCGATCTCCTTGCGGATCTGGGCAACGCGGCCCGCGATCTGCTCGGCGTCGCCGGCACCTTCGACGATGGTGGTCTCGTCCTTGGTGATGACGACCTTGCGCGCACGGCCGAGAAGGTCGAGCGTGACGTTCTCGAGCTTGAGGCCGACCTCTTCCGAGATGACCTGTCCGCCCGTGAGGATCGCGATGTCCTGCAGCTGAGCCTTGCGGCGGTCGCCGAAGCCGGGAGCCTTGACGGCGACGGACTTGAAGATGCCACGGATCTTGTTCACGACGAGAGTCGCGAGGGCTTCGCCGTCGACATCCTCGGCGATGATGAGGAGCTGCTTGCCCGACTGGATGACCTGGTCAACGATCGGGAGCAGGTCCTTGATGTTGGAGATCTTGGAGTTGGCGATGAGGACGTAAGGGTCCTCGAAAACGGCTTCCTGGCGGTCAGGGTCCGTAACGAAGTACGCCGACAGGAATCCCTTGTCGAAGCGCATTCCCTCGGTCAGCTCCAGCTCGGTGCCGAACGTGTTCGACTCCTCGACGGTGACAACACCTTCCTTGCCGACCTTGTCGATGGCCTCGGCGATGATCGCGCCGATTTCGGCGTCACCGGCGGAGATGGAGGCTGTCGCCGCGATCTCTTCCTTGGTCTCGACCTCTTTCGCGTTGGCGATGAGCTCTTCGATGACGGCAGCAGTTGCCTTTTCGATGCCCCGCTTCAGCGAGATCGGGTCAGCGCCGGCTGCGACGTTGCGCAGACCTTCACGGACAAGCGCCTGGGCCAGGACGGTGGCGGTGGTGGTGCCGTCGCCTGCGACGTCGTCGGTCTTCTTGGCGACCTCCTTGACGAGCTCCGCACCGATCTTCTCGTACGGGTCGTCGAGTTCGATCTCCTTGGCGATGGACACACCATCGTTGGTGATCGTGGGGGCGCCCCACTTCTTCTCAAGGACAACGTTGCGACCGCGTGGGCCGAGCGTTACCTTGACGGTGTCGGCCAGAATGTTCAGACCGCGTTCGAGGCCGCGGCGGGCTTCCTCGTCAAAAGCAATGATTTTTGCCATGTGGTTTTTCGTCCCTCCCGGACGTGATGAACGTAATTAGCACTCTACGAATGCGAGTGCTAACACGATTCTGGCACTCTCCACCGGTGAGTGCAAGCTCGTCGGTGTCCCTGCCCTCCGGATCGCCTGGCGCGCCTGGGACGCAAACGACGCCGCCCACGGGTGTGGGCGGCGTCGCGGAGGGATACGCTGCGCTCAGGCCAGACGCACGGCTTCCGCCTGCGGACCCTTCGCCCCGGTGCCGATCTCGAAGCTCACCTGCTGGCCTTCTTCGAGCGACTTGTACCCCGCGCTGTCGATGGCCGAGTAGTGGACGAAGACATCTTGGCCTTCTCCGTCGACGGTGATGAAGCCGTAGCCCTTTTCAGCGTTGAACCACTTCACGGTTCCGTTCGCCATGTGTTACTCCCATTGCTGTGTTGTCTCCGTGCAGGCAGGCGCCAGCCCGGGTCTGCCGCACCGAGGCCCGGCGATCATGCTGACCTCGGCTGCCTGGGGCGATTCCGGCGGGGCACAATGATGACCAGTTCCAGATACTAGCGAGGAGAGCTCACACGCCAACAGTGGTTCGGCTCGGGAAGTCCGATTGATCGCTGCCCGGCGCACGGGAAAGCGACCGGAACAAAGGTTCCGGTCCGCGGATGCTACTGGGCGGCGTAGTCAGCACCGAGAACGACGGTGAGCTGGAGAACGGGCTCTTCACCTTCCTCGACCGGAATCTGGAACTGGGTCGACAGCTGGATCCTGCCCACACCGAGACCTTCTGCCAGGCCGCGCGCTGCGCCTTCCTGGGATGGGTCCTCGTAATAGACGGTCGTCGTACCGACATCCGATACCGATGCGTTTCCCGGCGTGATGCTCTGCGGCCAGCCTGCCGCATTGAGCTTCTCGATCGCTTCGGTGGCGAGCCCCCGTGTCGTTGTCCCGTTCAGCACGGTGACCATGGAGTCAGGGTCGATCGTCGCCACAGGGGTTGGCGTGTCGGTCAGCTGCGGAGCCGTGGCGACGGGTGTGGAGTCATCGACGAAATTGACCCGGTCGCCGAGCAGGGTCAAGCCGATGATGCCAGCCGCGACGAGAACGACAGTTGCCAAGGCTGCCCAGAGCAACAGGAGCCCGCCCCGGCCGGGCGGGATTGGGGCGCGATGCGCGCCGACGCGCTTCAGATCGGCGGGGACTTCGTCGAACCTGTCCTTGGCGAAGGTGTGTGCCATTCGGTGTCAGGTCCTCTGTGTCGCAGTTCGGCGGTTTACGTGCGGCCATCCGGCCCCGGTCCCAAGCCGCTGATCTACTCTGCGTTCCGGGCTCGCGCCCGGCGTGCGGCTTGCCGGGTGTCGCGAAGCCTTTGCAGGCGCTTCACCAGGAGAGGATCGTGCCCGAGAGCGGCTGGCGAGTCGATGAGCACACCCAACAGTTGATAGTACCGGGTGGGCGAGAAGCCGAACGCAGCACGCACGGCCTCCTCCTTCTGCCCGGCATGCTGCCACCACCGATTCTCGAATTCGAGGATCGCGAGGTCACGCTCCCCGAGTGGTTCCGCGTGAGGGTGTGTCGATTTTCCCTGGTCGTCGTTCAACATTCACCACCACTCGGATCGCCGGATTCCTGGACCTTCCCCGTGCCGCAATCCTAAACGGTGCTGCGATTGCAACGACCGACACACCGCGGGAGACTCAGGATCCGGCCCCGCGATGCCCAGCTGTCCCTCAGCCTGAACGCCAACCGGGAACACGTCGGGCTCGGAGGCGGTTAGATAAGTAGCAAGGACAATCCCGTGAGGAGCACAATGACGCAGCCCGTGAACAAAAGCAACGAAGAATGGCGCCAGGAACTGACCAGTGAACAGTACGCGGTACTGCGGGAAGCAGCGACCGAGCGCCCGTGGACCGGAGAGCTGCTCGACGAGAGCCGGTCGGGGCTTTACACGTGTGCAGCGTGCGGCGCCGAACTGTTCAAGAGCGGCACGAAGTTCGATTCCGGTTGCGGATGGCCGAGCTTCTACGAGTCCGTCCGCCCAGAGGCAGTGAAGCTCATCGAAGACAACTCGCTCGGCATGGTGCGCACCGAGGTGCGCTGCGCTACGTGTGACTCGCACCTGGGCCACGTCTTCGACGACGGCTTCGGCACCCCGACAGGCGACCGCTACTGCATGAACTCGCTTGCGCTCAATTTCGCCCCCGTCGAATAGCGTGACCGAACTGATCGATATCGTCGCGGGCCGGAGGTCCTGGTCGCGTGTGACAGACGATGCCCCGACCCATGAAGAGCTGCTGCCCCTCGTGGCAGCAGCGGCCCGTGTGGCCGACCACAGCGCACTGCGGCCGTGGCGGCTGATCGAGTTGCGTGGGCGGGCGCGCGAAAAGCTGGGGGCGGCGATCGCGAAAGCGGAGGGCGACACGCATCCGTCCACCAAACCGCTGCGTGCTGCGCTTCTGATCGCCATCGTCGTGACGGTGAAGAAGAGCTCGAAAGTACCGGCGTGGGAGCAGGAGGCTGTCGCCTCGGGCGCGGCGCACATGCTGAGCCTGTTGCTTCACGACGCGGGGTGGGGCGTCTTCTGGCGATCCGGCTCGTACACCCGCTCCAAGCCTGTTCGCAAAATGCACAAGCTTGCGAAGAACGAGCAACTGCTCGGCTGGCTCTACGTCGGCGGTATCCCTGCTGACGCCAAGCCCGGGTCACGGAAGCCGGTAGACGCCGAGTCGCTCATCTCCGAACTGTAGGGCGCATTCCCAGCGTCGCGATGCTCACGGCGACGAGCGCGAGCGCGGCACCGCTGAGGGTGGTGAATGCGAGCCCCGCTCCGCCCGGCACGATTGCGTCGATGACCACCGAGCCGATCAGCTGGCCGGCGACGGTGCCGAGACCGAGAATGAGCACGCCGGTGTGGGAGACCAGGAAGGCGTTGACGCCGATGAAGATGCAACCGATCGCGCCGCCGAGGTAGAGCATCGGCTCCGCAGGCAGCCGGTCCGGCCAGCCGACGAACACGGCCCGGCCGAGCATGATAACGACCAGGGCGAGCGTCCCGATGACGAAGTTGGTGAATGTGGCCGCGATCGCACTCTGCGCGAGCGCGCGGACACGGCCGTTGACCGCTGACTGCCAGCCGGTACCGAACCCCGCCACAAGGGGCATGGCGAGCATCCAGAGCGGTAGGTTCCCGCCGATCTGGCCGGAAACCGACCACAGCACCGCGAGCACGGCGAGCGCCGCACCGACGAGACGCGGCCACGTCGTTCTCACCTTCCCATGCGGCCCGAAGCCGATCCTGTCCAGGATCAGGCCAGAGACCGTCTGACCCGCGACAAGCGCGACGCTGAAGAGGGCGACACCCACCACAGCACCGGTGAGGCCCTGGGAGAGCACAAGGAACGCGCCGGAGAGCCCGCCGAGAACCGTCCACCACGGCACGCTCCGGTCCAGGAGCGCCGCGGTGACGACTGCCACGCCGCTCCGCGCCTTCCGGGCGAAGAGCAGGCACACGAGAAGGATGCACAGCCCGGAACCGAACGAGATCGCGGCGGCGACGAAGCCGTCACCGAGGGCCAGCCCGAGCGCGCCATTGAGACGGGTCTGCGCGGCCGCAAGCGCCCCACAGAGAGCCGCGAGGCTCACGGCGAGCCACGCGGGGACGGCCGGATGTGACGGCGCCGCGCTCACAGCGGGGGGATTCGAGGTCCGGACATGGAGCCGCCTGTCGGATTCGAACCGACGACCTGCGCATTACAAGTGCGCTGCTCTGGCCAACTGAGCTAAGGCGGCGTGTGCTCGTCAATCATAACGAACCCTCGCCGTTCATCTGGCCATGACATCCTTGAAGGACACCACCACAACAAGGAACACGCATGCCCGAGGAGTCCACCGCACCGTCCATCGCCGAGAGCACTGGGCGCGGTGCACTCGACCTCGCCATCCGCTGCGGCGAGGTCATCTTCGCCTCCGGCGCGAGCGCCGAGGATGCGACGGCCACAATGCTCGCGGTGACGCGGGCGTACGGCCTGAAGGGCTGCGAAGCGGACGTCACGCACACCGTGATCACGCTCACCTGGGACGATCCCGCCTCGAGTGACACCATCGTCCGCTCCCGGAACGTGAAGTACCGAACCATCGACTACACCCGGCTGACGAACACCTCGACCCTCATCGGCGAGCTCCTGCACGAACCGCTGCCCCTGGCCGAGGCCAGGATCCGGGTGAACACGATCATCACCGCCAAACCCATCTACCCGTGGCCGGTGCGCCGGGTCGGCTGGAGCCTCGTCGGTGCTGGCGCAGCGTTCCTGCTCGGCGGCGGGCCACTGGTCGTCGCGGCCGCCTTCGTGGCCACCTTCTTCGTCGACCTTCTCACGCGGATGCTCGCAAAGACGCGGATGTCCGTCTTCTACCAGAACCTCGCGGGTGGCGCCGTCGGCCCCCTGGTTGCCGCGGTGGTTCACTTCCTCGATCCTGCGGCGAGCTCATCCCTGGTCGTCGTTGCGACGATCATCATGCTGCTGGCCGGGGTGACGTCCTTCGGCGCCGTGCAGGACGTGCTGTCCGGGTTCTATGTGACCGGAACGGCGCGGGTACTCGAAGCTCTGCTGATCACCGGTGGCCTCGTCGCCGGTGTGGCCGGCACGACCATGCTGCTGGCCCGTTTCGGCCTTGTACTCGATATCGCACCGTACATGGCCCCGTCGTTCTCCGACCTTCCGCTGCTTCTGGTCGCGACCGTCGTCATCATCCTCGGTTTCGCGCTCGCCGTCGAAGTTCCGCCACGAGCGATCTGGGCGGTCAGCGTCCTGGGCATCCTGGGCTACCTGGTCTACACCGCGGGTGTGGCGACGAACATCGGCGTCAGCTGGGCCGCTGGCTCAGCCGCCTTCGTTGTCGGCGTCCTGTCCGCCGTGGCTTCGCTCATCGTGCGCACTCCGCCGCTGCCGCTCGTCGTCTCGGCGCTGATTCCGCTGGTGCCTGGGCTGATCCTGTTCCGTGGCCTCCTGGAACTCAGTGTCGGGTCGATCGACGGGCTGCTCAGCATGCTGGAAGCGGCATCGGTCGCCGTCGCTCTGGCCGCTGGCGCGCTGCTCGGCCAGTACCTCGTCCAGAATGCCCTCGGCCCTGCCCGGCGCATCCAGCGCCGTTTCGTGGGACCGCTGATGGGCGTCCAGGTGCGGCTGGGCCGCAAACGGGACGAGAAGATCTAGCCGGTCTACTGCGCGGGCGCAGGAGCAGGCGCCGACGGGCTCGGGCTGGAGCTCGGGTTGGAGCTCGATTTCGCGTATGTCTCACTCGCCACGGAGAGCACGAAGGCCTGGAATTCCTTTTCGTCGGTGATCGAACCGGTGTACTGCTTGTCGTTGACCAGCACGGTCGGCGTGGCCTTGACCTTGTCGAGCGACGAATGCGGCACCGGCTGCGTCGTCGCCCGGTCGGTGGCCGACTGCACCCACGCCTTGTGGCTGGCGTCGTCGATGCAGGATTCGATCTTGCCCTGGACGGGAGCGGCGGGGGCGGATCCAGCGTCGGTTGCGATGGCCTTCGAGACGATCTTCTTGAGATCCTCGTCTGAGTGGCCTTCGGTTCCCTCCTCCGGCTGGTTCTCGAACATCAGGGAGTTGAATGCGAAGAAGTCGTTCGGCGAGAAGTTGGCCACGCACGCAGCAGCGTTGGCGGCACGGAGAGAGTATTGCGACCCGGCGGATCGGCCGGTGAGGATTGCGATCGGGTGGTACTCGACAGTGGCCGTGCCGTTCTCAGCCCACGTGGCGAGCTGCTCAGAGTTGGTGTCCTCGAACTGGCCGCACACCGGGCACAGGTAGTCGACGTAGATCCGGATGTTGGGCACCTTCGGGTCGACGGTTGTTGCCACCGGCGCGGCACCCGCGGCGAGGGCCGGTGTCTGGACGGCTTCGAGCTCCGATCCAATGACGATGCCGTCGCTGGCCATGTTCATCGGACCAGGTGCCGGAGGGCGGATGGCACTCGTGAGGATGAAAGCGACGCCGGCAACGACCGCCAGGACGACGACCACGATGCCCCCTTGCAGGAAGATGCGTTTGCGCTTCTCCTGCTTGCGGTGCGCATCCCGAAGTTCCTTGGCCTTCTCACGGGTCGCCTGACGACGCTGGTTCTTCGTCGGAAGAACTTCCGGTGCGTCGTTGTCCATTTATCCTCGCTTCGGTAGGTCAGTAGGCCGTCGGCTTCAGCTGTTCTCTGCCGAACTCAACACCCACCGATCGTAGTTGCGCTCTCTGGGAAATGCCCAAACGGATGCTGGAAGCAGCATCGGGGGGATCCCCGGGATTGCGCTCATGCACCCGAATTGCTGGCATACCTTTTGGGGGGCTTTCTGCCATACTGGGATTCCGCGATCGAGCGCAAGCCCGGTCGCGTGCATGCAGCGCAGCACGCAACGCATGGTTCCATTCACTCGGATCGTCCGGCACGTACCTGCCGGTGAAGGAGAAAAATATGTCATCCGTAACGTTCGACAACGCGACACGCCTGTACCCAGGCGGTACCCGCGCCGCCGTTGACAAGCTGAGCCTCGAGGTCGCCGATGGCGAGTTCCTCGTATTGGTTGGCCCGTCCGGCTGTGGAAAGTCCACCTCCCTGCGCATGCTGGCCGGCCTCGAAGAGGTCAACGACGGCCGTATCCTCATCGGTGACCGTGACGTCACCGACGTGCCGCCGAAGGACCGCGACATCGCGATGGTGTTCCAGAACTATGCGCTGTACCCGCACATGACGGTCGCCGAGAACATGGGCTTCGCCCTGAAGATCGCCGGCGTCAACAAGGACGAGCGCGCCGCGCGCGTTCTCGAGGCCGCGAAGCTCCTCGACTTGGAGGAGTACCTCACCCGCAAGCCCAAGGCGCTCTCCGGTGGTCAGCGTCAGCGTGTCGCCATGGGTCGTGCGATCGTCCGCCAGCCGCAGGTCTTCCTCATGGACGAACCGTTGTCGAACCTCGACGCGAAGCTCCGTGTGCAGACGCGCACCCAGATCGCGTCGCTCCAGCGTCGCCTCGGGGTCACAACCGTCTACGTCACGCACGACCAGACGGAAGCCCTCACCATGGGTGACCGGATCGCCGTGCTCAAGGACGGGATCCTGCAGCAGGTGGGGACCCCTCGCGACCTGTACGAGAAGCCGCAGAACGTCTTCGTCGCCGGTTTCATCGGCTCCCCAGCCATGAACCTGCTCACGGCCGACGTGGCAGACGGAGGTATCCAGTTCGGTGCCCGCGTCGTCCCGGTCGACCGCGACGTCATCGGCGAGGCCACCGCCAGGCAGGTCACCGTCGGTGTCCGTCCCGAAGACATCCAGGTGTCGACGGAGCCGGGCAACGGGCTCGAGGTGCAGGTCGACCTCGTCGAGGAGCTCGGTGCTGACGGTTACCTCTACGGTCACGCAGACGTCGACGGAAAGCGCACCGACCTCGTTGCCCGCGTTGACGGCCGCATCCACGCACATGCCGGCGAGAAGGTATTCCTGATCCCGGCGCCGCGCCACGTGCACTTGTTCGATGTCGAGTCGGGTCTCCGTCTCGGCAACAAGGCTGTCGTCCCGGAGTAAACAGTTATCGCGCCGGCTGATCGGACCCCGTCCGGTCAGCCGGCGCTACTGTTTAACCACCATGAGCGCATCACTCAACATCACCGCGGCCACCGTCGATCCCGCGCTTCTCGACCTTCCCTGGGATCTACCCCTTGAGAACTGGCCAAGCGAGACGATCGCGTCCCTGCCGAAGGGCATCTCACGACACCTGGTGCGGTTCGCGAATCTGTCAGGCTACGTCATCGCCGTCAAGGAGACGACCGCTGAGATGGCACGCGGCGAGTACGACATGCTGCGGACGCTGCAGCGCATGGACATCCCCTGCGTCGAGCCCGTCGCTGTCATCACCGGACGGTCGGACGAATCCAACGATCCCCTGCCGAGCGTGCTCGTCACCCGGCACCTGAAGTTTTCGCTGCCGTACCGGGCGCTGTTTTCGCAGCAGTTGCGCCCTGACACCGCCGGCCGTCTCGTCGATGCCCTCGCCGTGCTGCTCGTCCGCCTTCACATCGCCGGTTTCTTCTGGGGCGACGTGTCGCTCTCCAATACGCTCTTCCGCCGGGATGCCGGCGCTTTCGCCGCGTACCTGGTCGACGCGGAGACCGGCAAGCTTTACGCGGGCGGTCTCTCGAACGGCCAGCGTGAGAACGACCTCGAGATCGCCCGTGTCAACATCGCCGGCGAACTCATGGACCTCGAGGCCGGCGGCCGGGTCGACGACGAACTCGATCCGATCAAGCTGTCTGACCGCATTGTTGCCGCGTACCGGTCGCTGTGGAAGGAACTCACCGGGACGGAGATCTTCTCCTCCAGTGAGCGCTGGAGGATCAACGAACGGGTCGATCGCCTGAACGCCCTGGGTTTCGACATCGAGGAACTCGCGATCAAGACCGACGAGACGGGCTCCCGGGTCAAGATCCAGCCGAAGGTCGTCGATGCGGGGCACCATCAGCGCCGCCTGTTGCGCCTCACCGGGCTCGACACCGGCGAGAACCAGGCCAGACGTCTGCTCAACGACCTGGACTCCTACGGTGCGACGTTCGCCAAGGCTCATATGGACGAGGAAATGATGGCCCACGAATGGCTCATCCGCGTCTTCGAGGCTGTCGTGAAGTCGATCCCGCGTGATCTGAAGGGGAAGCTGGAACCGGCGGAAGTGTTCCACCAGTTGCTCGAGCACCGCTGGTTCCTGTCGCAGAACCAGGGCAGGGACGTCCCGCTTTCCGAAGCGCTGACCTCGTACATCAACGACATCTTGCGCCACCGCCGTGACGAAGCGACCGTGATCGCTCCCCCAACGGGTTCCGTCACCCTGCCGGTCGACGTCGTCGACGCGCCTGACGTGAATTGGCGCGATCGGGTCTGAGACCCGACCGCGCCAGCGAAACGACGATTGTCGTTACTTCTTCTTCATCTTCCTGGCCGAACGCAGCTTCGAGATCTCATAGAGAGTGACGGATGCCGCGATGCCGGCGTTGAGCGATTCGGTCGCCGACGAGATCGGGATCGAGACGATGGCGTCGCAGGTCTCGGTCACGAGGCGGGACAGTCCCTTGCCCTCGCTGCCGACAACGATGACGACGGGCCGGTCGGCAAGCTCGAGGCCCGGGAGGTCGGTGGTACCGCCGCCGTCGAGGCCGATCACGAACACACCGGCCTCCTTGAACGCCTTGAGTGCCTGGGTGAGGTTGGTGGCCATCGCGACCGGCGTACGTGCTGCCGCTCCCGCTGACGTCTTCCATGCCGACGCGGTCAGACCGACGGAGCGACGCTGCGGAACGATGACGCCGTGGCCGCCGAAAGCCGCGGTCGAACGGATGATCGCCCCGAGGTTACGCGGGTCGGTGACGCCGTCAAGGGCGACGAACAGCGGGGTCTGGCCCCGAGACACAACCTGCTCGAGCAGTTCGGTGGGGTGGGCGTAGTTGTACGGAGGCACCTTGAGCGCGAGTCCCTGATGCACCGAGTCGAACCCCGCCAGGCGGTCGAGTTCGGGACGCATGACCTCGAGAATGGGGAGCCCGCGTGCGGTCGCGAGGGCGAGGACTTCCTTCACCCGGTCATCGAATTCGATACGCGTGGCCATGTACAGCGCCGACGCAGGAATCTTGGCGCGGAGCGCCTCGAGCACCGAGTTGCGGCCGGTGACGATTTCACTGTCGTCTGCCTGCTTCTGCTTGGGCTTGCGGCCGGCGACCGGAGCGGAGCTCGGACGCGCGCCGCCCGCCTTCGCCTGGGCCTGGTTCAGGCGGTCCTTGGCGAGCTTGCGCTTGCCGGCGGCGTGGTAGGTCCGGTCCTCCGCCTTGGGGGTCGGGCCCTTGCCCTCGAGTGAGCGACGGCCGAGACCGCCTGTGCCCTTCGCCGGGCCCTTCTTCGTCTTTCGAACCGCCCCGGGGCGGCCTGCCTTACTGGCCATCAATACTCCAATGTGCACCTGTCGAGGTGTCTTCAATCGTGATACCCGCCGTTGTGAGAACGTCACGGATCTTGTCGGCGGCTGCGAAGTCGCGTGCCGCCCTGGATTTCTGGCGTTCGTCGAGAAGCTGGTCGACGAGGGTGTTGAGAACCCCGGAAACTGCCTTGTCCTGACCGCGGGACCATTCGACCGAGAACGGGTTGATGCCAAGGATCTCTGTCATGGCCATCACCTGCCCTTGCGCGGCGGCGGCCAGGGCGAGGTCTTCACCGTCGATGCTCGCGTTGCCTTGCCTTATTGTGTCATGCAATACGGCAAGCGCCTGCGGAACCGACAGATCGTCGTCCATCGCCGCAGCGAAGGCATCCGGGATCTGCTCGGTTCCGGTTCCGGCGAAACGGGTGCCGGTGAGTCTGCGGCCGACTCGCTCGAGGAAGCTTTCGATCCGGTCGAGGGCCGCTTCGGCCTCTGCGAGGGCGCCGTCGTGATAGTCGATGGTGGAGCGGTAATGGGCCTGGCCGAGGTAGTAGCGCACCACGATGGGGCGCGCCGCGCCCAGCAGGTCCGCGGCGTACACGGAGTTGCCGAGCGACTTCGACATCTTCTGGCCGTTCACGTTGACCAGGCCGTTGTGCACCCAGTACCCGGCGAACCCGTCCCCGGCGGCGGTGGACTGGGCGAGCTCATTCTCGTGGTGGGGGAAGCGCAGATCGAGGCCTCCACCGTGGATGTCGAAGGCGGCCCCGAGATAGCGTCTCGCCATGGCCGAGCATTCGATGTGCCAGCCAGGCCGGCCGTCGCCCCACGGGCTCGGCCACGAAGCCGAAGCGGGTTCGTCGCTCTTGTGCCCCTTCCACAGCGCGAAGTCGCGTGGGTCCCGTTTGCCGCGCGGATCGGCATCCGTCGCAGCGTCCATGCTGTCGATGTTCTGGCGGGTCAGGGCGCCGTACTGGGGCCAGCTTCGAACGTCGAAATACACGTCGCCCGATCCGTCTTCTGCGACGTACGCGTGCGACTCGGCGATGAGCCGATCGATGATGGAGTGCATTTGCTGGATGCTTGCCGTCGCTCGCGGCTCATACGTGGGAGGGAGGATGCCGAGCGCGCGGTATCCCTCTGAGAACTCCAGTTCGGTGCGGTACGCGAGCGCCCACCATTCCTCGTTCTCGGTCGCGTTGACGAGGACTTTGTCGTCGATGTCTGTGACGTTCCGAACCAGGGTGACGTCGAATCCCCGGTAGTTGAGCCACCGGCGCATCTGGTCGTAGACCAGGGCAGAACGCAGGTGCCCGATGTGAGGCGATGACTGCACCGTCGGTCCGCAGACGTACATCCCGACCTGGCCTGGGACGAGAGGAGTGAAGTCGCGGAGGGCCTGTGCCCGGGAATCATAGAGTTGCATTGCCACCCGTCAAGAGTACTGGCGCGAAACCGTCGCCGTCGCGATGGCGCAAACGCCTTCGCCCCTCCCGGTGAAGCCGAGGCCGTCCGTTGTCGTGGCCGAGATGCTGACCGGTGCGCCGAGCAGCCCGGTCAGAAGGGCCTCGGCCTCTTGCCGGCGAGGCGAGAACCGGGGGCTGTTGCCGATGATCTGCACGGCGACGTTGCCGACGACGAAGCCCTCCGCTTCGAGCCTGGACCTGGTGGCGGCGAGGAACACTTCCCCGTGGGCGCCAGCGAATCGTGGGTCGCTCGTGCCGAACACACTGCCGATGTCACCGAGCCCCGCCGCAGACAGCAAAGCATCGGTGATGGCGTGGCTGACCGGGTCTCCGTCGCTGTGACCGGAGAGTCCGCGCTCCCCCGGCCAGCGCAGCCCGGCGAGCCAGAGTTCGGAATCGTCGTCGTACGCGTGCACGTCGGTCCCGATACCGGTCCGGATGCCGGCCTGCCCCGATACAGCGGAGAGCATCCCTTCAGCGCGCCGGAGGTCCCACGGTGTTGTGATCTTGAACGAGGCTTGATGCCCGTCGATCACGGACACCGTGTGGCCGTTCGCAGCGAAGAGAGCGGCGTCGTCGGTGTACTCGAGGGCCGCGTCCGCATACGCGGCGTCGAGTGCCGCCCGGGGGAAACCCTGCGGCGTCTGGATGGATCGAAGCTCCGAGCGGTCGACGGTCTCCACGACGGTGTCCTCCTCGTCGACGCGCTTCACGGTGTCCTGCACCGGGACGCCAGGAACGATCCCGGACGCCGTCTGGGCGACCCCGGTGACCACGGCGTCGAACACGGTGGCCGGGGTGAGCGCGCGAGCGGCGTCATGGACCAGGACGATGCGAACCGCCTCGCGAAGAGCGGCGAGGCCGAGCGCGACCGACTGCTGCCTGGACGCTCCCCCGGCGACGACGGAGACCGACGAGGCGGCCGCACCGGCGGCGTGGTGCGCGATGGTTTCGGCTTCCGTTACGAGGTCGGCGGGTGCGACGACGACGACCTGCGCCTCGCGCTGCATGCCGAACACGGACGACAGTGACCGTTCCAGGACAGAACGGCCTGCGAGATCCACGAACGCCTTCGGACGGTCGGCACCCAGGCGGGTCCCACTGCCTGCTGCGACGACGATGACGCCGACGATGGGAACGCGATTATTCATGGATGGAGCCTAACGGTCACCGCGCACGACAAAAGCTCGGTCACCGCTGCGCGGTGATCGAGCTTGTCGAGATCTCAGGACGCCAGTACCTCGTCCAGGACGTTCGAGGCCTTCTCTTCGTCGGTCTTCTCCGCGAGGGCGAGTTCCGAGATGAGGATCTGGCGCGCCTTGGCCAGCATGCGCTTCTCACCTGCCGAGAGGCCGCGATCCTGGTCGCGGCGCCAGAGGTCGCGAACGACCTCGCTCACCTTGATGACGTCGCCGGAGGCGAGCTTCTCAAGGTTTGCCTTGTAGCGGCGTGACCAGTTCGTGGGCTCTTCGGTGAACGGCGCACGAAGCACGTCGAAGACGCGTTCAAGACCTTCTTTACCAATGACATCACGAACGCCGACCAGGTCGACGTTCTCAGCGGGCACCTCGATAACGAGGTCACCCTGGGTGACGCGAAGCTTCAGATAGAGCTTCTCTTCTCCCTTGATGACCCGAGTTTTCACTTCCGCAATAGTTGCGGCTCCGTGGTGGGGGTATACGACGGTTTCGCCAACCTCAAAAAGCATGGATGTGTATCCCTTCAGCATCTACCAGAATACCACAGCGGGCATGCGCTAGAGTTCGCTCTGCAGCGGGCGGTGGCTGGACATGGCTAGGCTAAACTCGGACTCGTTCCGCACGCCGTTTCCGCGCGTGCACCCCTGTGTTTTTGGAGGACCTGTGAAGGCGCGTTTGATCGCATCCGTCGTGCTGGCGGCATCCGTCGTGTTGGGCACCAGCGCGTGCAACCTGGTCGCCCCGCAGGCCACGACGAACATCTACGACCCGAGTGACGGCGTCAGCGGGCGCACCGGCGACCTGAAGATCCGGAACGCGATGATCATCGTGGACGAGACCGGCACAGACGGGAACCTCGTTGCGGCCGTGACCAACGGCGACGACGCCCAGTCATTGTCCATCCAGTTCGGTGAGGGCGAGGACGGAACCGTCACCGCCAGCATTCCCGCGCGATCCACCGTGTCGTTCGGCACCCTGGAGGAGGACCCGATCCTCCTCGAGGGAATCGACGCTGATCCGGGCTCGCTTGTCGAGGTGTTCTTCCAGTACGGCAACGAGACCGGTGTCAAGATTCTCGTTCCCGTCCTCAACGGCGAACTCGAGGAGTACAGCGACCTCGTCCCCGAGAGCGCAAGCCGATAGACCAGAATGAAGCGCGACGCCCCGGAGGGGACGTCGCGCTTCGTCGTCTCTGTCACGCCTCGAAACGGTAGCCGAGCCCCCGGACGGTGACGAGCATCCGTGGCTCTGACGGGTTCGCTTCGATCCGTGAGCGGATACGTTTGATGTGCACGTCGAGTGTTTTGGTGTCGCCGAAGTAGTCACTCCCCCAGACCCTGTCGATCAGCTGGCCGCGCGTCAGCACCCTCCCGGCATTGCGCAGGAGCAGTTCGAGAAGCTCGAATTCCTTCAGCGGCATGGGTGTTTCCGTCCCGCTTACCTCGACGGTGTGACGTTCAAGGTCCATCCGCACGGTCCCTGCCTCGAGCACCGCGTCATCGACGGTCTCGTCGGTGCCGCGACGCCGCAGCACGGCGCGTATGCGTGCCAGCAGCTCCCGGCTGGAATATGGCTTCGTCACGTAGTCGTCTGCGCCGAGCTCCAGTCCGACCACGATGTCGACCTCCGAGTCCTTGGCGGTGAGCATGATGATCGGAACGCTCGACACGGCACGCATCTGCCGGCACACTTCGGTGCCCGGGATGCCTGGCAGCATGAGGTCGAGAAGGACGAGGTCCGGCTCGGCGACGTGGAACGCCGCTATGGCGCTCGGGCCGTCCTGGACGACGTCGATCTCGTAACCTTCCCGCCCGAGCAGATAGGCGAGCGGCTCGCTGAGGGCTGCTTCGTCTTCGACGAGGAGGATGCGGGTCATCTGTCGTGGTCCTAACGGGCGTCGTCGTGTGCCGGGATGTCGGCGGATATTTCGCTGATCGGAATCTGGGCGGTCTGCGGCTTCTCCGACGCCTCAGGGATCCGGACGGTGAACGTCGACCCCCGGCCGACGAGCGACCAGACCTTGACCTCTCCGCCGTGGTTCTGCACGGTGTGCTTGACGATCGACAGACCGAGCCCGGTGCCGCCGGTGTTCCTGGACCTGGCCTGGTCGACACGGAAAAACCGTTCGAAGACCCGGTCACGGTCGTCCTCGGGGATGCCGACTCCCTGATCGGTGACGGCGATCTCGACGATGCCGTCCTTGCGGGAAACCCCGACACCCACCCGCCCGCGCGGCGGCGAATAGGCGATCGCATTGGCGATGAGGTTGTGCACGGCCACGACGAGCAGGGCCTCGTCGCCGTACACCTTCGCGGCGCGGTCGCCGGCGAAGACGAGGGAGACATCGTTGGCTTCCGCTGCGACCCGGTTCTGGTCGAGCGCCGCAGCCACCACCTGGTCGATCGCGACGAGCTCCGGCTGGTGCAGCGCATCTGCGGCCTGCAGCCGGGACAGGTCGATGATCTCGCCGGTCAACCGAGCGAGCCTCGACGCCTCGGTGCGAAGCCTGGCGGCGAACTTTCGCACCTGCACCGGGTCGTCTGCGGCAGGTTCGAGCGCTTCAGCGAGGAGGCCGACGGCCCCGATGGGTGTCTTCAGTTCGTGGCTGATGTTGGCGATGAAGTCACGACGCACCTCGTCGAGCCTGCGGGACTCGGTGTGGTCCTGGGCGAGGACGAGCACGTACCGCGTGCCGAGGCGTGCAGCGCGGACGCCCAGGTGCACCGTCGCGTCGCTGAACCGGCCGCGGGTGATGTCGATGTCTGCGCTGCTGGCCTCACCACTGTCCCGAACCCGGTCGGCGAGCCGGCCGATCTCCGCGTGCGCGATCCTGCCGTCACGGACGAGGCCGAGGGCGAGGGCTCCAGGGGAGGCCTTCACAACGTTCCTAGACGGGTCGACGACGATGCCGGCGGTCTCAAGGGCATCGAGCACCTGGCTCACGCCGTCGGGCACCGACGGGGTCACCACCCCGGCGACACGTTCCCCCCGACGTGCCGCAGAGAACACGGCGGCGGCGAATCCGCCGCCCATGACGAGTCCGAGCAGCGCGGCCGCAACCAGCAGCCAGGGAGAGTCCATACGACTAGGTTAGAGGCATAGCAGTGGCATGCCAGCCGGACGGCGGCTCTCATCAGGGGATCTGAGTTGTTGTTCAGACTCACGCCACCAAACGTTAACCTGCGCACAGCAGAGTGGAAGCGGGCTTGTTCCCGGGCGCCCAAAAGCGGTGCGCCAGGTCCCGACATCCGAATGGAGATCAGATGCGTGAAGTATTCCAGCAAGAGCTGGCCGAGGTGCAGGAGCGGCTCGTCGCTATTTCGGAGCTAGTGGCGATCTCCATCACCAACGCCGTCCAGGCGTTCACCCAGTCCGACGTCACCATCGCCGACGAGGTCATCGAGAACGACGTCCGAATCGACGAGCTCACCCTCGCCCTCGACGAGCTGGCCATCAACATACTCGCTCGACAGCAGCCGGTCGCCCGTGACCTGCGCATCGTCGTCAGCGCGCTGAGGATCAGCTCCTCCCTCGAACGGATGGGCGACATGGCCGAGCACATCGCGCAGCTCGCGCGGTATCGCTTCCCGGAGCGCGCCGTCCCCAAGGGGCTGCGTTCGACCTTCGTCGAGATGGGTCGTCTTGACGTCGAAATCGCGCACAAGCTGACCCAGCTGCTCCGCACCCAGGACGTGCGCCTGGCGGAGGAGATCAGGAATCAGGACGACAAGGTTGACGAGCTGCACGTCAGTGTCTTCGACAAGGTCCTCGGCGAGACGTGGAAGGGCAAGCCCGTCGCGACGGTCGACGCCACGCTCGCCTCGCGCTACCACGAGCGCTTCGCCGACCACGCCGTGTCGATCTCGAAGAAGGTCCAGTACCTGTCAACGGGTGACTGGATCGCGGAGAGCGACGACTGACCGCGGGTAACACACAAAGGGCGCGAACCGTTCGGTTCGCGCCCTTTGTGGTTTGCTCAGATTTCGACTGCGTCGCGTTTAACCTTCGGACTTCTTGCCTTGGGCGGCAACGGCGGCCGCACCGGCCGCGGCCGCGGCCGGGTCGAGGTACGCGGCCGGCTCGGTCGGAACGAAGTTCTCGTCGAGCTTGTAGACGAGCGGGATGCCCGTCGGAATGTTGAGCGACGCGATCTCGTCGTCCGAGATACCGTCGAGGTGCTTCACCAGGGCCCGGAGCGAGTTCCCGTGTGCTGTGACGAGGACCGTCTTGCCCGCAGCAAGGTCGACCGTGATGTCGGAATGCCAGTAGGGAAGCATCCGGTCGATGACGTCCTTGAGGCACTCGGTCCTGGGAACCTCCCCGTCGATGCCGACGTAACGCGGGTCGTGGGCCTGGGAGTATTCGTTGTCGTCGGCGATGGGCGGAGGCGGAACGTCGAACGAGCGACGCCAGGTCTGGAACTGCTCGGCGCCGTATTCGGCGAGCGTCTGGGCTTTGTCCTTGCCCTGGAGGTCGCCATAGTGGCGCTCGTTGAGCCGCCAGGTGCGTTTCACCGGAATCCACGCCCGGTCGGCGACGTCGAGGGCGATGTTCGCGGTCTGGATCGCGCGGGTGAGCACCGAGGTGTACTGGATGTCGGGGGTGAGACCCGACTCGTTGAGCAGTTCACCAGCGCGGTTCGCTTCGGTGACGCCCTGGTCGCTCAGGCGGACGTCGACCCAGCCGGTGAAAAGGTTTTTCTGGTTCCAGTCGCTGTTGCCGTGGCGCAGCAGGATGAGTGTGTATGGCGAAGACATGCCTCCACTCTATCGACCGACCCCGCCGCTGGATTCACCCCGCTCCGGACGGATACACGCGGCGCGTCGCATGACCTCGTCCGGGACGGGTGATTCCACGGCAAGCCGAAACGCAGACCTACGGGTTGCGGCGCACAGCCCCCAGGCGCGGCAACCGGGGCACGTCGGCGACGGCTCCCGCATCCGCTGGCACGATGACCTGCTGCGCCGCTGCGATCGAGATCCCGTCCTCGTCGACGGTGAGCCGGGCTTCCGGATCGATGTTCCTGCGGATGACGGCCAGGGCGATCGGCCCGAGTTCATGGTGCATCACGGCCGTCGTCACCACCCCGACGGCGACGGACTCGCCGTTTCGGTCTGCGAGCACCGTTGCCGTGCGCTTCGGGAGCACCGAATCGGAACCATCCAGATGCAGCAGGACGAGGCGGCGCGGCGGATGCCCGAGGTTGTGGACCTTCGCGACGGTTTCCTGGCCCCGGTAGCACCCCTTGGTGAGGTGGACGGCGCTGCGCAACCAGTCGAGTTCGTGCGGGATGGTTTTCTCGTCGGCCTCTGTCGCTTTCCTCGGCCGCCACGCGGCAACGCGAAGCGCTTCGGCCGCGAGCGACCCGGCCACGGGCAGAAGCCCAGCGGCGAGCAGGTGAAGTTCCTCACGGGCAACGAGGACCTCGGTCCAACGCCAACCAGCTGACGGATGCTCGCCGCGCGCGTACTGGTGCCCGCCGGCGACGACCTCACGCCACGGGTCTGTCCAGAGAAGGGGGACGCCGTTCGGGGATGCGACGGCGAGGTCGAGGGCGGAATCTGACGGCATCAGACCGATGCGCGCGAACTCCGCCGACCGGTCGGCGATCTCAACCCGAAGCATGAACTTCATCCGGTTGAGCCAGGTGACAAGCGGTTCGACCTCGTCCGCCTCGACGAGCAGCCAGGTCGTTTCACCGTCATCGACGATCCCCGCAACATGTTCCAGCCGCCCGTTCGGGTCCAGGAACAGGGTTTCGCTCGAGGCCCCGACCGGAAGGTTCGTGAGTTCGGCGGACGTCATCGAGTTGAGCCAGCTGAGCCGGTCAGGGCCGGCGACCGAGACGATGCCCCGATTGGACAGGTCAACGATCGCCTCACCGGCGGCGAGCATCCGCTGCTCGATATTGGGGCTGCCGTAGTGGGAGGGCACCCCTGCGTCGACCGCGTCCGGGAGCACGACGGCGCCCGGGCGGTTCACGAACGGAGAGGAGCCAGGAACAGTCATCAGTCAACCTTTGCGAGTCGCCCGGAGGCATGGGTGCGGAGGTCCTGGCCGAGCGCGGCGATGTCCCACGCCCAGAGCAGGTGGCTCTCGACGAGTCCGTACAGTCGGGTGGCTGCGGCGTATTCCTTCGCCCCGGCCGTGCGCATGACGGCGTCGGTGGCCAAGTCGATGCGCGGCCCGCGAACCTGGCCCAGGTACAGTTCGCTCACCCCGCCCGGGTGCACAAGGGAGACCTCGAGGTCGAAGCCGCCGTCACGATTACGGAGGGACTCGACGTCCTCAGCGGTCTGGAACGGGCGCTTCCCGACCGCCGGCAACAGTGCCGGACCCGGGTCGCCGTCTCGCTGGGAACGGTGCAACCGCCAATAGCCGGTCTCGGCGGTGAGGCCGGTGTGCTCCTCGTCGAGAAGCCAGGTGTGGGAGGTGTAGTTGAGGTACGGCATCCCGTCGTGACTGAAGCTCACGCGCTGCCCGAACTCGGAACTGACGTCGCCCTGCGCTGCGGCGTAGTCGATGACCCCTGTGCCCTCCCAGACACCGAGGAGCCAGGACAGCGGCACGAGCTCTGCGGGCAGGCCGGTCGGGATCTCGATCATCGACGCCCCAGCGGTCAGCGCTGTCCGCGGAAGAGGTTAAGGAGCACGACGACGGAGATGCCGGCGATCGCGAGGCTGGCAAGCCCGAGAAGACCGACAAAGAAGAGTTCGAGAGCGACGAGGTCCATGGCAGCAGTCTATCCCTGGAAGAGCGCGCCGAGGCCGAGCGGGGCCGCCGCGACGGAGAGAATGCCCACAAGGCCGACGACGCTGATCGACAGCCGGTCGATGAAGCCGATCTTCTGGTGCGTGAGCAGCTGCACGATGAAGGCCAGCATGGTGCAGGCCGCCAGGGTGAGCGACAACCAGGTGAACCGCAGTCCGACGGGTACGAACACCGCAACGAGGATCGCACCGACGACGGCGACGCCCCACACACCGAAGATGCCGCGCCAGGTGCGCGACGGGGTCATCGGAATGTCTGTCATTGCTCTATCTTGCCTGAAGACTGCCGACTTCGTGGTCCAATCCTCCCCGGTCTGAGCAGTCGTCGAGCGAAAGCTAGTATGAGTCCACGTAATCACTGGAGGTCACACGTGGCACAACTGTTGATTCTGACCTCACAGGTCGACAATGACGTGCTGCCGTCACTCGGCCTGCTCAGTCACCGTGTGCGTCAGATCCCTGCTCAGCCTGCCCAGCTCGTGAACGCGCCTTCGAGCGATCTGATCATGATCGACGCCAGGACGGACCTCGCCGGCGCCAAGGCGCTGTGCAAGATCCTTCGGACCACCGGCCTCACCGTTCCGCTCCTCGTCATCCTCACCGAAGGCGGACTGAGCGCTGTCAGCGCCGACTGGGGCGTCGACGATGTCCTCGTCGACATGGCGGGGCCTGCGGAGATCGACGCGAGGATCCGCCTTGCCATCGGACGGCAGGCGCTCGAACAGACGAACACCAAAATTCAGACCTCAGGCGTCGTGATCGACGAAGCGAGCTACTCGGCCAAGGTTCAGGGCAAGCCGCTCGACCTCACCTACAAGGAATTCGAACTGCTCCGTTTCCTCGCCGCCCACCCGTCACGCGTCTTCACCCGCGAACAACTGCTCAGCGAAGTGTGGGGCTACGACTACTTCGGCGGCACCCGAACGGTGGACGTCCATGTCCGGAGGCTGCGCGCCAAACTCGGCGAACTGGAGCAGCTCATCGGTACCGTCCGTAACGTCGGTTACCGCTTCAACGTCTACGAGGATGACAGTGCCCAGACCGATATTGCACGTTCGTGACATAACGGATGCCGCGCCCCGCGCCGCATTCGATCGACTCGTTCAGCGCGCCGTCGCCGTCGACGGGGCATCGCCGTTCAACGACCAGGCGCTCATCGACGTCGAGGCCGGTTCCCGGTCACTGCTTCTCGCGACTGCGCCGGAGTCGACGAGCGAAGCAGAACCTGTCGTCGGCGCTGCCCTGATCGGCCACGGTGAACTCGAATTCGTCGTCGACCCTGAGTGGCGCGGCGCCGGAGTCGGCGCATCGATGCTCAGCGGCATCATTGCCGACGCTTCCCCCGGTCTGCTCGCCTGGGCCCACGGCGACCACCCGGCGTCGCGTGCGCTCGCCGTGCGGTTCAACTTCGACCGGGTGCGCACGCTCCTTCAGCTGCGGATGCCGCTTTCGCCCTCCGCAGACCCGTCGCCTCGCTCGGACAGCATCACCACGTTCGCCCCGGGGATCGATGACGCCGAGTGGGTGGAACTCAACGCGCGGGTGTTCGCCAGCCACCCAGAGCAGGGCCGGATCACCGTCGACGACCTCAGGGCACGCCAGGCGGAACCGTGGTTCGACGCCGGAGATTTCCTGCTCGCCCGGGACCAGTCCGGACGGATGCTCGGCTACAACTGGCTCAAGATCGACGCCGACCATGGCGAGATCTACGTTCTCGGCGTCGGGGAACCCGGGCGTGGCCTTGGCCGTTCCCTCATGCTTGCCGGTCTCGACCGGATGAGGGAGCGAGGGGTGCGCACGGCATCCCTCTATGTGGAGGGCGACAACGAGCGTGCCGTGCACCTATATCGCTCGCTCGGATTCACGGACCACGCGGTCGACGTCCAGTACCGCAGGCGCGCCACGGACTGATTTCGCCGGTTTCCCGGCCGGTGCCGCCGAACCGACGTCCCCGATTGTTCAGGATCACCGCGCATGCCTGCGCACCGTGACAAGATGTTGGGATGGCAACACAGAGCATCGCGCATGACTCGGGACTCCTCGGCGACGACGACGATTTCGACCCGGTGTTCGAGCGGGACGACCCCGCACTTCCCGAGGGCCGGTACCTCGACCGTGAAGTGAGCTGGCTGGCGTTCAACCAGCGTGTCCTCGAACTGGCGGAAGACCCAACGGTACCGACACTCGAACGGGCCAACTTCCTCGCCATCTTCGCGTCGAACCTGGACGAGTTCTTCATGGTTCGCGTCGCCGGGCTCAAACGACGGGTCCTGACCGGGCTCGCCGTGCCGACGAACGTCGGCCGTGCGCCAGCAGACGTGCTCAGTGACATCTCGGACAAGGCCCATGAGCTCCAGTCCCGTCACGCCCGCGCATGGTCCGAGCTCGTCAAACCGGACCTCACCGCCGCCGGCGTGAGTGTCGTCACCTGGGCCTCGCTCACCGACGACGACCGTGAAAGCCTCCGTGACTACTTCGGGCAGCAGATCTTCCCGGTCCTGATGCCGTTGGCTGTCGACCCCGCGCATCCGTTCCCATACATCTCCGGGCTCTCACTCAACCTCGCGGTCCGGGTGCGTAACTCGAAGACCGGCCGGCAGGAGTTCGCCCGGCTCAAGGTGCCGCAAATGCTGCCACGCTTCGTACCGGTCGACCCGTCGGCGTCCCTTGACGATGTGCGATACATCCCTTTGGAAGACCTCATCGCCAACCACCTCGGCGACCTGTTCCCCGGCATGGAGATCATCGAACACCACGTCTTCCGCGTCACGCGGAACGAGGACGTCGAGATCGAGGAGGACGAAACCGAGAACCTCATCCAGGCACTGGAGAAGGAACTTCTCCGACGCCGGTTCGGCCCGCCGATCCGGCTGGAGATCACCGAGGACATGGACGATGTGACCCTCGACCTGCTGGTGCGGGAACTCGACGTCACCGACCAGGAGGTGTACCGGCTTCCGGCGCCGCTCGACCTCGGCGGCCTGTTCAGCCTGTCAGGAATCGACCGCCCTGACCTGCGCTACCCGCCGCGGGTGCCGACCACGGTCATGCAGTTCCAGCCGGTCGAATCCAGCGCCAAGGCCGACATCTTCCGTGCGATCAGCCAGCAGGATGTCCTTGTCCACCACCCGTACGAGTCCTTCGCCACAAGCGTGCAGGCGTTCCTCGAACAGGCAGCCGCTGACCCGCAGGTCCTCGCCATCAAGCAGACCCTGTACCGCACCTCAGGTGATTCCCCCATCGTCGAAGCGCTCATCGACGCAGCCGAAGCCGGCAAACAGGTCCTCGCCCTCGTCGAGATCAAGGCCAGGTTCGACGAGCAGGCGAACATCACCTGGGCTCGCAAGCTGGAGAAGGCGGGCGTGCACGTCGTGTACGGGCTCGTCGGGTTGAAGACGCACTGCAAACTCGCCCTCGTCATCCGTGAGGAAAAAGGCACCCTCACGCACTACAGCCACATCGGAACGGGCAACTACAACCCGAAGACCAGCCGGATCTACGAAGACCTCGGTTTATTCACTGCGGACGCCCAGGTCGGCAAGGACCTCACCCGGCTGTTCAACGAGCTATCGGGCTACGCGATCGAGAAGAAGTTCAAGAGGCTTCTCGTCGCTCCTCTCCACTTGCGCAAGGGCCTGCTCAAGCACATCGACCAGGAACGCAGGAACGCGGAGGCAGGCAAACCAAGCGGCATCCGGATCAAGGTCAACTCGATGGTCGACGAAGCGATCATCGACGGCCTGTACCGGGCCAGCCAGGCGGGTGTGCCGATCGACATCTGGGTCCGTGGGATCTGTGGCCTCAAGCCCGGCCAGAAGGGCATGAGCGAGACGATCAGGGTCCGGTCCATCCTCGGCCGTTTCCTCGAACACTCCCGGATCTTCTCCTTCGTCAATGACGGGGACCCCCACGTGTTCATCGGCAGCGCCGATATGATGCACCGCAACCTCGACCGTCGGGTCGAAGCTCTCGTACGGCTGGTCTCCCCCGCACATCTCACCGAGATCGCGTCCCTCTTCGACGTGGCGATGGACGACAGCACGTCGACCTGGCATCTGGATGCGGACGGCGAGTGGGAACGACACTCAACCGATGAGTTCGGCGTGCCTCTCGTCGACATCCAGGATCGGCTGATGCTCAAGACCAGCCTCCGGCGCAGGCCGAGGGCTCGACGGTGACGACAGCGATCTACGCGGCGGGCGCGGTGTGCTGGCGCCGAATCGACGGTAAAGTGCACGTTCTCGTCATCCACCGCACGAAATACGCGGACGTCTCGCTGCCCAAGGGCAAAGTCGACCCGGGAGAATCGCTGCCGCAGACCGCCGTTCGGGAGATTCTCGAGGAGACCGGGCTGGCCGTCGTGCTGGGCGTTCCGCTCGGGATCTCCCGGTACCCGCTCCCATCCGGCCGGGAGAAGATCGTGCACTATTGGGCCGCCGAGGTCAGCGACGGGGCGGTCCAGTCGTCGACCTTCGTACCCAACGGCGAAGTGGCCGCGCTGGAATGGGTCACCCCGCGCCGCGCCCGCACCTATCTGAGCCACGCCCCCGACCTCGAAATCCTCGACACCTTCACGAAGCTGCTCGACGAGGGCGTCAGCTCCACTTTCGCGATCATCGCGCTTCGGCACGGCAAAGCACTTGCGGCATCCGCGTGGGCAGGAACGGACGCCTTACGCCCGCTGACCGCACGCGGCGTTGAACAGGCGACGGGTATCGTGCCCACCCTGCAGGCATTCGGTGTGCGGCGGATCGTTTCGAGCACCGCCGTTCGGTGCGTGACGACCGCGGCTCCGCTCGCGGCGGCATCCGGGCTCGAACAGCGCCGGACGGACCTGATCAGCCAGGATGCGTGGGAACGCGGCGAAGCCGACGTCCGGAAGGTCGTCGGCAAACGGGTGAAGTCCCGCAAGACCGCCGTGCTCTGCAGCCACGGACCCGTTCTCCCCGAGATTCTCCGTGAAATCGCCCTGGCCACGGGCAGCATCACCGGTTCGTACCTGTCGAGCGCTGCCGACCTGCCGACCGGCGCCTTCAGCATCGTGCACCTCTCAGCGACGAACCCCAGCTCGGGCATCATCTCGATCGAAACCCACGAACCCCGCGCTTGAGGGTCTGGGGCCCCAACCGTCGAACGTCGTTTACCTCCCGTTCACCGTCATGAGGGACTCTCGTTAAGCCGGTTGCTTAGCGTTCGTTGTGGGCCTGCACCGGCCCGTCCCCAAATTCCTATGAATGGACACAATTCCGTGAAGTTCACCCCGTTCGGCCGCGCGGCGGCTGTCGCAACACTCGCTGCCCTCACACTGACCTCCTGTGCTGTCAACGAAATGCCCGGTGCTGCAACCGGAAACGGCGCGGCCACCGAGCTCACCGGCACGCTCGTCGGCGGCGGCGCCTCATCGCAGCAGTCCGCCCAGGAGGCCTGGGTCGCCGCGTTCCAGGGCATGCACTCCGCTGTCACCGTCGAATACGACCCGGCCGGCTCGGGCGCTGGACGTGACACCTTCATCGCTGGCGGCAGCGCGTTCGCCGGTTCCGACCGTGCGTTCAAGGACGCTGAGCTCGCAGACGAAGAGTTCACAGCCTGCGTCCCCGACACCGGGCTGGTCGAACTTCCCGCCTACATCTCCCCGATCGCGGTCGTCTTCAACCTCGAGGGTGTCGACACCCTCGACCTCGACCCCACCACTCTCGCAGGCATCTTCTCCGGCACCATCACCACCTGGAACGACAAGGCCATCGCCTCGCAGAATCCGGATGCCACGCTGCCGAACCAGACGATCACGCCCGTTCACCGCGCGGATGACTCCGGCACCACCGAGAACTTCACCGAGTACCTCAACGTCACCGCACCGGATGTGTGGAGCTGGGAAGCGGACGGCGTCTGGCCGGATGCGGTGAAGGGCGGCGAGGCCGCGCAGCAGACCTCGGGCGTCATCGACGCTGTGACCTCCGGCACCGGAACCATCGGCTACGCCGATGCATCGCGCTCCGGCGAACTCGGCACCGTCGCCGTCAAGGTCGGAGACGAGTACGTCCCATACTCCGCCGAAGCCGCGGCCGCGATCGTCGATGCGTCGCCGTTGGTGGATGGCCGAGGCGAGGGAGACCTCGCGATCCAACTCGACCGCGCGACGACCGAAGCGGGCGTCTACCCGATCGTCCTGATCAGCTACCTGATCGGCTGCACCGAGTACAAGGACGCCGAAACGGCCAAGCTCGTCAAGGAGTACTTCAGCTATATTGTGAGCGAAGAAGGCCAGAAGGTCAGCGCAGATGCCGCAGGCTCTGCCCCGATCTCGGCGGCAATCGCCGAGAAGTCCGCAGCTGCGATCGAACTCATCAAATAACACTTCCGTAGACCCCGGCTGCCGCCTCACGCGGCAGCCGGGGTTGCCCCGGTAGCGGGCATCCCGCCGCCGTCCCGCCCACTTCGACCCGAACCCCAGGGGGAACTCAGCAGATGTCGTCGCCACCGGTTGCTCGCACCGAAAGCGCCCAGCCCCCCAGACCCGTTCAGCGTCTCGGCGATCGGATCTTCTCGACGAGCACGCTCACCGCGGGTGCGCTGATCCTCGCAACGCTCGCCGCCGTCGCCGCCTTCCTGATTCTCCAGAGCACCCCAGCGCTCACCGAGAACCCCGAGGACATCTCCATCTTCACCTCAGGGGAGACGTTCTGGACCTATGTCGGGCCGCTGATCTTCGGCACCCTTTGGTCGGCCGCCCTCGCTCTACTGATGGCCGTGCCCCTTGCCATCGGCATTGCCCTGTTCATCTCTCACTACGCGCCCCGCAAGCTCGCCCAGGGACTCGGTTACGTCATCGACCTGCTCGCGGCGGTCCCCTCCGTCGTCTTCGGTCTCTGGGGTGCCAACACTCTCGCCCCCCTCGTCCAGCCGTTCTACCTGTGGCTCACCGAGAACCTCGGCTGGATTCCGCTCTTCGCCCCTCCGGCTTCCGGGACGGGTCGCACCATCCTGACGGCGGCGGTCGTCCTCGCGGTGATGATCCTTCCGATCATCACCGCACTCTGCCGGGAAGTCTTCCTCCAGACTCCCGTTCTGCACGAAGAAGCAGCGCTCGCCCTCGGCGCGACCCGTTGGGAGATGATTCGCATGACCGTTCTGCCATTCGGCCGCGCCGGCATCGTGTCCGCCTCCATGCTCGGCCTCGGCCGTGCGCTGGGCGAGACCATGGCCGTTGCCATGGTGCTGTCGTCATCCGGTGTCATCAGCTTCGCTCTTCTCACCTCCTCGAACCCGAGCACCATCGCCGCGAACATCGCGCTCAGCTTCCCCGAGGCGTACGGGCTCAACGTCAACGTCCTCATCGCCACCGGCCTGATGTTGTTCGCCATCACACTCGTGGTGAATGCCATAGCGCGCTACGTCATCAACCGCCGCAAGGAATTCTCGGGAGCGAACTAATGGCACAGACAACAACTGCTCCGCTCCAGCGGTCCGGCTCCGGCGTAGGCCCTGGCCGCCCCAACCCCGCGCCCGGCCCTGGCGCCATGCCGAACGTGTACGCGAGCGGCCGCCTCGGCAAATCGGTGCCGTGGATCGTGCTCGGTGTCTCTCTCCTCGTCAGCGCCGCCATCTTCGGACTCGCCCAGGCGGCATCCGGCGGGGACTTCAACGTCGTGGGAACGATCGTCCTCACCGGCCTCCTCAACGGCATCGGGATCTACCTCACGGCTCTCCTGGTGGAGGGCGCGCGGCAGGCGAAGGACCGCCTGGTCACCACCCTCGTCACGAGCGCGTTCATCGTCGCGCTGGCACCGCTCGTCTCCCTCTTCATCACCGTGCTGTCACGCGGTACGGCGAGATTCGACATCCAACTGTTCACCTACTCGATGCGCAACATCGTCGGTGAAGGCGGTGGAGTGCTCCATGCGATCGTGGGAACGCTCATCATGACCGGCATCGCCACGATCATCTCCGTACCGATCGGGTTGCTCACCTCGATCTACCTCGTCGAGTACGGTCGCGGTGCCCTCGCTCGGGCGATCACGTTCTTCGTCGACGTCATGACCGGCATCCCCTCGATCGTCGCCGGCCTGTTCGCCTACGCACTCTTCGCGATCTTCTTCGGTCCTGGCATCCGCCTGGGCGTCGCCGGCGCCGTCGCGCTCAGCGTGCTGATGATTCCCGGGGTGGTGCGTTCGAGCGAGGAGATGCTGCGCCTCGTCCCGAACGAACTCCGTGAAGCAGCTTTCGCCCTCGGCGTGCCGAAGTGGCTCACCATCCTCAAAGTCGTCCTGCCGACATCCATCGCGGGAATCACCACGGGTGTCATGCTCGCCATCGCCCGCGTGATCGGTGAGACGGCTCCGCTCCTCGTCGCCGCCGGGTTCACCTCCAACATGAACTACAGCCCATTAGAAGGCCGCATGCAGAGCCTGCCCGTCTTCGTCTACAGCTCCTATGTGAGCCAGGGCACCGACGCTCAGGCGTACCTCGACCGTGCCTGGGCTGCGGCCCTCACCCTCATCCTCATCGTGATGGCACTCAACCTCATCGCGAGACTCGTCGCCAGAGCCTTCTCCCCCAAGCTCGGCCGTTAGCACCGAAGGAAACCATGTCCAAGCGCATCGAAGTCAAAGACCTCAACGTCTACTACAGCAAGTTCCTCGCGGTGGAAGACGTCACCCTCACGATCGAACCGCGAAGCGTCACCGCGTTCATCGGCCCTTCAGGCTGCGGCAAGTCGACCTTCATCCGCACCCTCAACCGCATGCACGAGGTCATCCCTGGTGCCCGTGTCGAGGGAGAAGTCCTCGTCGACGGGGACAACCTGTACGGACCGGGGGTCGACCCTGTCCTCGTTCGCCGGAACATCGGCATGGTGTTCCAGCGGCCGAACCCGTTCCCGACGATGTCGATCCGGGAGAACGTGCTCGCCGGCGTGTCACTCAACAACCGTCGCATGCCGAAGTCGGCCGCAGACGACCTGGTGGAGAAATCCCTCCAGGGAGCGAACCTGTGGAAAGAGGTCAAGGACCGGCTCGAGAAGCCCGGCTCCAGCCTCTCCGGTGGCCAGCAGCAGCGATTGTGCATCGCCCGCGCCATTGCCGTGGAACCGGACGTGTTGCTGATGGACGAGCCGTGCTCGGCTCTCGACCCGATCTCGACCCTCGCCATCGAGGACCTCATCGAGGAACTCAAGAACGAGTACACCATCGTGATCGTCACCCACAACATGCAGCAGGCGTCACGGGTCTCCGACCGCACCGCGTTCTTCAACATCGCCGGGACCGGTAAGCCGGGCAAGCTCATCGAATACGACGACACCAACACGATCTTCACTCAGCCGAGCGTGCAGGCGACTGAGGACTACGTCTCGGGCCGTTTCGGGTAACATCCGAGTTCGGCGGGGCCCATCGAAAAGCAGGAGATCCGATCGGATCTCCTGCTTTTTCGTGGCCTAGGCCGTGTGGATGACGATGAGCGGGTCGGTGGTGGGCTGCTCCGAGCCACCCGCCGGTTCGACGGTCACGCCGACGGCGTCACCGGCTGCCATGGTGCCCCCGAGGATCCGCCAACTGTCGCCGCCGCCGGTCGTGTTGAACGTTCCTGCCGAAATCGGCCCCTCCTCGCGGATGTACCAGAGTTCGTAGGTCTCTTCCTCGCTGAGCGAAGCGAGTCCGTCGACGATGAGCGCGGACTGGCCCAGTTCCCCCGACCAGACGAGGGTGGCGACGACTCGCTTGTCGTCATTGATGTTCGTCAGCTTGACCGTCTCGCGCTGGGCGTCCGGCTGAGCGTTGATGTGGGCAAGCTGCAGGGCCTCCGGGAGCCCGTTGCCGTTGTTGAGGGCGCTGGTGAGACCGTTGACGCCGAGAAGAACGGCGACGAGGGCTGCCGCGGCAACCGCCGCTGACAGCGGCTGGCTGTACCAACGGCGGTTGGCCTTGCGTTGGGCGGCGGATGCCGGCCGGGCTGTTGCTGCCTTCGTGGTCGGTGCTGCTGCCGGGGCAGAGGTCGGCCGGACGGGCTGTGCTTCCGGGGCACCTGCATCGGTCGAAGCAATCGGCGCCGGGTTTGCCGCGCTGGTGGCGGCATCCGTTCCTGCGCTGTCCAAGCGGCGAAGCTGCGGGGTTGAGGCGATCGACGCGAGCACGCTCGCGCGGAGGGCGGCGGATGGCTCAACCGGTTCCGCGTCGAATCCGAGCAACGCGGCAGCCTCACCGAGACTCTCCGCCTCCCGGCGTGCGTCGACGGATGTGGCGAGGTGGCGTTCGTATTCCGCCTTTTCCTCTGCATTCAGCGCGTCGAGGGCGTACGCTCCTGCGAGTTCAGCTGGATCCCGGTTCTCGGTCATGATGCCACCCCCATCTCGTCTCGTAGTCTCATCATTCCGTCACGGAGACGGGTTTTCACGGTACCGAGGGGCACGGACAGAATGTCTGCGACCTCGCTCTGGCTGTATCCGCCGTAGTAGGCCAGCGACACAGCCTGCCGCTGGATCTCGGTGAGGTTCGCCATCGCCCGGCTGACTCTCTCGTGTTCGATGGTGATCTCCGCCGATTCCGCAACCGCGTCGAAAGCCGTCGGGAAGTCGCGGATGCCGATCCTGACGTCACGGTCCCTGCCTGCTTGTGAGGCACGGACCCGGTCGATCGCCCTGCGGTGGGCGATCGTCATGATCCAGGAAGCGGCAGCGCCCCTGCCTGGTTCGAACCGGGTGGCGTTCTGCCAGATCTCCAGGAAGACCTCCTGGGCTACTTCCTCTGACTGCGCGTGGTCGATGAGAACCTTGCGGATCAAACCGAGGACGCGAGGTGCGATCAGGTCGTACAGCGAGGCGAAGGCCTGCTGGTCGCCTGTGGCGACACGGCCGAGCAGTTCCTCCAGCCTCGACGAGACAGCGGCGACGTCGCTCTCGGTGCCAGGTGCATTCTCCACAAGAACTAGCATGTCAGGTTCCCCGCCGATGCGCTGGCGCCGCTCGGGCGGGCGACGATGCAATACCGTCGCCCGCCCTTCGCGTGCCGGTGTGTCTACTCGATGTTCTGGTCTTCAGCGATGGCGCCTGCGATGGCGGTGGCCGTCATCGGCATGTGGCCGGCCGCGTCCTTCAGAAGGGTGTAGTAGTCGGGGCTCCCCGCGATGTCGGCGTCGATGGCCGCGATGAGCGTGGTGGCGTGCATCCCGAGCGCTTCCTCGACCGCGTCAGCCGGCAGCGTCGGGACGACCGAGTTCAACAGTTCGCCGAAGCTGGCCGCGTATTCGGTGAGGTCGGCAACGGCCGCGTCGGCTCCGGCCTGGTCGCCCGTCGCCTTGCCGATCGTGTAGTTGACGAAGAACCCGATGTGCTCGCGCCAGGACTCGAGGAACGGTTCCTCGGCGTCCGGGTAGACCGATCCGACGGCTGCGGCGATCTCCACCGAGTTGGCGTCAAGAGCGGCGACAGCGCCTGCGGTCTTGGCTTCGGTCAGGTCGCCACCTGCGGCGAGCGCGGAGTGGATGGCGGCGCCGGCCAGGTAGACGTGGTCGCTGAACAGCGCGGTCAGCCCAGCACGGAGGCCCGCGCCATCGCTGTTGACGGTGTCCATGACCGCGGCGCTGCTGGATGTCGCCTTGTCCGCGCTTTTCGACATGGAGTCGCTTGCAGCGCCCATGCTGCAGCCGGAAAGGAGCAGGGTTGCGGCAAGTGCTGCGCCGACGAGTGGTGTTGCCTTTTTCATGACGTTCTCCTTGGAATGTGCCCTGGTGGGCGGATGTGACAGGGTGTTCGAATTCGATCGCCAGCGTCGGCGATCAGCCCTCTTCGACGACCACGGTGGCGTTCATACCGTTGTGGATGTCGCAGAAGTACTGGTAGGTCCCGGCGGTTTCGAAGGTGTACGAGAACGTGCCGCCTTCCTCACCGAGCTTTTCGTCGAAGAGGCCGTCGGCGGATTCGCTTGCGCGAAGGCCGGTGGTCTCGTCGACGTCGGAGAACGTCCCACTCGTGATCGTGTGGGTGATGGATTCTCCGTTGACCCAGGTGACCGTGTCTCCGGCCGAGACCGTCAGGGTCTCCGGCATGAAGTTGAGGCTCACCAGGGTGACGTCGCCGTCGAGGGCAGTTTTCATGCCGCTCCGGGCGTTCGACTCCGGTGCGGGAGCGTCGCTCGGTGTGCAGCCGGTGAGGCCGACAGCGCCGAGGGAAAACACGAGCATCGCCGGGAGGGCGAGGCGGGTGCTGAGCTGTTGCATCGAAGTCATGTAGGCGGTTCGGCACGGTGGGCGTGCCGGTTTGCTCCGGATGCCCGATCCCAGCTAACTGCCAGACTTCGCGACGCCCGAGCCGCCGCAGGTCAAAAGCCCGTTGAGCCCGAGCCGCCGCAGGTCAAAAGCCCGTTAAAGAGAAGAAGCCGGGCCGCAAAACGCCTCTCGGCGGAAGGCCGCTCGCGGCGGCAAAAATTGGAGCCCGGGGTTATGCGGCCCGGCTCGATCAAGTGTAGCAAGCGCAAAGCGCGCATGTGGGGTGTTCACCAGCCGCGAACACGCTTGACTCGACGCCCACGCGACGGTCCGGCGACTCCGGCCGGCCGGTTTTTTGCGCACAACTCCGCCTCCCCGTGCCCGACACCAAGCCCGCTCCCCGTCTTCGAGCGAGAGCCGGTTGCCGTCACCGGCGGATCGGCGGAGTTGTGCGCATACGGCCGGCCGAACGGCGGCCGCCTACTCGTGCGGCGCGTAGACGCGAAGCCCGCCCTCCACGATGCGCACCGTCGAGAGGTAACCGCCCTGAGGCATCCCACCGTCGCCCACCTCACGGCGAACCTCGCCGTCGTGCGCGAAGCCGGGTGCCTGGCCCTCCCGGGGGAGCACAGCGGTGACGAGGTTCTGCACACTGAACGATTCCACGGTCGAGCCGACGGGCATCAGCCGCAAGCGGGCGAGGATGGCACTCGTGCGCTGCCCGAACGACAGCGCGGCCACCGCGTGCGCCCGGCTCCTGGCATGCAGGATGCGGATGTCGAGCACTCCGTCGTCGAGCCTGCGCCGCTGCAGCGGGGCGGGGATGATGGCGTGGTTGCGGTTGATGCCCACGAACAACGACCAGGCTCGGATCGGCCGTCCGTCGAGGACGAGCTCGACGGGACCCGCCCGCCGCAGCACAAGGACCGCTGACACGATCCCGGCCACCCACTTGCCGAGGAGGAGCTCGCGTTCCTCCCGTTCGGCGACGAAATCAGGGTAGATCCCCACGGATGCCGCATTGAGCACCGTTTCGGGCTCCCCCGTGCCCAGGCGCAACTCACCGACGTCGACAAGGAGTCCTTGCCCGGCGGCGAGCGCGGCGACGGCGTCCTCGATCGTCTCGATTCCAGCGGTCCGTGCGAAATGGTTGAACGTCCCGCCGGGCACGACAAGGAGCGGCAGTCCGCTCTCCCTGGCCAGGTGGGCAACGGACGCCGCTGTTCCGTCACCGCCGCAGACACCGAGGATGCGCGGCCGTGGTTCCGTCTCGAGCGCCGCCCGCACGACCGCGGTGACCTCTTCGCCAACGGCGAGGAGGTGGATCCTGGCGTCCGGCAGCAGGCGGGCGAGAATCGGCGCCGGGTCCGGCCGGGTGACGACAGCCCGACCGGACGACGGATTCCGCACCAGGAACAACCCGTTCCCCGTCGGTGACGCCGGGAGCGGGATCGGGGTTCCGCCGTGCCGCTCGGGTTTGCGCCGCGGCGCCGGGACGAGCACCTTGCCGAGAAGAGCAACGCCGGCGCCGATGGCGATGCCGCCGAGGACATCGGAGAGCCAGTGCGCTCCCGTGTGCAGGCGGGAGTAGGCGACCGCGCCGGCGACGGGAGCGGTCACCGCTCCAACCCGTGGGGACTCGAGCGCCACGCCGGTGGCGAAGGCAGCGGCGCTGGCCGAGTGGCCGGACGGGAACGACCCGGATTCGGGATGCTTCGCGAGCCGGCGCCCGACGGGGATGTCCTTGAGCAGTGGCCGGTCCCCGCCGAAGACCTGTTTGCCGACGAGATTGGCGAGGGCGCTGGTGAGGGTCAGGGACGCCAGCCCGCGCAGGGCGGCACGATATCGGGTCAGCAGGAGGAGGACGCTGGCAGCGGTGAACCAGAGCGCTCCGCGATCGGCGGAGTGCGACAGCCGGACGAGACCCCTGTCCAGAAGCGGATGCACCTTCCGGGAGTTGATGCGGCGGCCGGCCGCAGCGTCAAGGCGCCGAACCCACGCGGGCAGGACCGCAACCCGCCGAAGCAGAAGGAACGGGTGTGCCACACGGCTCGGGCTCATGCCCCAACAGTAGTGAGCGACGCGGCCGGGCGGGAAGGGTCAGTCGAGCGACTCGTGCCGCCAGAGTTTCGCGCAGCTGGACAGCTCGTCGGCGAGGGTCGACAGCCGCAGTGCGCGGGTCGTCAGGGTCGCAGACCTGGCCGGTTCGGCGGCATCCGAATCATCGGCGACGCTTGCGCTGCCCGCGGCTGACACCCGGCAGAACGCTGCCGCCCTCTCGAGCGCGACGGCGAAGTCGCCGTCGAAGATACCGCGCAGGATCTGGTCGGCGAGCGTGATGATCTCGTCCGGGCCGGTCGGCATGGAAGCACCGGCCACGACGGGGTCGATGGTTTCAATGACTTCGCTTCCCCGCTGGAACAGGAAGCTCGATTCGTGTGGGTCTTCGCGAATCATCAGCCGGAGCAGGTAGATGCGCCACAGCGCGCCGGGCAGGCTGCGCGGCGTCGCCCGTGACCACAGTTCGGCGATGGTGTCGATGCCGTGTTCATCGGTGTATGCGACCAACCGCTCGACCACATCCGGGTCAGGGTCGACACGGACGCGTGCGAGAAGCGCCATCGCGGTTTCGTGCGCGATGCGGCTCGACTCGGCCGGGTCGATTCCGCCGACGAAAGATTCGAAGATTTTGCCTGGGAACTTGGTGGGCTTGTGGAAGTCATCAGCCATGAATTTCCCCTCTCGCAATGGGCACCGGTTAACGGTACTCCGCGCTCGCCGCGTGTGGGTGGTCACAGCGTTCAGCTGGAACCGGTAGATTAAGAGTGTTGGGGCCTCTAGCTCAGTTGGTAGAGCATCGGACTTTTAATCCGCGGGTCGCCGGTTCGAGCCCGGCGGGGCCCACCCATACCTCCTCCCGAACTCTCAGCGCTCGTCTTGACGGGTGCTGACCGCAGGTGTTGATCTCGCCGCAGAAAGCAGGGGAACGGCGCTTATCGTTCTCGACTGGCAGGATTCTCGAGCCACTCTCCTCGAATTGCATCGGGGCGCCCACGGCCAGGATCGCCCGCACGGCCGGCAGCGCACCGTCGACCAGGCAGAGACACCCCGCTCGCTCCTCGCGGACGGCGACAAGCAGCTGGCCCTGACCGGTTCCGGCTGAGGTGGGCTCGACGAATGGTGTCATCGACGTCTCGGCCCGCTCCGCGAACGACACCCAGGCGACGATCGCCGAGGCTGAGCGGCCCGCCGGCGCGATCTCCCGACCGAACGTCATCGTGAGAATTCCGGCGACCCTCGAGGGACTCGACGTCATCACAGCTGCCATCGCTCGGGAAATCAGCCACGCTCACCGGCGTGCAGGGTTCACTGCCGACCGAACAGTTCGGCGCGACGCCCCGCACCTCCGGCGCGTCGACGGGCTACCCGATCGCAGCGTCGGTCGGCGGATTCGCGCCGCTCATCGCGGCTCTGCTGGTCGGCGCGATGGGCTGGCCAGGCGCCTCACTGGTCGTGCTCCTCGCGGCGTCGATCGGTCTCGTCGGCATCCTTCCGACCCGTGAGACCTGGTCAAGGCAGAGCGTCGCCCCGTCGCCGAGCTGCTGGCGGCCGAGGACGCCCGGTAGTCACTCGCCGGTACAGAACTCAGGGGAGGCCGGTTCCGACCGGTCTCCCCTGAGTTCTTCTGGCTCTGCGGTCTGCACCGTCGACAAGACGATCGGCAGGTCACCGAGGGCCCGACTGCGGGAAAAATTCTCTAGCGCTTGGCGAGAACGTGCGCGGGGATGCCGAACGACAGGCTGATCGAGAGGATGCCGGCGAAGAAAACGAGGGCATGGAAGCTTTCGACCGTGAACGCGAAATAGAAGAGGAAGATGCCAGCCAGGAACAGCGCGAAGGAGAGGACGAAAGCCATGCAGCAAGTCTATCCAAAATCGGCAGTCGGGATGCCAGCGAAGCGGTCGAACCTTGCTGGGCACCTGTCGCCGTGTGCGAGAGTTGAACGGTGAGCCTCAGACACAGCCTCCTGGCGCTCCTCGTCGCCGTGATCTGGGGAGTCAACTTCGTCGCCATCGACGAAGGACTTGCCGGCGTGCCTCCCCTTGTCTTCGTCGCGATGCGGTTCCTCCTCGTGGCGATCCCTGCCGTCTTCTTTCTTCGGCCGCCGGCAA
>NZ_JAODMP010000063.1 GCF_025464835.1 Mycetocola sp. | reverse complement strand
GTGTTCTGCGGCATCGGGGTCTGCTTCGACTGCCTCGTCGAGGTCAACGGGGACCGTGACGTGCGGGCCTGCCAACGCCGGGCCGTCGACGGTGACGTCGTCGTAACCCAGCATGACATCCTGCCGGGGAGCACCGCATGAGCCACATCCTCGTTCTCGGGGCCGGCCCGGCCGGGCTCGCCGCCGCCCGGTCCGCGCGTCGCCGTGGGGCCACCGTGACCCTTGTCGACTCGTCCGAGCAACTGGGTGGCCAGTTCTGGCGGCACCTGCCGGACGCACGGCCCGCCGCGAACGAACGGATCCTTCACCACGGCTGGGACACCTTCCGCGCGCTGCAGTCCGAACTCGCCGCAGACGACGGATGCCGCATCCTCACGTCCGCGTCCGTCTTCGCGATCGACTCCAGCGACAGGGCTGCCGGCCGGGTACACATCGTCGTCGGCCCGAGCGACGGATCCGGCCGTGAACGGCTGGAACTGTTCCCGGACGCAATCATCCTGGCCACAGGCGCCCACGATCGTACTCTGCCGTTCCCGGGCTGGGACCTGCCGGGTGTCTTCACCGGCGGCGCCGCCCAGGCGCTCGCCAAAGGGGAGCGCCTCGCCGTCGGCCGCCGCGTCGTCGTAGCCGGCGCCGGCCCGTTCCTGCTCCCCGTCGCCGCGTCGCTTGCCGCAACCGGTTCCCGGGTTCTCGGCGTCTTCGAGTCCTCCCGGCTGCCGTCTCTCGCGCGCGGCTGGCTTCCGCGGCCATGGCAGTTGCTCCCGGCCGCCAGGAAGGGTGCAGAGCTCGCCGGTTACATCGGCGGTCAGCTGCGGCACCGGATCCCGTACACGACAGGTGCCTCCGTCATCGCGGCGCACGGAACCGACAGCGTCGAATCCGTCACCGTCGCCTCCCTTGACGCGAACTGGGCACCGGTCCGAGGCACCGAACGGACGATCGCCGTCGACGCGGTCTGCGTCAGCCACGGATTCACGCCACGGCTCGAACTCGCTATCGCGGCAGGATGCCGGATCACCGACGAGCGTTTCGTCGCGGTGGACGACGCCCAGGCGACAAGTGTTCCAGGCGTGTACGCCGCCGGCGAGATCACCGGCATCGGCGGAGTCGACCTCGCGCTCGCCGAAGGGGCGCTCGCCGGCCACACCGCTGCGGGCGGCAGGCCGTCCGACCTGCCCGGTGAGGTCCGCAAACGCCGGGTCTACGCGGGTTTCGCCCGACGGATCGAGGCGGCCCACGGCATCCGCCCTGGCTGGCCTGAGATGGTCACCGAGGAGACGATCGTCTGCCGGTGCGAGGAGGTCAGCTTCGGGAGTCTCTGCCGCACCGCCGAGAGCACCGGCTCGACCTCACTTCGGTCCCTGAAGCTCAGCACTCGCGCCGGGCTCGGCATCTGCCAGGGCCGGGCATGCGGTCGGTCGCTCGAGCAGCTGATTGCCCGCCGGCTGCCAGGCAACAGCCTCGGCGATGCGGTGTCCACCGACCGCCGGCCCCTCGCTGTCCCTCTCCGTCTCGGTGAACTCGCCGCAGCCGCCTCTTCGTTCGACCCCACCCCTGCAACCGATCCTTCGAAAGGACCGCAATCATGACCACCCAGAAATTTGACCTCGGCGGCGTCATCGTCGCCACCACGCTCGCCTTCAAGGAGGACGCGTCAGCACCCGCTGGCCTCGCTGTCGACTACGACAGGTTCGCCGAACACTGTGACTTCCTCATCTCGAACGGATGCCGCGGCGTCGGCCCGAACGGATCGCTCGGCGAGTACTCATCCCTCACCGATGAGGAGCGCCGCAAGGTGATCCAGGTCGCTGTGGAGGCCGTCGGCGACCGCGGCCTCGTCGTCGCCGGCGTGCACGGTGTCGGCTGGCACCAGGCGAAGCAGTGGGCAGAGTACGCGAAGGAGGACGGCGCTGACGGTGTGCTGCTCCTGCCGCCGACCCTGTACCGCGCCAACGACGACGAGGTCGTCGAGCACTACACGCGCGTCGCCGAGGTCGGACTGCCGATCATGGCGTACAACAACCCCATCGACACCAAGGTCGACCTGACCCCCGCACTGCTCAAGCGCCTCGCCGAGATTCCCGAGGTCGTCGCGGTCAAGGAATTCTCCACCGACATCCGCCGGGTGCTCGAGATTCAGGAGGTGTGCGACCTCGACGTCATCGCCGGCGCAGACGACCTGCTCTTCGAGTCTCTCGTGGCCGGTGCGACCGGCTGGTTCGCCGGGTACCCCAACGCGTTCCCGCGTGAAGCCGTGGAGATCTACGAGCAGGTCAAGGCGGGCAACATCGCTGAGGCGCTCGAGCTGTACACGCAGCTGGTCACCGTGTTCCGCTGGGACTCGAAGACGGAGTTCGTCCAGGCCATCAAGCTCTCCATCGACATCGCCGGCAACAGCTACGGTGGACCCACGCGCCCGCCGCGCGGACCGCTCAGCGCCGAGAAGGAAGCCGCAGTGCGGGCAGACACGACCAAGGCGCTCGACTACATTTCGAGCCGGTCACGGGATAACGCGTAACGACTCGGCCGGGAAGGAGTACTGGATGCGTTCCAAACGCATGTTCACCGCGGTGGACTCGCACACCGAGGGGATGCCGACGAGGGTCGTCACCGGCGGCGTCGGCGTCATTCCCGGCGCGACCATGAACGAGAAGCGGCTCTACTTCATGGAGCATCTTGACGACATCCGCCAGTTGCTCATGAACGAGCCGCGCGGTCACGCTGCGATGAGCGGCGCGATCCTGCAGGCTCCGACCCGGCGGGATGCCGACTGGGGTGTCGTCTACATCGAGGTGTCCGGCTGCCTGCCGATGTGCGGGCACGGGACGATCGGTGTGGCGACGGTGCTCGTGGAGACCGGGATGGTCGAGATCACCGAACCGGTCACCACCATCCGGCTCGATACCCCTGCCGGTCTGGTCATCGCCCGGGTCTCGGTGAGCGACGGCCACGCGGACTCGGTCACGATCGAGAACGTACCCGCATACAGCGTGCGGCTCGATGACACCGTGGAGGTTCCCGGTTACGGCCCTGTGCGCTACAGCCTCGCCTTCGGCGGTAACTTCTACGCCATGGTCGACCTCGATGACGTGGGCCTGCCGTTCGACCGGTCCAACCAGCAGGAGATCCTCACCGCCGGACTCGCGATCATGGATGCCATCAACGCGACCGATCCGCCGCGGCATCCGGAGATCGACGGGGTCAACCACTGCCACCATGTCGAATTCATCGCTCCAGGCTCGACCGCGGAGCACTCCCGCCACGCGATGGCGATCTACCCGGGCTGGTTCGACCGGTCCCCGTGTGGCACCGGAACCTCTGCCCGGATGGCCGAGCTGTGGGCCCGCGGTGAGCTCGCGCTCGACACCGACTTCGTCAACGAGTCGTTCATCGGATCACGATTCGTCGGCCGGCTGATCGCCGAAACCACGGTGGCCGGCATCCCCGCCGTGATCCCCACCGTGACCGGGCGGGCCTGGGTGACCGGAATCGGTTCCTACCTGCTCGACCCGTCAGACCCTTTCCCGACCGGATTCCAACTGTGAGGCCGACATGTCCATGACATCAGAACAACTTGACACCCTCGCGCAGCGCGCAGCGGATGCCGCCCCCGAGTGGGCCGGTATGGAGCCTCGCCTGCGGGCACGGGCGCTTGTGGCCGTGGCCGACGCGCTCGAAGACGCCCAGTCGGACCTGATCGCCGTCGCCAGTCAGGAGACCGGCCTGACCGAAGCCCGCCTCGCCGGCGAGCTCAAGCGAACTGCCGTCCAGTTGCGGCTGTTCGCCGACGTCATCGTCGACGGCAGCTACCTCGACGTGCGAATCGACGAGGCCGACGACGCGTTCGCGCTCGGCGTCCGGCCCGATCTCCGCCGATACCGCGTGCCGGTCGGGCCTGTGCTGAACTTCGCCGCCAGCAACTTCCCGTTCGCGTTCTCCGTGCTTGGCGGTGACACCGCCTCAGCGCTCGCCGCCGGAAACCCCGTCATCGTCAAGGCGCACTCCGGGCACCCCGAGCTGTCGGTCCGTACCGCGGAGGTCGCGAACCGGGCGCTTGCCGAGGTGGGCGCGCCCGACGGCATCCTGCAGCTGATCTCGGGCCAGGAGGCCGGAGTGACGATGCTGAAGGATCCGCGGATCGCCGCCGCCTCGTTCACCGGTTCGATCCGGGCCGGCCGGATGCTCGCCGACATCGCCGCAGCCCGTCCGGCGCCGATCCCGTTCTACGGAGAACTCGGCAGCGTGAACCCGGCCTTCGTCACCTCAGCCGCACTCGCTGAGAACGCCGACGCGATCGCCGACGGGTTCGTCGCGAGCGTCTCCGGGTCGGCTGGTCAGCTGTGCACCAAGCCCGGTTTCCTCTTCGTGCCCGCCGGCCAGGGATTCGCCGAGAAGGTCGCGGAACGCGGCAGCGGAATCGCAGAACATCGGATGCTCAACCCCGGTATCGCCTCCGGGTACGGCGACCGCAGGGACACGATCCTCGGTACCGACGGGGTCACCGCGCTCGCCGAGGGAGCAGTGCGGATCGACGAGGACGGCCAGGGCTGGGCGACACCCACCTTCGTTCGCGTGCCGGTCAAGAACTTGGTCGCGCAACGCGAACGTCTGCGCGAGGAGGCCTTCGGTCCTCTCGCGATCGTGGTCGAGTACGACGACGAGTCGGAGCTGGTGCCGGTCGCCGAGATGCTGTTCGACGGCAACCTCACTGGCACGGTTCACCTGGCGGACGGTGAGGACTCAGAGCCGGTTCGTTCGCTCGTGCAGTGGCTCACCAGCCACGTCGGCCGTGTGCTGTTCGGCGGTTGGCCGACCGGGGTGGCCGTGACGCCGGCGATGCAGCACGGTGGTCCGTACCCGGCGACCACTCTGGACAGCGGGACGTCCGTGGGCACTGCGGCGATCTCCCGCTTCCTGCGCTCGGTCACCTACCAGAGCGCGCCCGAGGCTCTCCTACCTGAGCCGTTGCGTGACGACAACCCGTGGGGAGTGCCGCAGCACCGGAGCCCAGCAGGTGAATCGCTGAACTGGGGGAGCGCCGCTCTGTCGTCCCGCTGACGCACCCTTCCGTTCGTCGGGTTGCGTGCGTTTCCCGCCCCTTCCGTTCGTCGAGTAGCGAGCGTTTCCCGTTCCTTTCGTTCGTCGAGTAGCGAGCGCCAGCGAGCGTATCGAGATGTGCGCGGTGATCTCGATACGCTCCTTCGTCGCTACTCGATCAGCGCTGGCGGTCGTCGTCCCGCTCTCCGCCGTGCTCTACCACCTCGTGGACTACCGGCGGCGACCCGGGCGGCTCTTCTGGTTGGCGTCGCTACCGAGCCGGCGGCCGACCACGTACGCGCTGACGCCCCCGAGCAGCAGCCAGGTCATGCCGCGTCGAGTCCCGGTCTTCTCGGACCCGTGCCAGCCGCCGGTCACCTCCGCGTCGGCATCCGGGGCCGGGTAGTAGAGGATGCCGGTGGTGGCAGCGGCCCTGTCATCCCGCGACAGGTGTGTCTTCTCGGTCTGCAGGGCCATCTGGGCCTCGACCGGTGCCGGGCTCTTGCGGTGCCGGCGCACGAGCGCCGGGCCGGCAGCGCCACCGACGACCACCTCGTTCCGCGGCTTGCGGGCAACCCGCTCGATCGCCTTGGCGACGGCCTCGGGACTGTACACCGGCGGCATGGCGAGAACTTCCCGTCCGGTGTAGTTGGCTGAGTGGCGGAAGAACGGGGTATCGATCGTGGCAGGTAGAACCGTCGACACGGAGATGTGCTTCGCCTTCTGCAGAGCCAGCTCCTGCCGCAGGCTCACGCCCAGCGCCCTGACCGCCGCCTTCGACATGCCGTATGGCGCCGTGTACGGCTGCGGTACCTCCCCGACGATCGAGGCGACGTTGACGAGGCTCCCACTGCCCTGCCCGGTCATGACCCTGAGAGCCGCGCGGGCCCCGTACACGTAGCCGAGGATGTTGACGTCGAGAACCCGGCGGAGGTCATCGAGCGGCATCTCGAGGAACGGCGCGAAGACCGAGACGGCCGCGTTGTTGACCCAGACGTCGATCCGGCCGAACTCGTCGACGGCTCGCCGGGCGAGCGCATCCACCTGGCCCGGGTCCGTCACATCGGTGGGCACCGCCAGGGCACGACCGCCGAGCTCGGCACACTCCGCGGCAAGTTTCGTCAGAGCCTGGCGTCTGCGGCTGGCAAGTACCACCGCAGCGCCCATCGCGGCATAGCGCAGGGCGGTCGCGCGGCCAATGCCGCTCGATGCCCCGGTGATCACAGCGACCATATTGCTGCTCGACATGCTTTCCTCCTCGACAGTGTTGCGGTTGGAGCGTGCTCCCAGATTTCTCGCCGCCCGGGATTCGGTCAAGTGCTGGCGGATCCGGCCGGAGTCCGCTAAACGTGAGCTTTCCTCGGTGCTCCCCGTCGCGCGGGTGTTCCGGTGCTGCACGGGTTTATTGTCATCAGCGCCAAGCCATTGCACTCGCGCGAGGCATCCGGCGCCCGGATCCGCAGCCAGCCGACCGGTCAGCGCACGGCCTCCGATCAGCCTTGGGGCGACGTCTCGATCGTGATGCCACCGTTCGTCGTCTCGGCTGTGATGGTGCGGTCGGCGCGGCGGTCGCCAGGCACATCCTCGGTGTCGACGCGTCCGTTGGTTGTGTCGGCCCGGACGTAGTACTCGGTGCCGTCATCGGGTACCTCAATCCGGATGCCACCATTCGAGCTGTTCGCGGTGACCTCGTCGGGCGGCTCGGTGAACGACAGCCGGACGACACCGTTCGTCGTGCGGGCCTGCACCTCGGTCGATGCGGAGTCCTCGACCTCGATCTTTCCGTTCGTCGAATCCAGCACAAGCGAGCCGCTTGAGCCGTCGACCTCGATGCTTCCGTTCATCGTCGACAGATCCAGGTTCCCGGTGAGGTCGTCGGCTGTGATGGCGCCGTTTCGCCCCGCAGCTGTCACATCCACGTCGGCAGGGAGGGCCACGTCGATCCGCACCTGGCACCGGTTGAACAGAAAGAACCCGCCAGGACACCCGCCGCGAATCTCGGTCACGTTGCCTGATGTTCTGACATCCAGCGTCGGTTCCCTGCCTGAGGAGGACCCGCGCATGGTGGCATGCACCTGGTTGTCATCGCTCACCGACAGTCGGATGGACGCGTTCGGCGTGTCGATGAAGACGCTGGAAGCGGCATCCGCGTCGGCGCTGTCACTGACCGGGGTTCCGCGGAAGGCGTTCACGGCGGCGACCGACCCGGCCACGATCAACCCGAGAACCACCAGCGGGATGCCGACGAGCAACAGAATGATCAGGCCAGGTGAGAGGCGGCGCGGCGGCGGCGGAGGCGGGAATTGCGCGGCCGGTGTTCCCTGAGCCGGGAGAGGTGGTGGCGGCTGCTGGGGTTGTTGCGGTGGGAGCGTCATGTCGAACCTCTTTGGCAAGGTGTGTTCGGAAACGTGGCTGAGGTCGGGTCCCGGTCGTCTCAAGGGTAGCGAGCGGCTCCCCGATCCGGGAGGGGGGTAGATCGCTTCCCTGAGTCGCTCGACGGCGTGAGAAAAAGTGCGATCCAGGGTTGTGTCCGGCCACATCGCGACCTATATTCAACCTACTAATTGATAAAGGAGTCAGTTGATCATGAACGACACGACCGATGCCGACAACCGGCTGGATCGGGCGTTCATGGCGCTGGCCGATCCGGTCCGCCGGGCGATCGTTGCCCGGCTGAGCCGCGGACCGGCGACGGTGAACGACCTCGCCGAGCCGTTCGACATCACGAAGCAGGCGGTGTCGAAGCACATTCAGGTGCTCGAGCAGGCGGGACTCGTCAGTCGTTCCAGGGACGCGCAGCGCCGGCCCGCCCACCTCGTGCCAGAGGCGCTCGAGGAGCTCACCGCCTGGATCGACACCTACCGGCTCACCACCGAATCACGCTTTCGCCGGCTGGACGCCGTCCTTGCCGGTATGAACACCGACGTCACCACCCCATCACACAGAAAGGAAGAGAAATGACGAATCCCACCACAATCACGGTTCCGGATGGACTGCCATTCATCGAGATCGTGCGCGAATTCGATGCTTCGGTCGAGGCCGTCTTCCGGGCTCACACCGAACCCGAACTGGTCAAGAAGTGGCTCGGGCCGCGCGGCTACGAGATGGAGATCGAACGCTGGGACCTGGTCCCCGGCGGCGGTTACCGTTACGTCCACCGCGATGGCGACGAGGAGTACTGGTTCCACGGAGTCGTGCACTCCGCGTCGATCGAGAACGGCGTCGTTCAGACCTTCGAGTTCGAGGGTTTCCCCGGAGTCGTCAGCCTGGAGTTCCTGACGCTGGAGGACCTGGGCAACGGCCGCACCCGCGTGACCGGGCACAGCATCTATCCCACCATCGAGAACCGTGACGGCATGGCGCAGTCCGGCATGGAAAAGGGCGTCAACGACGGTTATGAACGACTCGACGAGTTGCTCGCGAAAGCGTCGACGTCGGAGTGACGGATGCCGCGCGCGGAGCGAGGGCGGGACGGACTGTCGAGTTCGTCCCGCCCCTTCGTTGGTCGTACTTCGACAGGCCTAGCAACGACCGAGCGTCTCGAGATCGGGATCTCGATACGGCCGCGGGGCGGTCTAGTCGATCAGCGTGGCGGGGCGACGCCGTTCCCGCGGCGGGGGAGGCGGCCTACTCGATCAGGGTGGCGGGGCGAGCGCCTCGAGATCGGGATCTCGATACGGCCGCGGGCGGCCTACTCGATCAGCGTGGCGGGGCGACGCCGTTCCCGCGGCGGGGGAGGCGGCGGTACTTCCTTCGCCGCGATCACAGCGGTGAACGCAATGGTCTCCAGCCCGCGCTTCGTCGCAACCGCGCAGTGCGTGTCGTCGGCGCGGAGGAACCAGCCGAGGGCATCGGTCGCCTGACCGTCCGGCAACTGATGCCGCACGACGACGCGGGTGCCTTCGGGAGCGGTGCGGAGGAACGCGACCGCCTCGTCGCCTAGCATCGTGCGGCCGAACTCGAGGATGTGATCACCCTCCCAGCCTCCCATGTCGTGCCCGGACACGGCGGCAGCGTTCGCAACTTCGGAGTTGTGGCACCACATCGGCCGTCAGCGGCGTATGAGACCTCGTTCGTGCAGATCCTCCGAAGTTGCGAAACGGTCATCCCGAAGCCGGCTGCCCCCGCGGACCCCTAGCCGCGCCGATGGGCCCCGTCGTACCCTGATCTCGCCGTCGAATGATCGACGAAGACGAAAAGGGGTACTCCATGCCTGACATCACCGTCACGACTCCCGGCGCACCCTGCTGGCTCGAGCTCACAACCTCAGACCCCGCTCGCTCGCAGGAGTTCTACAGTGCGCTTTTCGGCTGGAATGCCGAAACGGGCGACGCAGTCCTCTATGGCGGCTACGTCAGCTTCAGCTCGCAGCACCGGCGGATCGCCGGGGCCATGAAGAAGCAGGACGACGCGCCATACCCTGACACCTGGTCGGTGTACCTGCTGACCACGGATGCCGAGGCGACGGCCGTGGCGATCGCCGAAGCGGGCGGGATGAACATGTTCGAGGCCATGAACGTGCCGGAGATGGGCGTGATGGGGTTCGCCACCGACCCGGCGGGCGCGACGGTCGGGTACTGGCAGCCGGGACAGCACACCGGGTTCCAGGCGGAAAGGGAGCACGGTGCCCCGGTCTGGTGCGAACTGCTCGCGACGGACTTCGACAGAGAGGTCGAGTTCTACGAGAAAGCCTTCGACTGGACACTCAGCCCGATGGACGCGGGCGACGAGTTCCGGTACATGGTGTTCGAAAAGGACGGTCAGCAGTTCTGTGGCATCTACGATGCGGCGCAGATGCTCGCCGGTGAGCCCGGCGGCTGGGCCGTCTACTTCGGTGCTGCAGACGTCGACGTGACGGTCGCGAAGGCGGTCGAGCTCGGCGCGACGATCAAGGATGAACCGATGGATACGCCGTACGGGCGCGTCGCCAGCGTCATCGACCCGACGGGCGCCGTGTTGCGTGTGATGTCGATCTGAGCGCTGAGTAGCGGTGCCGAGGTGACACCTACGCACCCAAAAAGGGTCGGTATTCCTACTTCGGGTGCGAATTGCGGTCTCGCTGTCCGGGTCGCGCTCAGGCGGCCCACTCCAGCAGGCGGTCCACCGGCCAGCTGGTCACGATTCGCTCCGCCGGGATGCCGTGCGCCTCCGCCCGCGCCGCACCCAGATCGAGCAGGCCGAGCTGTCCGGGAGCGTGGGCGTCGCTGTCGATGCTGAACAGGCATCCGGCCTCGATGGCGATCATCAGCAGGTTGTCCGGCGGATCCTGCCGCTCCGGCCGTGAGTTGATCTCGACGGCGACGTCGTTTTCGGCGCACGCGGCGAACACCGTTTCGGCGTCGAAGGTGGATTGCGGGCGAGTGCCGCGGCCACCCTGGACCAGCCGGCCCGTGCAGTGACCGAGAACGTTGGATTGCGGATGCCGGATGGCTGCCAGCATCCGTTTGGTCATCTCTCTCGAATCCATCCGCAGTTTGGAGTGGACGCTCGCAACGACGATGTCGAGCCGGCCGAGGACCTCCTCTGACTGGTCGAGTTCGCCGTCGAGGAGGATGTCGACCTCGATGCCGGTGAGCATCCGGAAGTCGTCGAGCTGGGCGTTGATGCCGTCGAGTTCGACGAGCTGCTTCTTCAGCCGTTCGGTGCTGAGCCCGTTCGCGATGGTGAGCGAGGGCGAATGGTCGCTGGCGACAAGATAGGAGTGGCCGAGGCGCCGGGCGGTGCGCGCCATTGAAGCGAGATCGGTCGTGCCGTCTGACCAGGTGCTGTGGCTGTGCAGATCACCCTTGAGTTGCGCCCGCAGTTCCTGCCCGGCGTCGGTCACCGGTCCGCCGATCCGCTCGCGGAGGTCAGCGAGGTAGTCGGGCACGCCACCTTCGACGGACTGCTCGATCACCGTGTAGGTAGTCGATCCGATGCCCTTGGTGCGCTTGAGGCTTCCGTCGGCGACCTTGCTGGCAATGTCGTCGTCGCTGAGCGGTGCGATGGCGATGATCGCTGAGCGAAAGGCTTTGGTCTTGTACGGCGAGGCGAGGTCGCGCTCTAGAAGGTAGGCGATCTCGTCCAGCGCCTCTGTCGGTCTCATGGCAACTCCGCTCTGGTCGCACGGCCGGTCGAACCGGCGTTCTCCGGTTCCCAGCATGGCACCGACGGCGGCCGTGAGCGAGCGGCCCCCGGGCGTGGCATGCTGGAAGTGACCACGACAGGAGGCCCGACTCGATGAAGCTCACCGCGCGCTTTCTCAATAGTCGGAGAGCCGTGCGAATGCCTCTTCCGATTTTCCGTGCCGGGTTCGGCTGGATCTTCGGTGGTCGGCTGATGATGCTCGAACACCGGGGCAGGTTCTCCGGTTTCTGGCGGGAGGTGATCCTCGAGGTGGTCGAGCGTGAGTCGAAGGACGCGCTGCTCATCGCGTCAGGTCTCGGCCCGAACTCGCAGTGGTACCGGAACCTTCGCGAGTTCCCGATCTGCCGGGTCAACGTCGGGTTCATCCGCCGGCGTGACGCGAGAGCCGAACTGCTGTCGCCGGATGAAAGCCGTTCAGCGCTCGCACGTCACGCGTCGGCGCATCCGGCAACCTATCGGGCTCTGAAACGCGCCATCGTCGAAGCCACCGGGGACGCTGAGCCCGACATCCCGGTGGTCCGGCTGATTCTGGCGCCCGCCCGACGCTGACTGTTGTGGTTACTGGTAGGTGATCAGGTCTGGAGCAGGCGACACCGCACGCATGGTTTGCTCGGGGGTCAGCACCGGCAGGTCTTCGTCGTAGAAGTTCTTCCAGCCCCAGTGCACGCCGGCGGGCGCGTCACGGTGCAGGTTCGCCCATGTGGCCTGTTTGTCACCCTGGCCGCCCTGCCCGTCGGCGTGGATGAGCACAGCGATCTCGGGTCGGCTGAGGTCGAGGGAGAGGCGGTCGGAGACCATCGCCGGCCGGAACTGGTGCAGCACGAACATCTTCTGCGGCAGCCCCTTCTCGTTGGTGAGGTCGGCGAGCCACGTGGTCACGGTGTTGACCTCGGAGGCGCTGACGGATCCGATCTGTCTGAGCGGAACCTGGTCGGCGCCGAGTCGCCACTCGGGGTCGAGCGCGAGACCCACGTTGGGCAGTTCGAGCAGCGGCTGGTACAGCTTCGCCTGGGTGAGGAAGTCGGTGCGACCGGGTTGCAGGTCGAGCACGACGTACATGCCGGCGGCGGCTGCGGCATCCACGAACGGGCGCAGCTCGTCGACCGGCAATTCGTTCGAGAAGTTGCCATCCTTGCCTGCGCCTGCAGCGGCGACCGTGGCGATGATCTCGAACATCGGCACGACGGTCTTCTCGGTGAGAGCCTCGAACGGGGCGGCGACGTCGCGGGCGCGCTGCACCGTCGCGGCGGCATTCTGCTCCCCCAGCACGCCGAGGACGCCCGTACTTGGCGTTCCGTACAGCGCAACGAACTGGTGCTGCGGGAACAACAGTTGCCCGCCGCCCGGGAGCTGAGTGCCGCTTCTCGCTGTGCGAATTTTCCAGTCCAGTGCCGGCTGGGCAGCGAATTCGGCACCCAACGCCAGCGTCCTGGTCGCTGTCGACGCGTGGAGCGCCTCCACGACGGATGCATGCGCCTGCGGGTTCGCGGACGCGGCGGGAAGCAGACGCACCGGAACCCCCGCTGCTCGTGCGGTGGCGATGGAGCCGAGATGGGCTGTGTTGTCGACCGCCAGCGCGACGGTGTCCTTCAGCGGTGTAGCCCGCTCGGGCCGTCGGATCGCTGCTGATGGGCTCGCGCTGGAGCGGACGGCCGCGACCTCCTGCGCGGCGAGGCCGGCCGCGAAACCCGCCGGGTCCTCGGTAGCGGCAGTGCCGAGATCGAGGCCTGTCGCCTCGGACACGGCTTTGGCGGTTGCTTTCACGTGCTTGACGGTGAGGTCCGGTTCAACACCCTCCGGCATCGGTGCGACGTTTCCGATGGCGAGCACGGTGGTGGTTCCCAGCCGCTTGAGTTCGGAGACCAGGGCCGCGGTTGGGTGTGATTCGGGTTCGGCCTCGGGCACGGTCGCCTCGTCCGACGTCGAGCCCTTTCCTGCATCGCCGATGAGAAGCGGAACGCCCAGGCCGATCGCGGTGCGAGCCGCCAGTTCCTGAGTGTTCGGGTCGCCGGTCGGGGCGATGACGACAACGGGGGATGCGTCGAACAGCTCGCGGCTGGTGGCGACGGATGCGTCCCTGTCGTTCTCGGCGTCGATGACGGTGAGCGCGGCATCCGGGTCCGACGTCTTCACCGCTGACTTCACCGGGGTGATCCCGGTGCACGCCGTGAGGGCGAGCAGACCCACCAGAGCCAGGGCGGTCGGACGCGCGAGCCGGATCGGGAGTGGCATGCCCCAACGGTAGATCACCCGCAGGAGGGGCGCGGCATCTCTTCGGCGTGGCGGGCGGATGGCTCGACCGGCGCTGTCGGGCGAACGCTAGACCGTCGGCGACGGAATCCGCAAGGGCGTTGCCCTTCTTTTGCCCTCTGTCAGAGTGAGATCACTGACGCACAGGGGGTGAAGTCATGAACCTGACGATCTCGCGCCAGCCCGGATGCTCCTTCTTTTCCTATCCGCATCGGGCGCGACGTGGGACGCGATTTATAGCGCTGGATCGGGCGTAGGCCCCGCGGCGACCGCCCGAACTTATCCGGATCTGGTGCCCCGGGGCCCGGCGAAGAACACGGGCGCGGTGGTACTTCGGCATGCCCGGGTCGAACTGACAAGGGGTTGACCAGCCCTCCTCCTGCAGCAGACAGTGTGGGGCATGAGCACCCGCACCGATCCGAGCCGACAGGCCGAGCCGCGCGAGCCGGGGCGGCGCCGGCGCGAGCGCCGGCAGGAGGCGGAGCGAACCCCCGAGCGCCTCGACGCCGAGTATGTCCTGCCGCTGCGCTGGTCCGAGTACCACACCGGTCATGTCCTGGAACTCACCGACTATCTCGTCGCGATCGCCCCGATCGTGGATGTGACCGTGGTCGACGGATCACCCGACGACATCTTCGCCGCCCACCACAAGGTGTGGGGCGACCTCCTCCGCCACGTGAAACCGGACGGCGAGATCACCGGCAACGGGAAGGTCGCCGGGGTGTTGACCGGCCTGCGCCTGGCGCGGCACAACGCCGTGATCCTGGCCGACGACGACGTCCGATATGACGAGCCCGGTCTGAAGCGCATGGTCGCCGAACTGCAGGACGCTGACCTGGTGCTGCCGCAGAACTATTTCACCGCCCTGCCCTGGCACGCACGCTGGGACACCGCCAGGAGCCTGATCAACCGGGCGGTGGCCTCCGACTACCCCGGCACGATGGGCGTCAACCGCGACCTCGTGCTCGAATTGGGTGGGTACGACGGCGACGTGCTGTTCGAGAACCTCGAACTCATGCGCACCATCAGGGCCGCGCACGGCCGGGAGCGCCGTGCCGACGACCTCTTCGTCGGCAGGGTGCCGCCGAGCACCGCGCATTTCGGTCGGCAGCGCGCGCGACAGGCGTACGACGACTTCGCCCAACCGGCTCGGCTGGGTCTCGAACTGAGCCTGCTGCCGCTTCTGGTGTGGAACATCCGCCGCCCGGTGCGCCTCGCCGGTATCGCAGCACTCGCCTCGGTGCTCGCCGAAGTCGGCCGTCGCCGAGGTGGTGGCACCCGTGTGTTCCCCGCGACCAGCGCGCTGTGGGCGCCGGCCTGGCTGCTGGAACGCGCGGTCTGCGTCTGGGTCGCCGTCGGCTCACGGATGCTCGGGGGCGCGAAATACCGCGGCGTGCGGCTGCGGACGGCGGCGCATTCCGTTCCCGCGATCCGGCGGAGGCTCACGTGGCGACGCGACTAGCTGCGCCATCCGCTTCTGAGGGCGTTGCTGAGGGGCATTGCCCTGAGAGTTTCAGACGCGCCCGGCCGCCTGCTTGCCGTGCAACGATGGAGATTCGAGCGTCTGGAGGCGGGATGACGGCGACAACGATGCGAGCGATCGAGTACGACGGCGCAGGAGGGCCCGAGGTTCTCCGGCTGGTTCAGCGGGAACGGCCGGAAGCGGCGGCGGACGAGGTGCTGATCACGGTTGCCGCCGCCGGTGTGAACCGGGCCGACGTGCAGCAGCGTCGAGGGGTGTATCCACCGCCGCCCGGCGCCTCTGACCTCCCCGGGCTGGAAGTCAGCGGAACCGTCGCCGCTGTGGGACGTGACGTTGCCGGATTCGAGGTCGGAGCATCCGTGTGTGCGTTACTCACCGGTGGCGGGTATGCCGAGTACGTCGCCGTGCCGGCGGGGCAAGTGCTGCCGATCCCGGCGGGGATGGAACTGGTCGAAGCGGCCGCGTTGCCAGAAGTGACCTGCACGATCTGGTCGAATCTGTTCATGAATGTCCGCGTCACGGCCGGCGACTGGGTTCTGATCCACGGCGGCGCCGGCGGTATCGGCACGATGGCCACGCAGATGGTCGCGGCGTTCGGGGCGCGCGCGGTGGTGACCGCCGGCAATACCGAGAAGCTCGATTACTGCCGCGGCTTCGGCGCCGTCGCCGGGATCGACTACCGGCGAGAGGACTTCGTCGAGCGGATGCGCGACATCTCCGGCGGGCACGGCGCCGATGTCATCCTCGATGTCGTCGGTGCCGGGTACCTTGACCGCAACATCCGTGCCCTCGCGTTCGGCGGCCGCCTGGTCGTTCTCGGGCTGCAGGGCGGCGCAAGGGCTGAACTGGACCTGGGGCTCTTGATGTCCCGGCGCGCGAGCGTGCTCGGCACGACTCTGCGGGCGCGGCCTGCAGAGGAGAAGGCGAGGATCGTCGCCCAGGTCGGAGAGAACGTCTGGCCTCTGGTGGAATCCGGAACGGTTCGCACCGCAGTGGAGGCTCGTTACCCGCTCGAGGACGCCGCCGAAGCGCACCGGCATCTCGACTCAGGCCGGCACACCGGAAAGATCCTGCTGACAATGTGATTTTTCGTTCATGTCAATGCCCTTGAGCGAGATCTCCGGCTCAGCGTTGAATAGTTTTTTCGACGGGATGCCACGGAGCATGGACCGCCGGGGGAGGACGCCATGAACGAGTCGATGGTATGCGGAGACGTTCCGGCGTCACGTGAACACCCGGCGGATTACCCGTCCCTCGCTGAGTCCCTCGACGCCGAGGGTGTTCTGGCGCTGCTTGCCTATGAGCAATCGCACGGCAACCGGACTGCGATCGTGCAGGCGTTGACCGAACGGCTCGCCGCCGTGCGCAGCGGCACCGAACCGACAGGTCCGTTGGGCGATCAGTTGCCCCCGACGCTCACTCCCTGACTGATGATCGTCAGCTTCACCGCGCCGCTGTGGGCACGGCAGGGGAACGCTCCCTGGTTCTTCGTGACCGTTCCTGAGGAGCAGAGTGGCGACATCCGTGACCGCCCGCGGATGCCGCGTGGCTTCGGGGCGGTGAACGTGCGTGTCACGGTCGGCGGCTCGACCTGGGACACCGTCGCACGCTTTGGAGGAGATCGCGCGCGTAAGAGGACGAAAGTCGCGAGAATCTCCTGCGAACCGTGCGATCTCCTGAGAAGCGGTCGTCCGGCGTTACCCGATCACCGCAGGTACGCGGCCCCGCTCGGTCGCGTCTCGATCGGCGAACGGCTCCACCAGCCGCAGCCCCACATCTGTTCCGATCGGCTCCCGTTGCCCGCCCGAGTGCACCACATCGCTGCCAACCACCGTCAGCTGGCTCGCGTGGCAGCGCAACGCCGCGGTCACCACGTCGAAGTGCTCTGTCAGCGTGAACCACTCAGCGTCGGCGGCAGGCGCCTCGAGCAGCTCCGCAAATGGAATGCCGAGCGCAGCGGATGCCGCCACCGCGGCATCCCGGATCCGCACGTGGTCGGGGTGACCGTATCCACCACCGGAGTCGTAGCTGATCACCAGCGATGGCTGCTCCACCAGGAGCAGCGCCGTCACATCATCGACGACCTCGCCCAGCGGCGCGACCGAAAGCGCGTCGGCATCCGCGTCGTCGGCGGGGCCGGCCAGCCCCGGCCGGATCCAGGTCATCCCCGAGTCCCGGTAGCGCCGCGGTGGCATCGCCGCGGAACGCGCCGGCGCCTCACCGAGCCAGTACTGCCCGGCGATCCCGAGTGCGTCGACGGCGCCGGCCAGCTCCTCCTCACGGGCGCGGGTAAGAGCATCGGGGTCGGTGGAGGCGGGCAACGCGCCGGCCACGATCTCACCGCGTTCGCCCCGGGATGCCGTCAGCAACGTCACCCGCACACCCCGTGCGACCAGTTCCGCAATGAGCCCACCGGATCCGAGGGTTTCATCGTCGGGATGCGCGTGCGCGAACAGCACTGAGGAGACGCCGTCAAGGATGCCAGGAGCCGCGGTCACGAGACGATCCCTGTCTCTGCCCGGACCAGACGGGTATACACGTCGGCGGTCGCAGCGGCGGTCTGGGCCCAGGTGAGTGACAACGCGTGGCGGCGACCGGCGGCGCCGAGCCGGGCGGAAAGGGAATCGTCCTCGAGCAGCGAGCGCACGGCATCCGTCCACGCGGCGGGGTCCCGGGAGTCGACGAGCAGGCCGGTGACGCCATCCTTGACCGCCTCGACCAGACCGCCGGACGCGGTCGCGACCACAGGGATACCGCTGGCCGCGGCCTCGAGCGCCACGAGACCGTAGGTCTCGGAGTGCGACGGCACGAGCAGCATCCGGGCGCCGCCGAGCAGCACGGCGAGGTCCTCGCGGGACTGCGGGCCGACGAAACGGATGCCGTCGCCCAGCCGGTGTGCGCGGCCGTGGGCGCGCAGGTCGGCCGGGTACGCGTCGTGACCGGTGGTCGGCCCGCCGGCGATGACCAGCTCGGGGCGCATGTCGTCTGGCAGCGCGGCGATTGCCTCAATGGCGAGGTCGAGCCCCTTCAGCGGCTCGAGCCGGGCGGCGATCACGACGTACCCGGGTTGTTCGGGGCGCGCAGGAGCGGGGGAGAAGAGGGCGCTGTCGACGCCGGGCGGCACAACGAACACCCTGTCGGGGGAGGCGCCGAGCCGGTGCACGACGGTGTCGCGCTCGGCGGTGCTCACGGTGATGATCGCATCCGCGGACTGCGCGAGGTGCGTTTCGCCGAGCATCCGGCCGGGGGACTCGGGGCGTTCGCCGTGGGAAAGCGGGGTGGACGGATCCGCCGCGATGCTGTGGAAGCTCTGCACATGCGGGATGCCACGGGTCGTCGCGTAATCGAGGGCGGCCATGCCGGAGAACCAATGGTGCGAGTGGATGACATCGTACGGACCGAGCGGTTCCAGAGCTCGCCGGAAGTCGGCGATGTACGCCTCGTGGTCGCCCTTGACCCGGCGTTCGGCTGGTCCGGCGTCGAGGTGGCGGAGGGTGAGGCGCGGGGCCAGTTGGATCGAGGCGGGGGCGTCGGGACCGGAGCGACGGGTGAGAATCTCAACCGCGTGGCCCTGGGAGGCCAGCGCCAGAGCCGTCGCCCGGACCGCGACGTTCATGCCACCGACGTCGCCGGTGCCCGGGTCGTCGTCGGGCGACGTGTGCAGGCTGATCAGGGCGATGGAGAGGGTCACTCCCCGAGTTTACGAGGAGCTGGCTGGGTGCTCGCTTCACGAGGGGCGCGCGCGCATCGTTGGTCGATTAGCTTGCTCACCTCGTTGGTCGAGTAGCTCGCGAAGCCATCGTTGGTCGAGTAGCTCGCGAAGCGAGCGTATCGAGACCCGCTCGCCGGGATCTCGATACGGCCGCAGGCGGCCTACTCGATCAGCGAGAGGGGACGAGGTGGCCGCGGGTTTCCGTCGTTGGTCGAGTAGCTTGCTCACCTCGTTGGTCGAGTAGCTTGCTCACCTCGTTGGTCGAGTAGCTCGCGAAGCGAGCGTATCGAGACCCGCTCGCCGGGATCTCGATACGGCCGCAGGCGGCCTACTCGATCAGCGAGAGGGGACGAGGTGGCGGCGGGTTTCCGTCGTTGGTCGAGTAGCGCGCTCACCTCGTTGGTCGAGTAGCTCGCGAAGCCATCGTTGGTCGAGTAGCTTGCGAAGCCATCGTTGGTCGAGTAGCTCGCGAAGCGAGCGTATCGAGACCCGGATCTCAGAGCCACCGCGGAGCAGCCGGAACCTCACCGTTCTCAGCCGTTACGCCGGTAGAACTCCGGCCGGTCGCCCACGCAGCGAGTCCCGCCGTCGCCCCGCTCAAACGCACGGCCTCGGCCGCGTCGCCGGAGATCAGCGGCTCGGCGCGATCGTCCAGACGCAGCACGAACGCCGGAACGGGTTCGGATTGCCGGCGCCTGTCCCACTCAGCGAGCACGTCGCCGAGCAGGCGGTCGATGAATGCGGCAGGGAAGTCGCTGAAGCTTCCACCGTTATCCAGGTCGACGGCGTGGATCCACACCTCGCGCGCCCGCATCCAGACCGCCTCGGACGCCGGGATGTGACTGCCCTGGGCGGTGCGCACGTGGTGTGACCAGGCATCCGGTTCGAGGTCTCGCCATCCGGCATCGAGGTGGGCCGCGGAATCGGCGGAGAGCTTGCGGAGTTCTTCGGCCGGGAGCGTGGCGGCGCGTTCGATGTCGTCGTTGCGTTGCGCGGGGGAGGTGTACATCGGCGTTTCGACGCCGGTGCCGGCCCATGTTGTCAGGTTGGCCAGCGCCCGTGCGTTGAGGCCGACGTGCGCGATGACGTGTCTGCGGCTCCATCCGGGAAGTGCGGACTCCGTATCAAAGTCAGCGTCGGTGAGTTCGTCGAGTTTGCGGGAGAAGTAGTCCTGCCCCAGGCGCGCGAGGGCGAGTTGCTGTCGCAGGGTCGTGTCCTGAGTTTTATCGTTGCCGCGCGTCATGGCTACTGCTCCTGCCTGGAGGTGGTGAAACGCTCTCGTACGAGCTTCGCCTGCTCGTGAGTGAGTAGCCACCGGGCTCCCTTTTCAACGTCGGGCCGAAAACCGCTGTTTCTCAGCCAACCGCGGATCGTTTTCGCAGCGACGGGGAGCTCCTCGGCGAGTTGCTTCGGGGTGACGACTTCGTCAATTCGGGGCATACCGGGAAGTTTAGCGAGGGCCGCCGCTCGGTCATCGGTGGGCGTCCTTAGGTTGGTCGAGCAGCGAGCATGATTCCGTTGGTCGAGTAGTGACGAAGGAGCGCCCTTTCGTTGGTCGAGTAGTGACGAAGGAGCGCCCTTTCGTTGGTCGAGTAGCGACGAAGGAGCGTATCGAGACCCGAGCAGGGCTCAGGCCCCAACGACCAGTTGGGTGGCAGTGCGGGTGTCATGCGTTGGGGGCCCCTGGACTGGGGACTGCCCGAGAGGGCACTCACCTCGAAGATATAGACGGGCACTCAGGTTCGTGCTCATTCATTCGTACGAACCAGGAGCGCCGATGTCCACACCAATACCCGGCTGGTATGCCGATCATTCCCGTGCGAACCAGGTGCGTTGGTGGGACGGCGCAGCGTGGAGCGACTATCCACCGGCACCGGCACCGGCACCGGCACCGGCACCGGCACCGGCACCGGCACCGGTCTATGCGAGCGCCCCCGCGCCGTTGCCAGCACCAGGTTCCAAATCTGGGGCGTCACCCAAGTCGAAGAAGATCGTGGTCGCGTCCGTTCTCGGTTTTGTCGTTCTCGTGATCGCAATTGCGAGTGGCATCCTTCCGCAACTAGTGGTCCTCGTCGGCCTGTTCGCTGCAGCGATCGGCGTATATGCCCTCCTGGTTGGTTCAGCCCGACGATTCCGGGTGAAATCGCGCAAGTTCGGCGCTGTGATCGTCGGCGCCGGGCTCCTTTTCGCGATGGCCGGAGGTGCGGCTGGCGCAGCAACGTACACGCCCCAACCCGCCTCTCTGGCGTCGGGTTCGTCCTCGACCTCAGATGATGCAACCGCGCCAACCACGTCAGCAAAACCAACTCCCACTCCAACCCCGACACCCGTGGTGACCCAGGAGGAAGTCCGAGAGCCCGTCGTCATCCCGTTCGAAATCACGACGGTGGATGACTCCAACTTGGCGGTAGGCACGACCGCTCTATCGACTGCAGGCGTAAACGGCGAAAAGGCCATTGTGCATCTCGTGACCTACACGGATGGGATCGAGACGGGGCGTTTGGCTGTCCGTGAAGAAGTCACTGTGCAGCCCGTCACGCAGGTCACAGCAGTTGGCACAAAGCAGCCCGTGGTCGTCGCGCCAGCACCGGCGCCCGCACCGCCAGCGGCCGGCGGCGGATGCGACGCTAACTACTCCGGGGTCTGCGTCCCCATCGCGAGCGATGTCGATTGTGCAGGTGGCAGCGGCAACGGGCCTGCGTACGTCAGGGGTCCGCTCCAGGTAGTCGGTCCGGATGTGTACGACTTGGATCGCGACGGAGATGGCATCGCTTGCGACTAACAGAGTCGCGACAAGGGGCTGCGGCGGCGCTGCGCGCCTATCGTGTGAGCATCGCGGTCAAGACTGATAAGCCTGTGTAGACCGCCGCCACGGGCAGGAGCATTGCGGCCAGCGCCCAGAGCAGCTTGCGGCGACGCACAGTCTTGTCCTGCCGCGCAACCTCGCCGGTGAGCTCATCGAAGGCAAGAACCAATGCCGATACATCGCCGTCATTCACGGGCGACTTGTGCCAGGTAGAGGCGACCGAGGCGGCATCCGCGATTCGTTGGACTTGCTCGGGGCTGAATTCCGGACGGGTCTGCAGAGCTTTCAGGAGCTGGGTGTCATGAACGACGAGGAGACGAACCCCGTCCGCCTCAGGTGCCCGACGGATCGTCAGCTGACTCGCACCAACGACGACCACGATTCCTGTGACCGGGACGGTCAGGCCAGTAGCTGACGAAAGTAGCTTCTCGGCGCGGCGAGCTTCATAGCCAGCATTGCGAAGATGCGGAACTTTGTGACCCGCAATGAGCATGCCGCGCCCACCGACCCAAACCTTCTTACCCGGATGGTGCTTTGTGTTGATCGTGAAGACGCCGCTAGGGCCGACGACAACGTGGTCGATATCGCTATCGCCCTTACCGACGGGCACCGAATGGAGGACCCTGAATTCGGGGCCAAGTCCCGCGAGAACTGACGCAACGTGCCGCTCACCCAGAGCTCCAACAAACCAGGGTCGTTCTTCGTCGGTGATTGGAGGACGCCGATTGGCGCGACTCATCCCTAGAGGCGGCGCTGCGGCAGCGCGCCGCTTCGCAAGCTCAACGATGAGAGACTGCGCGGGCACGCGATGGCGCAGGTCCGTCGGCGTGGGCGATGCGGACGACACCGTCGGAGAAAATACCGGCGCGGGCACAAATGCGGACTCAGGTGGAGTGGTTGCGCTCATTTGGTCAGCGTGTCAGAGCGTCCAGTTTCGGGGCAGCCCACAAGCGGGTCGGCCCCGGATGGGGGTGTGGCAAGCCGTGCAAGTGAATGACTTGCGCTCATGACCCTTCGCTACGCGAGCATTTCCCGCACCAGCGGGATCACCCGCGTACCGTACAGTTCGATGCTCGACATGAGCTGCTCGTGCGGCATCGTCCCGTTCGCGTACTTGAGGTCGAACCGGTCCAGCCCGAGCGTTTGCGCGGTGGCAGCGATCCGCCGCGCGACCGTCTCCGGCGAACCGGCGTAAAGCGAGCCGTGCTCGATCTCGTTGAGGTACTCCGCCTCGGTCACCGGCGGCCAGCCGCGCTCGCCGCCGATCCGGTCGCGGTTCGCCTTGAAGTGCGGCCAGAGCTGCTCGCGGGCGAGCTCGTCGGTGGCGGCGATGT
>NZ_JAODMP010000034.1 GCF_025464835.1 Mycetocola sp. | reverse complement strand
GAGAAGCAGCTGCCACAGGAACACCGAACGCTCGAGGCGTTCCCGCCCGTGCGATTTCATCGGCGATGCCGAGGGACTGCTCATGTGTGAACACTAGCAACGCTGGACGGCGGTCGGCGCCGCTGAGCACGTGTGTTAGCGCGCGGCGCGCACGTTAGGTGTTCCGCCCACGGACGTTGATTGAATCGGTGTGACGACTCGCTGTAGTTGCTGCAAATGAGGTGAGGACCTCCGCTAGCAGAGCGGGAGTTGCTTCGACAGTCACCCTCGACAGCCACGAGGTCCTCGATGTCCCCCGCTAATGCCGCTCTGACTCCGCGCCAACGACTTGCAGTGGCACGGCTGATCGTCGATCAAGGTTCGCCAGTCTCACAGGCCGCGAAAGCGTTCAACCGCGCCTGGCCGACCGCGAATCGGTGGGCCGATCGGTATGCGGCGATGGGTGAAGCCGGGAATTCGTCGCGGCCGCACCGGTTCCCGAACCGGACGTCGTCGGAGCTGGTCCGGAAGATCGTTCGCCTGCGCTGCTGGAAGAGGCTGGGTCCGATCCAGATCGGAGAGACGGTCGGGGGACCGTTTACGCCGCCCTGGTCCGTTGCCGGCTGAACCGACTCTCCTCTGTCGACCGGCGAACCGGTGAGGTGGTGCGCCTTACGAGCACGACATCTCGGGGCCGGTGATCGACGTCGACGTGAAGAAACTCGGCAATATTCCAGACGGCGGCGGCTGGCGTTGCGTCGGCCGGCAACAAGGGGACGCAACCGATCGGCGACGCCCGGAAAACCGCGGAACACTCACTGCGGGGCGTTGATCGCCACGGCGTTTGTTCACACCGTGATCGACGACCACTCCCGGGTCGCCTATGCCGAAATCCATAATGATGAGACCACGGTCACCACTGTTGGTGTTCTCCGCCAGGCGGTGTCCTGGTTCGCTGCTCGCGGCGTCGTCGAGCGGGTGCTCTCCGACAACGGCTCGGCAAACAAATCCCACCCCCTGGCGGGACACCTGCACCGAGCTCAGCAGCAAAGCGAAGAAGCCGCCCTTACCGGCCGCAGACGAATGGCAAGATCGAACGATTCCACCGCACCCTCGCCGACGGTTGGGCCTTCAGCAAGCACTACACAACTGAATCAGCCCGCCCGCTCCCTGCCTGGCTGCATGGTTACGATCAGCACAGACCCCACACCGCTATCGGAGGCCGCCCACCAGCCGGTTAACGAACTTGGCTGGGCAGTACAGCTAGGAGGCCGCAGCGGCGAGTCGCGCTGCGACGAGTTCGGCGATCTGAACAGCGTTGAGCGCAGCGCCCTTACGCAGGTTGTCGTTCGAGATGAAAAGAGCCAGACCCTTGCCTTCAGGCGCGCTCTGGTCGGCGCGGATCCGTCCGACGAATGCGGCGTCCCGGCCTGCTGCTTCCAACGGCGTTGGGATGTCGGCGAGCGCGACGCCCGGGGCATCCGCCAGTAGCTCTGTAGCCCGCTCGGGGGTGATGTCGCGGGAGAACTCGGCGTTGACGGAGAGCGAGTGCCCGGTGAACACCGGAACCCGCACACAGGTGCCTGACACGAGCAGTCCGGGCAGCTCGAGGATCTTGCGGCTCTCGTTACGGAGTTTCTTCTCTTCGTCGGTCTCGTTCTCGCCGTCGTCGACGATCGAGCCCGCGAGCGGTACGACGTCGAAAGCGATCGGTCGCCGGTAGATGACCGGCTCCGGCATCGGCACGGCGGAGCCGTCGTGGACCAGCTGGAGCAGGTTGCCGTCCTCGACGGCGACGCGCACCTGGGTGGCCAGTTCACGGGCACCGGCGAGCCCGGAGCCGGAGACCGCCTGGTAGGTGCTCACGATGAGGCGCTTGAGACCAGCCTCTTCGTGCAGGACCTTGAGCACCGGCATCGCTGCCATGGTGGTGCAGTTCGGGTTCGCGATGATGCCCTTTTTCGCCTGGTCGATGGCGTGTGGGTTGACCTCGGACACGACGAGCGGCACATCGGGGTCCATCCGCCATGCACTCGAGTTGTCGATAACGGTGGCGCCGGCAGCGGCGAACCGCTCAGCCTGAGCCCGGCTGCTGGTGGCGCCGGCCGAGAACAGGGCGATGTCAAGGCCGGTGGGGTCAGCGGTGGAGGCGTCCTCGACGACGATGTCTTCGCCGCGGAAGGTCAGGGTGCTGCCGGCCGATCGCGCGGACGCGAAGAAACGGATGCTCGCAATCGGGAATTCGCGCTGCTCCAGCAGGGTGCGCATGACAGCGCCGACCTGTCCGGTGGCGCCGACAATGCCGATGTTGACTCCGTTGCTCATGTGTTTCTCTCCTGTGCTGCGCGGGGGCCGCGCCTAACTCCGGACAATTTTTTCGAATCGGCGCATGGTGAGCCATTCGGGGGTGTGCTGCGAAGAATCTCCGCAGTTGCCGTCAGCGGCCGGAGCCGCCGTGGACCTTGGCTTCTTCGTCGCTGTCGAGGCCGAACGCGGCGTGAACGACGCGTGCTGCTTCTTTCACATTGTCGGCGCGGGTGATCACCGAGATGCGGATCTCACTGGTCGAGATCATCTCAATGTTGATGCCGGCCAGGTGCAACGCTTCGAACAGCCGGGCCGAGACACCGGTGTTCGCCTTCATTCCGGCGCCGACCAGAACGAGCTTGCCGATCTGGTCGTCATGCTGCAGCGACTCGAAGCCGACCTCTTCCCGCTGATCGAGCAGCGCTGTGAGGACCTTGTGGGCTTCGTCCTGCGGCAGGGTGAAGGAAATGTCGGTGCGGCCGGTCGCCGCCGCTGACACGTTCTGAACGATGATGTCGACGTTGGCGTCGGTGGAGGCGATGATCTTGAAGATCTGGGCGGCCTTGCCCGGAACATCCGGAACGCCGACGACCGTGATTTTGGCCTCGGTGAGGTCGGTTGCGACGCCGGTGACGATGGGGTGTTCCATCTGTTCGCCCTCTTTCGGGTTGTAGACGAGGGTTCCCTCGTTGTTGTTGAACGATGACCGCACGTGGAGTGTCACGCCATGCCTGCGCGCGTATTCCACTGCGCGAATATAGAGGACCTTGGCGCCGTTCGCCGCGAGCTCGAGCATCTCTTCGCTCGTGATCGTGTCGATCTTCCGGGCGAGCGGGACGATCCGGGGGTCTGACGTGTAGATGCCGTCGACATCCGTATAGATCTCGCAGACGTCGGCGTCGAGGGCAGCAGCGAGCGCGACCGCTGTGGTGTCGGAGCCGCCGCGGCCGAGGGTGGTGATGTCCTCGGTTTCGTCGTTGAAGCCCTGGAAGCCGGCAACGATGACGATCGCGCCGACGTCAAGGGCTTGGCGCACCCGCACCGGGTTGACCTCGATGATGCGGGCCGATCCGTAGTGCTTGTCGGTGCGCATCCCCGCCTGAAGGCCGGTGTACGAGCGGGAGTCGACGCCGAGATTCTTGATCGCCATGGCGAGAAGCGACATCGAGATGCGCTCACCGCTGGAGAGCAGCAGGTCCATCTCGCGCGGCTCCGGCGGAAGCGGCGAAACGGCCGCCGCGAGGTCGAGCAGCTCGTCGGTGGTGTCGCCCATGGCTGACACCACAACGACGACCTCGTTGCCGGCCTTGTGCGATTCGACGACGCGCTTGGCGACGCGCTTGATACTTTCGGCGTCCGCGACGGATGAACCGCCGAACTTCTGCACGATAAGGCTCACGGATACTCCTGGGTGGGGGTCGATCGGGTGCGACCCGACTCTCCATTCTAAACGGGGCCGCATGCCCGAGCTGCTATGTGACGGCGCTTGTGCCGGATGCCGACGCTCGGGGCGTGCGGGGCGGCGTCCGGTGGGGATGCCGCTTCCTATGGGGATGCCGCTGGTCCGGGCCGCGGCGCGGCGCCCGGTGGGATGCCGGTGGGTGCGGATCGCGGTGCGGCGCCTGTTCACCCGATGCGGACCGAAACACCCCGCGCACCGGGTGAACACGACCGGAACGCGTGAATTGACGCACCGGGTGAACACGACCGGAACGCGTGGATTGCCGCACCGGGTGAACCCGGCCGACGCGGGTGAATCCGCACACCGCACGACGGGCGTGGCATCCAGCCGCGAAGCGGTGGCGGTCAGCGCTTGACGACCGTGCGACCCTCGAAGGCACGACCGAGCGTGACCTCGTCGGCGTACTCGAGGTCACCGCCGACCGGGAGCCCCGACGCCAGCCGGGTGACCTTGATCTCGAGCACCGTGAGCAGCCGGCTGAGGTAGGTCGCCGTCGCCTCGCCCTCCAGGTTGGGGTCAGTGGCGATGATGACCTCCTGCACCGTGCCATCGGCGAGCCGCTGCATCAATTGGCGGATGCGGAGGTCGTCAGGGCCGATGCCATCGATCGGGCTGATCGCGCCGCCGAGCACGTGATAGAGCCCACGGAACTCGCGGGTGCGCTCGATGGCGACGACATCCTT
>NZ_JAODMP010000026.1 GCF_025464835.1 Mycetocola sp. | reverse complement strand
CAGGGGCCACAGCGGCGATGGCGGAGCAGACCTCACGGAAATCGTCGCGCAGCATCCCAACGGTGACCCGCACGAACTGGCGATTCGCCGGGCCGGAAAGGTAGGGGGAGCCGGCGGTCACCCGGATGCCTGACGCGGCCAGGTGCACGAGCGCCTGGCGCTCGTCGGCGACCTCGATCCACGTGTTGAGACCGTCCGTCTGCGGCGCTGCGAAGCCGGTCGCCCGCCGAGCCTCGGCAAACTGTCGCTGCCTGGAGTGGTAGACGCTACGGGCGGCGGCCACGCTGTTGACAGCATCCGGGCTGGTGAGCAGCTCATACAGGATCGTCTGGACCATTCTGCTGGTCCAGCCGGGCCCGAGCATGCGCCGGGCGACGACCTGGTTGATGAGTCTCTCCGGACCGCCGAGCGCCGCGATCCTGAGGTCAGGGCCGTGTGACTTGGAGTAGCTGCGGATGTGCATAACCCGTTCAGGCAGCCACCCGCCCAGGCTCACCTCGGTCGACGCACTGATCCCCGCTGAGTGGTCGTCCTCGATCACGATCATGTCTGCCGCGTGGCGGCTGGAACTGATGATCCTGGCGAGTACTCCAGCGCGATCCACGGTCATCGAGATCCCCGTCGGGTTCTGCGCTCGAGGCTGAAGGATCAAGGCGGCCGGTCCGAGCGCCAGCGCCCGCCGGAGTGCTGCAGGGTCGAGTCCTTCGGCGTCCACTGGCACGGGGATGCGCACGGCGCCGAGCTGATCAAGCAGGTCGAAGAACGGAGGGAAGGACGGGTCCTCCACAATCACCCGATCCCCGAACCTGATCACCTGCTCGAGCGATCGGGAGAGCGCGTCGAGCGCCCCGTCGACGACAGTGATCGCCTCGACCTCGTACGGCCACGCCGCCCGCAGGTGTTCGAGGAGCGGCGGGATCACCGGCAGCTCCTGGTAGCTGAAGGTGTCTGCGGACTGGGAGACACGGCTGAGCGCCAGCGTGAGGTCCGGCAGCAGAAGGGGATCGGGAGCGCCGCGAGAGAGGTCGAGCCGGGATTCGCCCATGTGCCCGGCCATCGTCTGGACCCGCGGCGTGAGCCAGGGAACAGGACTGGCCCGGACGAAGCTCCCGCTGCGACCGCGAGACACGATGAGTCCCACGCTTCCCATGGCGCGCCAGGCCGCGCTCACCGTCGCCGGGCTGACACCGAGTTCGGCGCCGAGCTCGCGGACGGTGGGCAGCCGATCGCCAGGAGCGAGCACGCCCGTGGTGATCAGCCGAGCGATCGACTCGGCGATTCCCCGCGGCGAGCGGTCGTCGATGAGATCGCCGTACGCGGGGTTCATGCTCGGCCTTCCTGCGGGAATCCCAGATTGGGTATTTACGAAAGCGTCATAGAGGGAAACAATGGAGAAATGTTCAGCTCGAATAATAACAAATGAGCGGAACAGCTAACCAGCTCTCGGCCTGAGTATGGAATCGGCAGAACCGAAACAGGACCGACGGCCAGAAGCGCCCACCGCTCAATGACGATACGGAGGCTAGATATGACGGCAGTCCGCGCCGCGATCACCCAGACCACCTGGACCGGCGACAAAGAATCGATGCTCGCGAAACACGAACAGTTCGCTCGGGATGCCGCACGGCAGGGAGCGCAGGTCATCTGCTTCCAGGAGTTGTTCTACGGCCCGTACTTCGGGATCACCGAGGACAAGAAGTATTACGACTACGCCGAACCGGCGGACGGACCCATCGTCCAGCGCTTCGCCGCCCTCGCCAAGGAACTGGGCCTCGTGATGATCCTCCCGATCTACGAGGAAGACATGCCAGGGGTGTACTACAACACCGCCGTCGTCGTCGACTCGGACGGCACGATCCTCGGCAAATACCGCAAGCACCACATCCCGCACCTCGAAAAGTTCTACGAGAAGTTCTACTTCCGCCCGGGCAACCTGGGGTACCCGGTGTTCGACACGGCCGTCGGGCCGATCGGCGTGTACATCTGCTACGACCGGCACTTCCCGGAGGGCTGGCGCGAACTCGGCCTCAACGGCGCCCAGATCGTGTTCAACCCCAACGCCACGAAGCCCGGCCTGTCGAACCGTCTCTGGGACCTCGAGCAGGCCACCGCAGCGGCCGCCAACGGATACTTCGTCGCCGCTCCCAACCGCGTCGGAACCGAAGACAACGAATACGGGGCGCTCGCCGTCACCTTCTACGGCACCAGCCAGTTCGTGAACCCGCAGGGCAACTTCGTCGGCGAACGCGGAAGCGCCGAACACGAGGAACTGGTCATCCGCGATCTGGATCTCGACATGATCAAGCAGGTTCGTGACGACTGGCAGTTCTACCGGGATCGCCGGCCGGACTCCTACGCGTCCATCACGAAGCCGTAGCCGGATCCCGACGAGGAGCAACCATGAAAACCCTCATCAAGAACGGCACCGTCGTGAACTCGACGGGCTCCGCTGCTGCGGATGTCCTCATCGACGGCGAGACGATCGCTGCGGTGCTCGCGCCCGGTTCGAACCTGCTCGGCTTCGACGTCGAGAACAACGTGGACACGGTGGTCGACGCCCAGGGCAAATATGTCATCCCCGGCGGCATCGACGCACACACCCACATGCAGATGCCGTTCGGCGGCACCGAAGCCAGCGACACCTTCGAGACCGGTACAAGGGCGGCCGCCCACGGCGGCACCACGAGCATCGTCGACTTCGTCGTGCAGTACGCCGGTGAGCAGGTGCTCGACCAGTTCGCCCTGTGGCACGACAAGGCTCGGGGCAATTGCGCCATCGATTACGGCTTCCACCAGATCCTCAGCGACGTGCAGGACGCGTCGCTGACAGCCATGGACGAGCTCGTGAGAGAGGGTGTATCGAGCTTCAAGCTGTTCATGGCGTACAAGGGCGTCTTCCTCTCCGACGACGGCCAGATCGTCAAGGCGATGCAGCGGGCAAGCGACAACGGATCGATGATCATGATGCACGCCGAGAACGGGAGCGTCATCGACCTTCTCGTGCAACAGTCGCTTGCTGCCGGCAACACGACGCCGTATTACCACGGAATCACCCGCCCCTGGCAGGCGGAGGAGGAGGCCACCCACCGCGCGATCATGCTCGCCAACCTCACCGGCGCCCCGCTCTACGTCGTCCATGTGAGCGCGAAGCAGGCGGTCGAACAGATCGCCATGGCCCGCGACAAAGGGCAGAACGTGTTCGGCGAAACCTGCCCGCAGTACCTCTACCTCTCCCTGGAGGACCAGCTCGGTGCCACAAGCGAGGAGTGGGGCGACTTCGAGGGCGCCAAGTGGGTGTGCTCGACGCCGTTGCGGTCGAAGGCCGAAGGGCACCAGCACCACATGTGGCGAAGCCTCAGGACGAACGACATCCAGATGGTCTCCACCGACCACTGCCCGTTCTGTATGAAGGGGCAGAAGGACATGGGACTCGGCAACTTCTCGAAGATACCGAACGGGATCGGTGGGGTCGAACACCGGATGGACCTGCTCTATCAGGGCGTCGTCGACAAGAAGATCTCACTCGAACGGTGGGTGGAAGTCACCTCGACGACTCCTGCCCGCATGTTCGGCATGTACGGCAAGAAGGGTGTCATCCAGCCGGGAGCCGACGGAGACCTCGTGATCTACGACCCGAACGGCCACACCTCCATCGGGGTGGGCAAGACGCATCACATGAACATGGACTACTCGGCGTACGAGGGATACGAGATCGACGGCCACGTCGACACAGTGCTCTCGCGCGGCAAGGTCATCGTCGACGACAACTCGTACGTGGGGGCCAAAGGAGACGGAAAATATGTTCCCCGTGGTCTCAGTCAGTACCTGATCTAGGGGCATCCATGGACTTCGGAGCAGTACTCCAAACCAACCCGCCCGCCTCGAGAACCGTGCACCTCGCGAAACTCGCCGAGCAGTACGGGTTCAGCCACGTCTGGACGTTCGACTCGCACCTGCTATGGCAGGAACCGTACGTCATCTACAGCCAGATCCTCGCCGAGACGAAGCGGATCACCGTCGGCCCCATGGTCACCAACCCGGCGACCCGGGACTGGACGGTGACGGCATCCACCTACGCCACTCTCAACGAGATGTACGGCAACCGGACGATCTGTGGCATCGGCCGCGGTGATTCTGCGGTGCGCGCGACCAACGGTGCACCGTCGAACCTCAAAACGCTCCGCGAATCGATCCGCGTCATTCGGGAGCTGGCCAACTCACGCCCCGTCGAATATAACGGGGCGACCGTGCAGTTCCCGTGGAGTGTCGGCTCGAAGCTCGACGTCTGGGTGGCGGCGTACGGTCCGCTCGCGCTCAAACTCACCGGTGAAGTGGGCGACGGGTTCATCCTGCAGCTGGCAGACATCGACATCGCACAGTGGATGATCAAAACGGTCCGGGATGCCGCGGAGCAGGCGGGTCGCGACCCGATGTCGATCAGATTCTGTGTCGCTGCACCGATGTACATCGGCGACGACGTGGAGCACATGCGCGACCAGTGCCGCTGGTTCGGCGGAATGGTCGGCAACCACGTGGCAGACATCGTTGCCAAATATGGGACGGGCGGCGCGGTCCCGAAGGCGCTCACCGACTACATCCAGGGCCGCGAATCGTATGACTACAACGAACACGGCAAAGCGGGAAACACCCACACCAGGTTCGTGCCCGATGAGATCGTCGACCGGTTCTGCCTGATCGGCAGCGCGAGCGACCACATCGCAAAACTGGAAGAGCTGAAGAGCATCGGAGTCGACCAGTTCGCCGGCTACCTGCAGCACGACAACAAGGAAGAAACCCTGCGGGTCTACGGCGAAACCGTCATCCCCGCGCTGAAGGAAAAGATCGTGGCGACGGCATGACGACGGGCTCGAGCTGGTGGCGGCGTATCGGCTTCGGCCTGCTCGGCGTCGCGCTCCTCGCTGGCGTCTGGGAACTGTACACGTTCCTCGGCCCGGCAGAGGGCGTGGTTGTCGGCGGGGTCACGGTGCTTCCCCGCACCACCGACCTCGCCATGCCGCACATCTGGGTGATGTTCGAGCGGCTGTTCGAGCCGGTCACCTCGGCTGCAGGGTCACCGCCGATGTGGTCCGCCGTGCTGCAGGCGTCGGCGTTCACGCTCGGGGTCGCCGGGGTCGGCTGGCTTGTCGCCGTCGTCGTCGGGATGCTTCTCGCGCTGCTGATGCAGCGGTTCCGCAGCGCTGAGCAGGCGGTCCTGCCGTGGATCATCCTCAGCCAAACCGTGCCACTGATCGCCATTGCGCCGCTTGTCCGACGGTGGGGGTCCGCTCTCGAGATCGGTGAGTTCTCCTGGGAGAACTGGATGTCTGTGGCGCTGATCGCCTCCTATCTCGCGTTCTTCCCCATCTCCATCGGCGCACTCCGCGGCCTTGAATCGCCAGACACCAACCACGTCGAACTTCTGCACAGCTATGCGGCTGGCTGGTGGAGGACTCTTCTCCGGCTGCGTCTTCCTGCCAGTGTCCCGTATCTCCTGCCCGCTCTCCGGCTCGCCGCCGCCAGCGCCGTGATCGGCACCGTCGTCGCCGAAGTGTCGATCGGTTTGCGCGGGGGGCTCGGGCGGATGGTGGTCGAGTTCGCCGCGGCAGCCGGCGGCGACCCGGGCAAGCCCTGGGCTCCGATCTTCGGCGCCGTCCTCGTCGGCCTCCTGGCCGCCGGCCTGGTCTCCCTGATCGGCCTCACCCTCCGCCGCTTCCGCCGAGCAGAGGTTCCCGCATGACCAGGAAGGACTCCCTCCCCGTGACCGACGCCCACGCAGTGAACGTGACCGGGGTCAGTCGGATCTTCTCGATCAAGAAGAAGGCAGCGGTGACCGCGCTCGAGTCGGTCGACCTCACCGTCGCGCCTGGCGAGTTCGTCTCGCTGATCGGGCCGTCGGGGTGCGGCAAGTCGACACTGCTCCGGCTCATCGCCGACCTCGACCAGCCCTCCGCCGGCACGATCGAGGTGTTCGGCAAGACGGCCAGGAAGGCCCGGATCGACCAGGACTACGGCATTGCGTTCCAGCAGGCTGGACTCCTGCCATGGCGGACGGTGCGGGCGAACATCGAGTTACCGCTCGAGCTGCATAAGGTTGGCACGGCCGAACGCAGGTCACGGTCGACCGAACTGCTCGAACTCGTCGGCCTCGTCGACTTCGGCGACAACTACCCCGACCAGCTCTCCGGCGGCATGCAGCAGCGCGTGGCCATCGCCCGCGCCCTCGCCGAGAGCCCCAACCTCCTGCTCATGGACGAACCGTTCGGTGCGCTCGACGAGATGACGAGGGAGCGCATGCAGAACGAGCTCATCCGAATCTGCGCCGACACCCGGGCCGCCGTCGTCTTCGTCACTCACTCGATCCCCGAAGCGGTGTTCCTCTCCGACCGGGTGGTCGTGATGTCGCCGCGACCGGGGCGCATCCGCTCGGTCCTGCCGATCCGGCTGGGCGGGCCGGACGACCGCAGCGAACACATCCGTGAGGACACTGCGTTCTTCGACGGGGTCAGCGCGGTGCGTGAGAGCCTGCACGGCACCCCCGACTCGGGCAACGCGCGGGGGGTAGATATCCGATGAGACTACATTTCATCTCGGCGAGGATGGTGGTCGCGCCGCTCCTGCTCGGCGTCGCCGTTCTCGCCCTGTGGCAACTCGCGGTTGTCGCCCTGGAGATCAAGCCGTTCGTACTGCCAGGCCCTGTGGCGATCGCCGACCAGTTCTTCGGCAACATCGACAATGTCTGGACGGCGAGCGCCGTGACCGGGTGGAACGCCCTGGTCGGGCTCGTTCTCGGCGCCGTTGCCGGTGTGCTCCTCGCCACCCTCGCGGCTGTCTGGGCGGTGCTCGACGAACTCAGTGTCCCGATCGTCGCTGCGCTCGCGGTGATCCCGATCGTGGCGTTGGCCCCGGTGCTGTACACGATGTACGGGGCAGGCGCCGAGACGGCACGACAGATCATCGCGGCCATCGCCGTCTTCATACCGGTGTACCTCAACTCCCTCCGCGGCTTCCGGCAGGTCCGGCCGGTGCACCGGGAACTGATGCACGTCTACGCGGCATCCGGGGTCCAGACGGCGAGAAACGTCACTCTGCCGAGCGCGCTGCCGTTCATCTTCACCGGGCTTCGGATCGCGTCGAGCCTCGCCGTCATCTCGGCGCTCATCGCCGAGTACTTCGGCGGTCCGGTCGGCGGCCTGGGCAAATCGATCACCTCGGCGGCATCGAGCAGTAACTATTCGCTTGCGTGGGCTTACGTGCTCGGCTCGATTCTCGTCGGCCTCGTCTTTTACTTGGTCACCCTCGGCCTCGAGAAACTCGTTTCCCGGCACAGACCGACCCCATGAGCGTCCGTTCCGCGGTCGAAACACCACCAGCACCACAGGCAGAGAACCAGAAGGAGGAAGTATGAAACACAGCAAACGGCTTGCCCTCGGGGTCGGCGCGATCGCCGCGGCAAGCGCACTCGTTCTGACCGGTTGTTCGACCGGCGGTTCGTCGAATGGCAGCGACACGGATTCGGGCGGACTGACCCCGGTCAAGCTCCAACTCCAGTGGTTCGCGCAGGCCCAGTTCGCCGGGTACTACGCGGCGCTCGACCAGGGCTACTACGAGGATGAAGGCCTCGACGTCGAAATCCTCGAGGGTGGCGCCGACATCGTGCCGCAGGACGTCCTTGCCGCAGGAGACGCCGACTACGCGATCTCCTGGGTCCCCAAGGTCCTCGGTTCCATCGAACAGGGTGCGAACATCACGAATGTCGCCCAGATCTTCGAACGGTCAGCCACCACGCAAATCTCGTTCACGGACAAGAACATCACCGAACCGGCAGACCTCGCCGGCAAGAACGTGGGCAGCTGGGGTTACGGCAACGAATGGGAGCTCTTCGCCGGAATGCAGAAAGATGGGGTCGGCCTCGACGACATCAACCTCGTCCAGCAGGCGTTCGACATGAACGGATTCCTGGCCGGCGACATCGATGCAGCTCAAGCGATGACCTACAACGAGTACGCGCAGGTCCTGGAAACCACGAACCCAGCGACCGGCGAGCTGTACCAGCCCGACGAGTTGAACGTCATCAACTGGAACGACGTCGGAACGGCGATGCTCCAGGACGCCATCTGGGCCGACGCTGGAAAGCTTGACGACGAGGACTACGCCGACACCACAGTGAAATTCATCAAGGCGTCGATCAAAGGCTGGGTCTACGCGAAGGACAACCCGGAAGAAGCAGCGGCGATCGTCACGGCATCCGGTTCCACCCTCGGAGAGAGCCACCAGCTCTGGATGACCAACGAGGTCAACAAGCTGATCTGGCCGTCGACGAACGGAGTCGGCCTGATTGATGAGGACGCGTGGGTGAGGACCGTCGCGATCGCCCTCGGGACCCAGAACGAGACCGGCGCGACCATCATCACCACGGAGCCGCCGGAGACGGCGTACTCGAACGAGTACGTCCAGAAGGCACTCGATGAGCTGAAGGAGGACGGCGTCGACACCTCGGGCGACGACTTCGAACCCATCGAGGTCGCCCTCAACGAGGGCGGCAACTAGCATCGCAGGCCCAGGGCGGCCCGACCGGCCGCCCTGGGCACCCACCAGCAATACACGCAACACAATCCACGCACCAAAGGAGATGCCGTGACACTCACGCTCACGTCCGACACAAACCAGCAGGCGCTCGACCTCGACCGCACCCACGTCTTCCATTCGTGGTCGGCGCAGGGCTCGCTCAAGCCGCTTGTCCTGGCCGGCGGGCTCGGCACCCGCGTCTGGGACTTCGAGGGTACCCAATACCTCGACTTCTCCAGCCAGCTCGTCAACGTGAATATCGGCCACCAGCATCCCGCGGTGATCGCCGCCATCAAAGCGCAGGCCGACCAGCTCACCACCATCGCGCCATCGACAGCGAATCTCACCAGGGGCGAAGCAGCGAGACGCATCACCGATCTGGCTCCAGACGGCTTCCACAAAGTGTTCTTCACCAACGGGGGAGCGGATGCCAACGAGAACGCGATCCGGATGGCCCGCCTCCACACCGGGCGGGACAAGATCCTGTCGACCTACCGGTCGTACCACGGCAACACCGGCGCAGCCATCGTGGCCACGGGGGACTGGCGCCGCGTACCGAACGAGTACGCGCGAGGGCACGTGCACTTCTTCGGACCATACCTCTATCGCTCAGAGTTCTGGGCGACGACGCCCGCCGAGGAGTCCGAACGCGCCCTGCACCACCTCGAACGGGTGATCCAGGCCGAAGGGCCGGCAAGCATCGCGGCGATCGTGCTCGAATCCGTTCCCGGCACCGCGGGGATTCTCGTGCCACCGCCCGGGTATCTCGCCGGGGTCCGGGCACTCTGCGACCGGTACGGCATCCTGCTTGTCCTCGATGAGGTGATGGCCGGGTTCGGCCGAACCGGCCGATGGTTCGCCTTTGAGGGCTACGACGTGGTGCCCGACCTCATCACCTTCGCCAAGGGAGTGAACTCGGGGTACGTCCCCGCTGGCGGCGTGATCATCCCTGACGCAATCGCCGCCGACTTCGACGAGACCGTGTTCCCTGGCGGGCTGACCTACTCGGGGCATCCGCTCGCCATGGCTTCGATCGTCGGGGCGCTCGACGCGATGGCCGATGAGGGCATCGTCGAGAACGCCGCCCGCATCGGCCGCGACGCCATCGGCCCGGGCCTCGCCGCCCTGGCCGAAAAACACGAACTGATCGGCGAGGTGCGCGGAGAAGGCGTGTTCTGGGCGATGGAGCTCGTCGCCGACCCGGGGACCAGGGAACCGCTCCCCGCCGCAACCATGGGGCAGATCAAGGCAGCGCTCGTCGGGCGCGGCCTGCTGCCGTTCGTGCAGGACAACAGGATCCATGTGGTGCCCCCGTGCACCGTCACCGACGACGAGGTCACCGAGGCCCTCGCGGCCTACGACGCCGTCTTCACCACTGTCCAGGGAGGACACACATGACCACCTACATCAACCACTTCATCGGCGGCGCGATCGCTGAGGGCACGTCCACCCGCACCGGTCCGGTCTTCAACCCGGCCACCGGCGTCGTGCAGAAGGAAGTCCGCCTCGGCGGTGTCGCCGACGTCGACACCGCAGTCCAGGCCGCCGCCGCCGCTTTCCCCGGCTGGAGCGCGTCCTCCCTGTCCAAGCGACAGGCCGTGCTCTTCTCGTTCCGCGAGTTGCTCAACTCCCGCAAAGGCGAACTGGCCGCGATCCTCACCTCCGAACACGGCAAGGTGTTGTCGGATGCCGGCGGAGAGATCGCGCGCGGCCTCGAAGTCGTCGACTTCGCCACCAGCATCCCGCAGCTGCTGAAGGGGGAGTACTCCGAGAACGTCTCGACCGGCGTCGACGTGTACACGCTCAAACAGCCGCTCGGCGTCGTCGGGATCATCAGCCCGTTCAACTTCCCGGCGATGGTGCCGCTGTGGTTCTTTCCGCTCGCTCTCGCTGCCGGTAACACCGTCGTGCTCAAGCCGAGCGAGAAGGACCCGTCCGCTGCCGTCTGGATGGCTGAGCTGCTCAAGGAGGCCGGCCTGCCCGACGGCGTTTTCAATGTTGTGCACGGTGACAAGGAAGCGGTCGACGCGATCCTCGAGCACCCCGTCATCCAGTCGGTGTCGTTCGTCGGGTCCACCCCGATCGCCCGCTACATCTACGAGACAGCGGCGAAGAACGGCAAACGGGTCCAGGCCCTCGGCGGTGCGAAGAACCACATGCTCGTGCTGCCGGACGCGGACCTCGACCTCGCCGCCGACGCCGCTGTGAACGCCGGCTTCGGATCGGCCGGAGAACGCTGCATGGCGATCAGCGTGCTCGTGGCGGTCGACACGATCGCAGACGACCTGGTCTCCCGCATCGCCTCCCGGATGTCGTCGCTCACGACAGGCGACGGACGTCGCGGCTGCGACATGGGACCGCTCATCACCGAGGTGCACCGGAACAAGGTGGCCTCCTATGTCGATGTCGCGAACTCAGACGGTGCGACGGTCGTCGTCGACGGCCGGAACCCGGAGGTCAACGGGGAGGACGGCGGATTCTGGTTCGGGCCGACCCTGCTCGACCATGTGCCGACCTCCTCGACCGTGTACAGCGACGAGATCTTCGGTCCGGTCCTCTCGGTCGTCCGGGTCTCCAGCTACGCCGAAGGGCTCGAGATCATCAACGACAGCCCGTACGGCAACGGCACGGCGATCTTCACCAACGACGGAGGTGCCGCCCGCCGCTTCCAGCGTGAGGTGACCGTCGGCATGGTCGGCATCAACGTACCGATTCCGGTGCCGGTTGCGTACCACTCCTTCGGCGGTTGGAAGCACTCGATGTTCGGTGACGCGAAGGCGTACGGCCCGCACGGGATCGAGTTCTTCACCCGCGAGAAGGCGGTCACGAGTCGCTGGCTCGACCCGAGCCACGGCGGCCTGGACCTCGGGTTCCCCGAGCACGACTGAGTCCTGGCGCGCGCAATTCCGCCAGAACGAGCGAAGCCGGCCCGCGGAGGCCGGTTCCGCTTGTTCTCATGCGGGCGAGCGGGAGTTATGCGCCGATTCGGGTTACACCCAGCGCGGCGATGTGAACGGAGCCGGGTCATCCACCGGGGCGTGCGCCCTCTGCAGCGCCTCGGCTCCGCGTTGCAGGGCGTCGGCGACGGAAGGGTTCAATATTGAGGTGTCCGGCGACATCCGTCGCCTCCCCGGATTGGAATCAAGGCGACAGAGGATGATGCGGATGCCGCGAGCCTCGGGTCGCGGCATTCGCCGCTCCAAGCGCGCATCGCTAAACTTGCGAGAGTGACCGACGCGCGCAAGCAACTAATCGAATACATCACGGCGGATGCCGTGTTCCACGGAGACTTCACCCTGACCAGTGGCAAGAAGGCGACGTACTACGTCGACCTCCGCCGGGTCAGCCTCGACCACCGCGTCGCCCCGCTGATCGGGCAGGTCATGATCGATTTGATCTCCGATGTCCCTGATGTGGTCGCCGTCGGCGGCATGACCATGGGGGCGGACCCCGTCGCTGCCGCCGTCCTGCACCAGGGCGCCGCTCGCGGCCTCGCCTACGACGCGTTCGTGGTGCGCAAAGAGCCCAAGGACCACGGCCGGGGCAAGCAGGTCGAGGGCCCGGAGCTCGCCGGGAAGCGGGTCATCGTGCTCGAGGACACCTCGACGACCGGCGGTTCGCCTCTCGCCGCCATCGAGGCGCTCAAGAAGGTCGGAGCGGAGATCGCCGGTGTCGCTGTCGTCGTCGATCGGAACACGGGAGCCAGGGAGATCATCGAGGCCGCCGGGTACCCGTACTTCGCGGCGATCGGCCTGTCCGATCTGGGGCTCGAGTAGTGTCCGACGAAACCCGCCGGCCACAGGGCGACGCTGAGACCCCGGTCGACCCGCCGACCGGCGAGGGCGAAGTCGTCGGAGCCGACTGGCTGGCCTCACAGATCGACGCCGCGCCGACCGGCCAGTTCGACATTCGGCAGGCCCCTCAGGAGGGCGCGGGCGGCGGTTCCCCGGTCGACGGCGGCCGGGCAGGAAACAGCTCTGTGCTCGCCTGGTGGCGTGAGAAGCTGATCGCCGCTGACGCACTGGTGAACCCGGAACCGCGACCGGAGCACCACGTCGAGAAGACCGGGAGCGTCGACACGGCCGCGAACGTCGAAGATGTCGAGCCTCTTCTGCCCGAACCAGCGCAGTTCGAGCCCCGGCGTGCGGAGAACACGCAACCGCCGATCGAACCGGAGACCGCATTCCTGCCTGAACCGGCGTTCACCCCGGAACCCGCCTGGACCCCGATGGTGCCGGGCGACGCGGACGATCCCTCCCTGGATCGGCAACCGGAGAACGAGCTCGAGGACGAGGCCGAGACCGGGCTCATTCCGACTGCGGAACCGTCGCTGTACACACCGCGTTCGGCCCGTGACCACGTCGTGGAGGAGCTCGACGAACCCGAACCGGCCGACGGGAAAGCGGACCTTCTTCCGACTTCGGCGTTTGAGGTGCCGGCCGTGCATCCCGAACCGAAACCAGATGCATCCGCACAGGGGAACCTCGACGGCGATCGAGGGAACGACGCACAGAACAACTCCGGATACGAGACCGAAGACCTCGACAACTTCAGCTGGAAGCTGACCGCGAACGACCAGCTGGATCCGCTGGTTCACCGGTCAGACGAAGCCACCGATCCCGACGAGGCATCGGCAGGCCCCTCCACTTCGCCCAGCAGAACGACCGGTGATCAATCCCACGCGCAACCGGTGCGCTCCTCGGAGAAAGAGCACGAGTTCTCTCCGCCCGAGCCGGCCGTCGCACCGGCCGCCGCGTCCGGGAAAGCAGGGCCGCGCCGCCGAACCTTCACCAGCACACCGTCGCCGGTCGTTCCTCCACCCGCGGCCAAGCCCGCACGGCGCCCTCTCCGGCCGGCGCGCCCGGCAGCGGCACGGGCACCTCGTCCAGTGATCCTCGCGGCGATCGGGGTCGTGGCCCTTCTCGTTCTTGGCGGACTGTTCTTCCTCGGTTCACAGCTTCCCGCGCTGCTCGCCGGCCCAGCACCGACGCCGACCGCGTCGACGACGCCGACCGGAACAGCCACGCCGACGACACCGGCCGCGCCTGTTGGCCCTGCATCCGTCGGAGAACAGGATTGGACCGCTCTCGGTGGGGGCGAATGCATCGACCCGTACTCGACGCCGTGGGCAGAGACCTTCACGGTTGTCGACTGCGAGGACCCGCACGCGGTTCAGATGGTCTTCACCGCGCCGGTGGCGGAGGATCCTGCAGCCGAGTACCCCGGCGAGGGCGAGATCCTCGATCGGATATCGCTCTGGTGCAGCGCGCCCGGAGTCCTCGACCCCGATGCGGCGGACGAGTATTCAGACCTTCAGGTGCAGGGCACATATCCGGTGACCGAAGAGCAATGGGCCGACGGGCAGCGCAACTACTACTGCTTCGTCAGCCGCTCGAGCGGTGAACCGCTGAGCGGGTCGGTCGCCGCACCGCAGGGCTGAGGCACCGAGTCAGAGGTCGTCTAAACGACCTCTGACTCGATCGGATGGGGTTCAAGCAGGTCGACCACGCCGCCAAGGATCTCTGAGGGCCTGAACGGGTACTTCTTGATCTCAACCTCGTCGCTTATGCCTGTGAGGACGAGGATGGTGTGCAAGCCGGCTTCGATTCCGGCCACCACATCCGTGTCCATCCGGTCACCGATCATGCCCGTGTTCTCGGAGTGCGCACCGATCTTGTTGAGCGCCGAGCGGAACATCATCGGGTTCGGCTTGCCGACGATGTACGGTTCCTTGCCCGTCGCTTTGGTGATGAGCGCCGCGATGGCGCCGGTGGCCGGCAACGGGCCGTCCGCACTGGGGCCCGTGGCATCCGGGTTGGTCGCGATGAAACGGGCGCCACTGTTGATCAACCGGATCGCCTTGGTGATCGCCTCGAAGGAATAGTTACGCGTCTCACCGACGACGACATAGTCGGGGGCGGTCTCGGTCATGATGAAGCCGGCTTCGTGCAGCGCTGTGGTGAGGCCCGCCTCGCCGATGACGAAGGCGGAACCGCCGGGCATCTGGTCCTTGAGGAAAGCAGCGGTGGCGAGAGCCGATGTCCAGATGAATTCCTCAGGCACTTCGAGCCCTGACGCGCGCAGCCGCGCGCTGAGGTCACGCGGGGTGAAGATCGAGTTGTTCGTGAGCACCAGGTAGGGCTTGCCCTGGTCGCGCCACTGCTGCAGAAGCTCGGCTGCTCCCGGAAGCGGCCGGTTCTCGTGAACCAGGACACCATCCATGTCGGTCAGCCAGCACTCAACTTCATCGCGTCTTGTCATGCCACAACTCCTTCGCTCACCGCTCAGTTTAGGCTGATGGTCGACCCTCAGGCGCTGAGCCAGATCGCCGCCCCGGCAGGCGCCGGCAGCGGCACGAGGGTCGATCCGACGACAAGGGTGCCAGGGCGCACAGACACGGTCGTGCCGACACCGATGCCGGCTGCCTCGAGCTCGCGCAGCAGCGACGGGTCACGGTCGCTGATCCGCAGCACCACCCCGGTGTGCCCGTCGCCGGCATCCTCGAGCAGAAGTGACCGCTCCCGTCGCACCGAACCGTCGACCGCCGGGATGGGGTCGCCGTGCGGGTCCCGGTCCGGGTGCCCCAGTCGCTCGTCGATGCTCGCCAGCAGGCGGTCACTGATCGCATGTTCGAGCACTTCCGCTTCGTCATGGACCGCATCCCAGCCGTACCCCATCTCCTGCACGAGCCAGGTCTCGACCAGCCGATGCCGCCGAACCACAGCGACCGCCGCCGCGGCTCCCGCTTCAGTGAGCGAGATCGCCCCGTAACGCACGTGGGTGACCAGGCCGGCCGCCGCAAGTTTCTTCACCATCTCGGTGACTGTCGACGGCGCCAGTCCCAGCCGGGTCGCGAGCGCAGACGGCGTGATCGCGTCCGCCTGCCATTCGGTGTGCGCGTAGATGGTCTTCAGGTAGTCCTCGACGACGGGTTTCGACGGTTTCATGGCATGCCAACGCTACCGGCGCTACTGAGCGCCCGTGAAAAGAAGCACGAGGAGCACCGCGTTCAGCGACACGAGCAACACGGATGCCACGACCCCCGCTGCGGTGGTCTGCCACCGGTTCACGAATCGGCCGAGCACCGCCGAGCGAGCGGTGAGCGCGACGAGCGGGATGAGAGCGAATGGGATGCCGAACGACAGCACAACCTGACTGAGCACAAGGGCGAGGGTCGGGTCGAATCCGAGCCCAAGCACCGCGAGTGCTGGAATCAGCGAAATGACACGGCGGGTGAGCAGGGGGATGCGGACCTTGAGCAGCCCGTGCATGATTTCGGCACCCGCGTACGCGCCGACGGATGTCGACGCAAGCCCTGACGCCAGCAGACCCACCGCGAAGAGGGTCGCGATGACCGGCCCGATGGAGGACTCGAGTGCCCGGTGAGCGCCCTCGAGGCTGTCGGTGCCGGGCACCCCCGCGAGGTTCGTTGCAGCGAGGAGGAGGATGGCCAGGTTGACGCTGCCCGCGATCACCATGGCGATCGACACATCCCACCGGGTGACCGTCAGCAGTCGCCGTGTGGTGAGGCCGGCAGCGCGGACCGCGAACCGGTCACGGCTGAGCGCTGAATGGGCGTAGATCGCATGCGGCATGATCGTCGCCCCGAGGATGGATGCCGCGAGCAGCACCGAGTTGGTGTCTTCGAAGCGGGGCACGATGCCGGAGGCGACGCCGCCGGCATCCGGAGGGTTGAGGAAGACGCCGGCGCTGAATCCAACGGCGATGATGACGAGGAGCGTGGCGATGACGAATTCGAAGGCGCGCGGTCCGCGCCGGGACTGGATGGTGAGCATCACCATCGAAACCGTCCCGGTGATCAGTCCTCCGACGAGCAGTGGCAGGTCGAAGAGGAGGGAGAGGGCGACGGCGCCGCCGATCACTTCGGCGAGGTCGGTGGCCATCGCCACGAGTTCCGCCTGCAGCCAGTACGCGAGCCTCCCTGGCCGGGAGCGCAGCCGTTCTCCGAGGATCTCGGGGAGGCTCTTGCCGGTGACGATGCCCAGCTTGGCGGAGAGATACTGGATCAGCCAGGCCATCGTGTTGCCCGCGATCACGACCCAGACGAGGAGGTAGCCGTACTGGGCGCCCGCCGTCATGTTGCTGGCGACGTTGCCGGGGTCGAGGTAGGCGACGCCGGCGACGAGGGCTGGGCCGAGCAGCCAGAGCAGGCGCGGCGGTTTTGCCACGCGGCCGGGACGTGACTCGATGACGACGCCCGAAGATTTCGGCATGCCGAAACGATAGCAACATTTCGGTTCGCCGAAAAGAGCCTTCACGTTCCGTTCCGGTGTACGACTGAGTCACGCTCGGACGCGCGGAGGAGGTGCGGAGGAGGTGCGGCGATGGTGTCGCTGGCGGCCGTCGTCGTCGACAGCGGCGGCGTCGGGTCACACGCCGCCATCGTCGCGAGGGAGCACGGGTTGCCGGCGGTGAGGGGAACCGGGACAGCGACGACCGTGCTCACAACCGGGCAGCTGGTCACCGTCGACGGGAACAGGGGCCGGGTGAGTGCCCCGGGAGAGGGCGAGGCCCGGGGTGCGCAGCGCGGTTAGGGTTGGAGGGTGCCAGATCTCCCTCTCAACCCCAGTCACGAGCTGTCGACGAACGGCGTCGGGCCGTGGCAGGGAGACTGGCCCGAAGAGGACTACTTCGACCCGGACCTGCTGATCCACGGCGACACCCGCAACGTCATCGACCGGTACCGCTACTGGAAGCTCGACGCGATCGTTGCCGATCTCGACGAGCACCGGCATCCGTTCCATGTCGCCATCGAGAACTGGCAACACGACATGAACATCGGCTCGATCGTGCGAACCGCGAACGCCTTCGGAGCCGACACCGTGCACATCGTCGGCCGTCGGCGCTGGAACAAGCGCGGCGCCATGGTCACCGACCGTTATCAGCACGTCCTTCACCACGCGGATGTCGCGGGCCTGGTCGAGTGGGCACGCGCTGAGAACCTGCCGATCCTTGGGATCGACAACGTGCCGGGATCCGTGCTGATCGAAACGTTCACGCTGCCGGAGCGTTGCCTCATGCTATTCGGGCAGGAAGGCCCAGGGCTCTCGCCGGAGGCAATCGCCGCATCAGACGCCGTGCTCGAGATCAGCCAGTTCGGTTCAACCCGGTCGATCAACGCCTCGGCGGCCGCCGCCGTCGCCATGCACGCCTGGGTCATGCAACACGTCAGCTTCCCTCAGACAGAGAGCTGATCATCCGCGAACCGTCCTCAAGGGGGTAGCGTGAGGCCATGACTGAGATCACCGACGATCTACCCGCCATCCTTCTTCGTGAGGAACACGCCGGCTGGAAGGCCATTCTGCAGGGCCGCGGCGGTGAGCATTACGCGCGGGCGATGACCCGCGATGCCCTGATGATCGTCCCAGGAGCGGCGATCGGCCGGGACGATATCGCCAGGTCCTTCGCCGGCATGGTGCCGTGGGATGCGTATGAGATCCACGAACCCGCGATCGTCAGGCTGGGTGAACGTGCGGGGATCGTCGCCTATCGGGCGGTCGCCACACGCGGGGATGAGACGGTTGAACTCCGCATGTCGACAACGTACGTGTACGGCGGTGGTAGCTGGCATGTAGCTCTACACCAGCAGAGCCCCGCCTAGCAACGCTGGTGCCTTCGGCGTTTCGTTGTCTACGCTGAAATCATGCGAAGCCACCCGACCGGCTTAGCTCAAGGGGTCCGCCATGATCAGATTCGACGCGGTATCGAAAAAGTTCCCCGACGGGACGCTTGCCGTCGCCGACTTCAGCCTGACCATTCCGTCCCGCACGACGACGGTCCTGGTGGGGTCGAGCGGCTCAGGGAAGACCACACTGCTGCGCATGATCAACCGAATGGTCGACCCGACTTCTGGCAGTATTTCGATCGACGGCGATGACATCTCCACTCTCGAACCGGTGAAGCTGCGCCGGCGCATCGGGTATGTCATGCAGAACTCCGGACTTCTCCCGCACCGCACCGTCGCAGACAACATCGCCACGGTTCCGCTGCTCTCCGGTGTCAAACGCGCCCAGGCGCGCGCTGAGGCACTGACCCTCATGGACACGGTCGGTCTGGACCGCGCGCTGGCCGATCGGTACCCCTCCCAGCTCTCGGGCGGGCAGCAGCAACGCGTCGGCGTCGCCCGGGGTCTCGCTATCGACCCCAATATCCTCCTGATGGACGAGCCGTTCGGGGCGGTGGACCCGCTCGTCCGGAGTGAACTGCAGCAGGAGCTGGTCCGGATCCAGAAAGACCTCGCGAAGACCATCGTCTTCGTGACACACGACATCGATGAGGCGTTCCTGCTCGGCGATCAGGTCGTGCTGCTGAGAACCGGCGGGCAGATCGCACAGGTCGGCAGCCCGGCCGAGATCCTCGCCGATCCCGCCGACGACTTCGTGAACACCTTCATCGGCGCCGACCGGGGTCGGCGGGCGCTCCGGATCGAAGAGGTCTCAGGCCGCCAGGTCGTGGTCGACGGAACCGGCCGGCTCGCCGGCATACTGAACGAGGGCACACACACATGACGTGGGTGCTGGCGAACATCGGGCAGATCGGGGATCTGACGCTCGACCACGTCCTGCTCAGCATCCCGCCGATCCTCCTCGGGTTCCTGCTCGCCGTGCCGATCGGCTGGCTCGCCCACCGCTACCGGGTGTCCCGCGGCGTGTTGCTCACCGTGTGCGGGCTGCTGTACACGATTCCGTCGCTCGCCCTCATCGTGGCCATGCCGACCGTGCTCGGCACCCGGATCCTCAACCCGGCGAACCTCATCGTCACCCTCACCATCTACGCGGTCGCTCTGATGGTGCGGACGGCGACGGATGCCTTCGACGCGGTCTCCGGGGACGTCACCCAGTCCGCTACTGCCGTCGGCTTCGGTGCTTGGCGCAGGTTCTGGCAGGTCCAGTTGCCGCTCGCCGGACCCGTTCTTCTGGCTGGGCTCCGCGTCGTCTCGACGAGTACGGTCAGCCTCGTCACTCTCGGCGCCCTCGTCGGTATGTCAGGGCTCGGTTATTTCTTCACCAACGGTTACCAGCGCAACTTCGCGACTGAGATCCTTGTCGGCATCATCGGCACGATACTCATCGCCGTGGTCTTCGACGTGCTCCTCGTGCTCGCCGGGCGGATACTTCTACCGTGGGCGCGAGTCGACGCCGCGGCTCGTCGTAACGCCAGGACGGCACGCACGAAAGCCGTCGCCGCATGAACGCCTTCGCGGAGGCTTTCGTCTGGATCGGCGACCCTGCACACTGGTCAGGCCCGGACGGCATCCCGACCCGGCTCGCCGAGCACCTCGGATACACCGGGTTGACCGTGCTCATCGCCGTGCTCATCGCGGTGACCCTCGGCTTGTACATCGGCCACACCGGGCGGTTCCGCGGCGTCTCCATCGGGGCGACCAGCGCGCTCCGAGCCCTCCCGACCCTTGGGCTGCTGACGTTCCTCGCCATCGCCTTCGGATTCGGCATCCGGCTCGCCCTCATCCCGACGATCATCGTGCTCGTCGTGCTCGCGATCCCGCCGTTGCTCGCCGGCGCATACTCGGGCATCGAGTCTGTTGATCCACGCACAGTGGACGCCGCACGGTCGATGGGAATGACCGAGTGGCAGATCCTGTGGAAAGTCGAGATTCCGCTCGCCCTTCCGCTCATCATCGGAGGAGTGCGATCGGCCGTTCTGCAGGTGGTGGCGACGGCAACGGTGGCCGCGTACATCTCGCTTGGCGGCCTTGGACGGTACATAATTGATGCCCTCCCTGTCCGCGACTACACGAAGGTGCTCGTCGGAGCGTTGCTTGTCACCCTCCTCGCGCTGGTGCTCGAAGGAATCCTGATCTCGATCCAACGACTGACCGTCCCGGCCGGAGTCCGGGCAATCCGAACGACCCCGTCGCTCCGAAGGCAACGCGCGTACGGCCGAAATGCTTCAGCTGCATCCAGGGCATCCTGAACGGCGATCTTTCACCAACATATTAAGGAAATTCGATGTTCTCTTCACGACGCGGCCGCCTGGCCGCCGCAGTTCTCGCGGGCACAGCGCTCGCCCTCACCGGTTGCGCTGCCGGTGGCAACCCTCTCGAGCCAGGAGACGAGGCGTCGGGGGACGCGGAGACGATCATCGTCGGCTCGGCGGGATTCGCGGAGTCGGAGATCATCGCCCAGATCTTCGCGCAGGCGCTTGAGGCCAACGGTGTGACCGTCGAGTTCGCCGGCCAGATCGGCCAGCGGGACGTCTACATCGAGGCCCTGCAGGACGGCTCGATCGATCTCGTCCCCGATTACAGCGGCAACCTGCTCCAGTTCTTCGACGAGAAGTCTGAGGCGGCATCAAGCGAAGAGGTCTTCGCGGCGCTCCCGGATGCTCTGCCTGACGGCTTCGAGGTGCTCGACCAGTCGGAGGCCGAAGACAAGGACAGTTACAACGTCACCAGTGAATTCAGCGAGCGGAACGACGTCACCAGCCTCGCGGACCTCGCCGGACTCGACGTGCCGCTCATCGTCGGCGGCAACCCGGAGCTCGCTGAGCGCCCGTACGGGCCGAAGGGACTGACCGACGTCTACGGTGTCGACGCGGCGAAGATCAGCTTTGTTCCGATCAGCGACTCAGGTGGACCGCTCACGACGGCCGCGCTGCTCGACGGCACGGTGAACATCGCCGACATCTACTCGACAACCCCGTCGATCAAGGAGAACGGCTTTGTGACGCTGGAGGACCCGGAGAACATGATCCTCCCGCAGAACGTCCTGCCGCTCATCAACTCGAAGAAGGCATCCGACACCGTGAAGGACGTCCTGAACGCCGTCACGGCCGAGCTCACAACAGAGGATCTCATCGAACTCAACGGCCGCAACCAGGGCGACGAGAAGGCGTCTCCTGACGCGCTCGCCTCCGACTGGCTCGCTGAAAAGGACCTTTTCTAAGAGGGAAACACCCGGAGCAGGTGCCGAGGGGCACCCGCTCTGGGTGTAGGCGACTCACCCTTGCCCTCCAGACAAATCCTCTTCTTTCTGCCACGATGAGGAGATGCGTTTGCGTTTTCGATCTCTTGTCGTGGCCGTTTCTCTTGCGGTCGTCGTGGGAGCGGTCGGAATCACCGTGCCAGCCACAGCCGCCACGACCTATCCGAGCTGGGAGGACGTAACCAACGCCCGGGCGAACGAGTCGGCCAAGCAAGCACAGATCGAGTCCGTCAAGGCGCTGATCCAGTCGCTTCGCGACGCGTCAGCCGCAGCCCAGACGGCAGCTGTCGCCGCAGCCACGGAATATGACGACGCGCTCTTCGTCGCGGAACAGGCGGAGCACAATTCCGCCGATCTGAAGACCCAGCTCGAAACCGCTCACGCGACAGCCGCCGAATCGGCCCAGCAGGCCGGTACGATGTTTGCCCGAATGGGACGTACGAACACATTCGACGTCACCGCGAGTCTGCTGGTCGACTCCGAGAACGCTGATGACACGCTGTACAAGCTCGGGGCGATCGACAAGCTGACCGGTCTGTCCTCCCAGCTCCTTGACGATGCCCGCCAGGACGCGAATCAGGTCACCTCGCTCAGCGAACAGGCTGTGGTCGCGGCCGCGGTGCTCGAAGCAGCACGTGCAGACTCCGAAGCGAAGTTGAACGCGGCAGAGGATGCCGCCGCGGTAGCCGCCGCGGCTGTGGCTGAGCAGGAAAAACATGAGGAAACACTCCTCGGCCAGTTGTCTTTCCTCCAGGGTGAGACTGCGACCGTCGAAGCCGGCTACGCCGCCGGCGTCGAAGCCGCCAGGAAAGCCGAGGAGGAGCGGAAGGAACGCGAACGCGCAGCCGCGGCCAAAGCCCTCGCCGACGCCGCAGCAGCCGCAGCCAAGCGGAACGCAAGCGGCGGTGGCAGCCCCAGCCCCAGCCGCGGCGGCGGCGGTGGAGGTGGCTCGAACGCCGGTGCGACCGGTACCTACTTCCAGCCGTCGGCGCAGGGCTGGTGGCGTCCGTTGCCGGGCCGGGTCAGCTCGTCGTACGGTCCCCGCGCGATCCTCTGCGGCGGCACCGGCTGCTCCGTTTCGTTCCACAGCGGAATCGACTTCGCCAACGCCTGCGGCACGCCGATGCGTTCGGTGACCGCCGGCAGGGTTTCCTACGCCGGGTACGCCGGAGACTTCGGCTACCGGGTGATCGTCGACCACGGTGGAGGGGTCCAGTCTTACTACGGGCACATGCAGTCCGGTTCGCTGCGTGTAAGCGTTGGTAGCCAGGTCAGCGCTGGTGCCTTCGTCGGCAAAGTCGGAGACACCGGCGTCGCCACCGGCTGTCACGCCGACGTCAAGATCTATGTGAACGGCGACCACACCGACCCGGCCCCGTTCCTCCGCGCCCGAGGCATCGCGGTCTAGGAAAACCGGCCGCCGCCCGTGCATCGAGTGACGCGCTAGGCTGGACAGGTGACTGGAGACAACCTGCTTGGAATGCCGGAGACTCGCCTGCCGGCGGAGCCGGAGGTCGTCGACGCACTCGACCGCTCAACGACGGTCGATGACATCGCCGCTGTCGCGGCAGCACACCCCACATCGTCATTGGCCTGGGCCCGGCTCGCCGAGGCTTCGTTCGACTCGGCTCACCCGATCGCCGCGTACGCCTATGCCCGGGTGGGCTACCACCGCGGGCTCGACGCGCTCCGCAAGGCCGGTTGGCGGGGTCAGGGTCCTGTGCCCTGGTCGCACGAACCCAACCAGGGCTTCCTTCGTGCGCTGTACGCATTGCGTAACGCCGCGGATGCCATCGGTGAGGGCGACGAAGTGACCAGGCTCACCGATTTCCTGCGTGACGCCGATGAGACCGCGCCGGCGCGGATCGAAACCGAGGGCCTGCCTCTTGAGCCGCCCCCCTCGACTGAAGTGTTCTTCATTCGAGGGCAGGACTAGCTCGACCCGTCGCCGACCCGCCGGCGTCACACTATTTTCCACGCCAAGAAGGAGCATCCGCCATGCCAGCAATCGTGATCGTCGGCGCCCAGTGGGGCGACGAGGGCAAGGGAAAGGCAACCGACCTCCTCGGCAGCCGGATCGACTATGTCGTCAAATTCAACGGCGGTAACAACGCCGGCCACACCGTCGTCGTCGGCAACGAGAAGTACGCGCTGCACCTCCTGCCGTCTGGCATCCTGACGCCGGGAGTCACGCCCGTCATCTCCAACGGTGTCGTCATCGACCTCGAAGTGCTGTTCCACGAACTGGAGGCGCTGAGCGCCCGCGGTGTCGATGTTTCCAGGCTCAAGGTGTCGGCCAACGCACACGTCATCACGCAGTATCACCGCACGCTCGACAAGGTGACGGAGCGGTTCCTCGGCAAGCGTCAGATCGGGACAACGGGGCGGGGGATCGGGCCGGCTTATGCCGACAAGATCAACCGTGTCGGCATCCGGATCCAGGACCTGTTCGATGAGAACATCCTGCGCCAGAAGGTCGAGGGTGCGCTCGACGTCAAGAACCACATGCTGCTCAAGATCTACAACCGCCGTGCCATTTCCGCCGACGAGATCGTTGATGATCTGCTGTCGTACACCGAGCGGTTGCGACCGATGGTGGCCGACACCGCCCTTGAACTGCACCAGGCGCTCGAGCGCAACGAGATCGTGCTGTTCGAGGGTGGCCAGGCGACGATGCTCGACGTCGACCACGGAACCTACCCGTTCGTCACGTCGTCGAACGCGACGTCCGGCGGGGCTGCTACCGGATCCGGCGTCGCGCCGAACCGGCTTGACCGGATCATCGCGATCGTCAAGGCCTACACGACCCGAGTGGGTTCGGGACCGTTCCCCACCGAGCTGTTCGATGCATCCGGTGAACACCTGCGTTCCCGCGGCTTCGAATTCGGCACGACCACCGGGCGCCCACGCCGGGTCGGCTGGTACGACGCTCCGATCGCGCGTTACACGGCCCGGATCAACGGTGTGACCGACTTCGTGCTGACGAAGCTCGACATCCTCGATGAGCTCGACACGATTCCGGTCTGTGTCGCGTATGACGTCGACGGGGTTCGCCACGACGAGATCCCCGTGTCGCAGTCGGACTTCCACCACGCGACGCCCATCTACGAAGAGTTCCCCGGCTGGAAGCAGGACATCTCCGGCTGCCGCCGCTTCGAGGACCTGCCCAAGAACGCGCAGGACTATGTGCTGGCGCTCGAGGCCATGAGCGGGTCACGGATCTCGGCGATCGGTGTCGGCCCCGGCCGTGAGGCCATCATTGTGCGCCACGACCTGATCGACTGAAACGGCGTCCGTTTGGAGAGGTCCAACGCAGGCTGCCCCCGCCGATCTGTTCCGCCTTCCCGGTGGTGTCGTGTTCGAGGCGATGCTGTTTGGGGCAGAGCATGGCCAGGTTACTAACGCAACGCTAATATGACCCCTTATGAAGCGTGTGCGATCTGCCGCGATCTATGCCCGCATTTCCAGCGATCAGTCTGGGCAGGCGCTGGGCGTGCAACGCCAGCTCGAGGACTGCCGGAAGCTCGCTGAAGAACGCGGATGGGTTGTGGCGGAGGAATACGTCGACAATGACTTTTCTGCGTGCAAGGGCAAGGAAACACCCGCGTACGCGCGGATGCTTGCCCATATTGAGGCTGGGAAGCGGGACGCTGTCATTGCTTACCATCAGGATCGGTTGACCCGGCGACCGATGGAGTGGGAGCAGTTCGTTGAGTTGTGCGATCGGGCCGGGGTGGAGCAGTTGGCCACGGTCACTTCGGATATCAACTTCGGGAACGATAACGGGATGCTCGTGGCGCGGATCACCGCAGCGGTGGCGGTGAACGAGTCGGCCCGGAAGTCGGCACGGATCAAGCGGAAAATCCAGCAGAACGTTGAGCTGGGGAAGCCGAATGGTGGTTCGCAGCGCCCATTCGGGTATGAGTTCGACAAGGTGACGGTTCGTGAGTCCGAGGCGGTAATCATCCGCGTGTAGGTTGATCGTTTCCTTGCGGGGGAGTCGGTCCGGTCCCTTGTCGTTTGGTTGAACGCGCAGGAGGTGCAGACCACGTCCGGGGCGGAGGAGTGGCGCACGCCGACGCTACGGGCAGTGCTGATCTCCGGGCGGATCGCGGGCATTCGTGACCATCACGGTGTCCCCGCCGGCCGGGCAGCGTGGCCGGCGATCATCAGTGAGGAACAGCACCTCCAGATTTTGGCGACCTTCCAGACGAAGAAGGCCTCCGGGCGGCGCGCGCCGCGCCGCCATCTGCTGTCCGGGCTGCTCCAGTGTGGCAAGTGCG